>DAORKK010000176.1:0-6538 GCA_035439525.1 Chitinophagaceae bacterium
CTGGTGCTTACGGAGGTTGCGGCCTTTATCCTTTGAAATCTGGAACAGCGATTCGGAATTGATTTTAACCGAACCCGCCGTGCTTTTTGCCATTTCATTGATATTTGAACGGGCAGAATCGGGCAGGAGTTCGTCGACTGATTTTATCTTACTGTACCTGGTACTGTCCGGAGGCAGTTTATTCCAGGCCGAATCCAGCAGGCTGTTAAACTGCAGTACATTAAACATATCGCGGATGGACCGATCCCTGGACTGTTCCATATCTTTTTTCAGCGAATCAATGGCTACATTGAGCTGGCGCATGGTGAACATTTTCTCATTGTTCTTATTGACACTGTCTGCCGTTCGGTTGGAGAACCCCAGCGTACTCATGTCAAACTGCTTTTTATACTCCTTAAACCCGAGCCGGATATATTCAATATTGGAATTGGCATATACATTACCCCGTTCCTGGTAACGCCAGCCATCTTTCAGGTTAAATTCAAGGAATCGTTTATTGGCCGTCACCCGCATGATCCCGCTTTTTGCCACGATAAAATTATCCTGTAGCGGGTTTCCCTGTTCGTAGATGATCACATCCCGGATCACACTGTCATTCTGTTCCTTTTTACCGATTTTGATAGCAAAGCCACTGATCTTATCATAGAAAATACCTTCTTTAAGATCAAATGCCGGTTTGGCATATATGATATCAGCCAGCAGGGTCCTGGATTTGAGGTTGGCCACCGGAATCACATTATTGGAAAAAACAAAGGCAATGCCACTGATAAAAATGCTGACGATAAACAGCGGCCGCATAAAACGTAACAAGGAAATACCAGCCGATTTGATCGCCACCAGTTCAAAACTCTCGCCCAGGTTGCCAAAAGTCATCAGGGAAGAAAGAAGGATCGCCAGGGGCAGGGCCAGGGGCACCAGGACCGCACTCTGGTAAAGGATAAACTCAAATATGACGGAAGGACCAAGTCCCTTACCGACAAAGTCATCGATATAAAGCCAGAAAAACTGGATCACCAATACCAGCAACGTAATAAAGAACGTTGCGATAAAGGGACCGATAAAGGCCTTAAGGATGAGTTTATCTAATTTCCTGAACACGTTATCTTTAATAAATGAAGTCAGCAAAAATAAGGCTTTCGGAAGAGGAGCAGTTACTGGTGTGCAACGGAGACTGGATTTTAACAAAGAACAGGGTACTGGATGCGGTTAGTTCTTTTCTGGCAGACCTTCAGGCGGAACAGTCCCGGTGGCTCCGGGATCAGGCACCAGGTCTTCCCCCTTCGATACTTACTATTCCCGCCAAAGTTTCAAAAGGTGAGCAATACCTGGGCTTACCGTACCGGATACTGGATTATCCGCGCATATTTAGTTCAGCCGATATATTTGCGGTCCGCACTTTTTTCTGGTGGGGGCATTATTTCAATGTTACCCTGCAACTGGCCGGACATTGGAAAAAGCAAACCGAGGCTTCCCTGATAGCCGCATTGGCTGATATAAAAGAGGAAAATCTGTATATCTGTACCGGTACAGATCCCTGGCAGCATCATTTTACGGATGACTATTATCAGCCGGTCCGGACCTTAAACAGTGCTGAATGGGAAAAAATAATCCTGGAACAGGCTTTTATAAAGCTGTCCTGCCGGCAGGAACTGTCGGACTGGGAACAAATGGGGGAACGATTGCTGGCTGATTTTGGCCGTTTGATCCGGTTGACCAGGTATACGGGTTAGTTGCCGAGGCGGTGAAAGAGTTCCTTCACCTGGTAGTCCCAAAGCATACTCTGATCCTTGATTTCTTTCTTTTCCGCAAAATCCTTAATTATCAGGATCGTCTGATTGGTAATCTCAGACTTTTCGATCCGGAATTCAAAATATTCCTCCTTGGGGGCCGTCAGCCAGTGATAACGTATATATTTATCTTGTTCTATTTCCATCACTTCGGCTTTTTCAAAAGCCCCATTCCAGCCAAAATAAAAGATATTGTCTCTTTCATCTACTTTATCAGCAAACCACTCGCCAAGACCGGCGGGGGTGGAGAGGAATTCAAATAAGATGGACGGGGAGCAGCGGACCGGGAATTCTAAGGTATATAGTTGTTTACTCATTGGTTTCTATCACTTCATCGCGATAGCTGCAATAATAGAAAATAAATCATTGCTGCAAAATATTTTAGCACTTATTTTTCCCCCTATTTGTTTCCGCAACTGTTTTGACAAAATAAATTGAGGATGAATTCGTTAATAGGATGCCAAAATTAATTTGGCGCGTATGGGCAATTACGTTAAATTGCCCTTGAAGTTCAATACTTTCTGTACAACCTAGACACTGTGGTGGGTATTTTTAGAGTATAAGACCAAACCAAACTTATTCTTTAACCCTTAAAATACACCATTTAAAACCATACCTATGAGCATGAGACAACTCAAGATCACGAAGTCTATTACCAATCGTGAGTCCCAAAGCCTGGAAAAATACCTGCAGGAAATCGGCAAGGTAGAACTTATCTCCCCGGAAGAAGAAGTCAAATTAGCGACCCTGATCAAACAGGGCGACCAGCGTGCATTGGACCGGCTGACAAAGGCCAATCTGCGTTTTGTAGTATCTGTGGCCAAACAGTACCAGAACCAGGGTCTTTCGCTCCCCGACCTCATCAATGAGGGTAACCTGGGGCTAATCAAAGCCGCCCAGCGTTTTGATGAAACCCGTGGTTTTAAATTTATTTCCTATGCGGTCTGGTGGATCCGCCAGAGCATTTTACAGGCACTGGCCGAACAGGCCCGGATTGTGCGGTTGCCCCTGAACAAAGTGGGACTGACCAACCGGATTCAGAAAGCCTTTTCCCAGCTTGAACAGCAATACGAGCGGGAACCTTCTGCCGAAGAACTGGCTGAAGTACTCAATATGGATATTGAAGAAGTATCCTCAACCCTGGGTATCAATGCCCGGCACGTGAGTATGGATTCCCCGCTGTCTGAAGGCGAGGAAAACACCCTGATTGATGTGCTGGAGAACCCGAATGCTGAAAAAACAGACAACGAACTGGATCATAATGAGAGCCTGAAAACCGAAATCGACCGCTCCCTCAAGACCCTCACCGACCGTCAAAAAGAGGTTATTTGCTTCTTTTTTGGTATTGGGGTGGATCATCCGATGAGCCTGGAAGATATCGGGGAACGTTTTAACCTGACCCGCGAAAGGGTTCGTCAGATCAAGGATAAAGCGATCACCAAGCTCAAAACCTCCAACCGTTGTAAACTATTAAGAACCTATTTAGGCGCATGATATAAACTCTACTTGACCTATCTTTGCAACTCGTTAAAAAGTGAACTTCGGTTCACTTTTTTCTTTTGTCTTCGGCACCCTTCGGCAAGCTCCCCGCATTTGGCGGGACAGGCAGGGTGACAACGGGCTGTTCTTGTCATGGTGAGCGTGTCGAACCATGAATTAGTATAAAAGAAGTAAAGACTATGTTCAATTCATTACAGGAAAAACTCGAAAGTGCCTTTAAGAATTTAAAAGGCCAGGGACGGATTACCGAGATCAATATTGCCAGTACGGTGAAGGATATCCGCCGGGCCCTGGTGGATGCGGACGTGAATTATAAAATCGCGAAGGAATTCACGGATAAAGTGAAGGATAAAGCGATGGGTGAAAAGGTAATCAATGCAATCTCTCCAGGTCAGTTGATGACCAAAATTGTAAAGGATGAACTGGCCGAACTCATGGGCGGCGAAGAAGCCGTTTTCAATGCCAAGGGTAATCCGGCGGTGATCCTGATCGCGGGTCTGCAGGGTTCGGGTAAAACCACTTTCAGTGGTAAACTGGCCCATTTCCTCAAAACCAAAAAAGGCCTCTCTCCCCTGCTGGTGGCGGCAGATATTTATCGTCCGGCGGCCATGGAACAATTACGGGTATTGGGTGAGCAGATCGGGGTGGATGTACATATTGAACTGGAGAGTAAGGATGCGGTGGTCATTGCCAATAATGCGGTAAAAGAAGCCCGCAGTAAAAATAAAAATGTGGTCATCATCGATACCGCCGGCCGCCTGGCCGTGGATGAAGTGATGATGACGGAAGTCGCCAATGTAAAGAATGCCGTAAATCCACAAGAGATTCTCTTTGTGGTGGACAGTATGACGGGGCAGGATGCGGTGAATACCGCCAAGGCCTTTAATGAGCGGTTAGACTTTACCGGTGTGGTATTAACAAAGCTGGATGGCGATACCCGGGGTGGTGCGGCTATTTCGATCAAGTACACGGTTAATAAGCCGATCAAGTTTACCAGCAGCGGGGAGAAAATGGATACCCTGGATGTGTTTTATCCCGAAAGGATGGCCCAGCGTATTCTCGGCATGGGTGATATCACTTCACTCGTGGAAAAAGCACAGGCGCAGTTTGACGAAGTAGAAGCCAAAAAACTTGAAGCCAAACTCCGGAAGAATAAATTCGATTTTGCCGATTTCAAAATGCAGCTGGAACAGATCAAGAAGATGGGGAATATGAAAGACCTGTTGGGGATGATACCCGGACTGGGCAGCAAGGTAAAAGATCTCGATATCAATGACGATTCATTCAAAGGCATTGAAGCCATGATCAACTCGATGACACCGGCTGAACGCGCCGACCCGGACCTGATCGACGGCAGCCGCAAAAAACGGATCGCCAAAGGAAGCGGCAAGGATATCCAGGAAGTCAACAATTTCATGAAACAGTTTGAACAGATGCGGGACATGATGAAGAACATGAATAAAATGGGGGCGTTTGGGAAGATGATGCCCGGCAGAAAGTAGTCGGGAGTTAGTAGTTAGAAGTTAGTAGTCAGCTAATCTTGTTTCAGTTTTTACAACTTTGAGCATTCGATTTTTTAAAACGCAGTTTATTAAATGGAAAAGTAATAAGAGAAGAACAAAAAATACATAGCTGGAATAATAAGGCCATTTTCCATATTTTCAATATAACTATCTGATAAACAACACTATATTTTTAATTCTTTGGTTAAGAAAAGCAGATTACAGGGTTTTTAACTACTCCGCTCAGGAGGGACTACTAACTACGAACTACTAACTACGAACTGTTCTCTCAAACGTTGCATTTTCCGATCAAATTCCTATCTTCGCTCTCCGGTATCTACCGGAACTAACAATTATTGTTTAACGCTGTTAAATGTCTATTTATGTCAGCAAAAATCCGTCTTCAGAGACACGGGTCTAAGAAAAGACCCTTTTACTTCATTGTTGTAGCCGATTCACGGGCACCCCGCGACGGTAAATTCATCCAGAAATTAGGTACTTACAATCCCCTGACTGTTCCTGCTACTATTCAGCTGGATCGTCAAAAGGCATTGGAGTGGCTGAACAAAGGTGCTACACCCACCGATACTGTTCGCCGTATCCTCAGCTTCAAGGGCGTGTTGTTCCTGAAACACCTGCTCCGTGGCGTTAGCCTCGGACTTTTTGATGATGCTACAGCCATGGAGAAATTCACGAAGTGGAGTGCCGAGCACGAAGCACAAGTGAAAAGACGCCAGGAAGAGGCCTACCGTCAGAAAAGAGCCAGAAGAGTTCCCAGCACAGGTCGCAGACCTGAGCGCAGACCCGAAGGCAGTGGCGGTGGTGAAGGATAATAAAATGTCCGCATCCTGAAAGTTCATGAATCCCGGCCGTTGGCCGGGATTTTTTGTTTGGCCACTAAAGCACACGAAAACGCACGAAAAATACAGAAAGGCAGGCCAACGTTAGTCGGGAGTTAGTAGTCGGGAGTTAGTAGTCAACAGCCCCTCCTGAGTGTTCTGTATCAGATCCGTGCTTATCAGTGTAATCCGTGGCCTTGTATTTTTCGTGCGTTTTCGTGTGTTTTAGTGGCCACCCCATTTTGCCGCAGGCAAAAATTATCCGCGGCCAAGGCCGGTTAAAAACTTTATTTTCGTGGCTATCAGATGGCAGAATATTATAACATAGGAAAATTCGTGGCCGTGCATGGCCTGCAGGGAGAATTGCTTTTAAAACATGAGCTGGGTAAAAAGACTTCACTCAAAGGACTCAGCGCCCTATTCGTGGAAGAAAAGAAGAATTCCTTTCTTCCCTGGTTTATTGAATCCACAAAAATCAAATCGGAAGAAGAAATTTATATCAAACTCGAAGGCGTCAATACCCGGGAAGCCGCTATGAAGCTGACCCGGAAACCGGTATGGCTGCCTGAAACAGATTTTAAAAAATTCGCTGCTAAAACAGCTCCTGCCAGTTTACTGGGCTACACCATTATCGAAAACAAGGAATCATTGGGTGAAATACTCGAACTGATCGAGCAACCGCACCAGTTATTATGCCGGCTGGAAATTAAAGGAAAAGAAGTACTGATTCCCCTGCATGAAGGGTCATTGCAAAAAGTGGATCACAAAAAGAAGCAGGTGCTGGTTGAACTGCCGGAAGGGTTACTGGACATCTACCTCACTTAGGCCCCTTAATAAAATCAGCCAGTAATTTCATCCGGTAGTAGAGGTTACTCAGCATCAGTGAAATATTATTCTTTACCGTGGCCAC
>DAORKK010000177.1:0-6524 GCA_035439525.1 Chitinophagaceae bacterium
CCGAACGATACCAGACCGTTTATGCAAAGTATGATGGATCCGTAGCGGCTCCGACAGCCGGCCTTCATTTCACAGAACAACTATTCCAATCCCTGAAGGAAAAAAATATCCGCCATGATTACGTGACCCTGCATGTAGGTGCCGGCACTTTCAAACCGGTGAAGGCGGAGAAAATGGATGAGCATGATATGCATGCGGAATGGATCGATGTGAGCCGGTCCTTTATTGAAACATTGTTGAAGTCCTTAAGCGGAAATGTCATTACGGTCGGGACTACTTCTTTAAGAACGGTGGAGAGTCTGTACTGGATCGGGCGGAAAGCTGCGAGCGGCGAGTTACGAGTTACGAGTATAGAGATAACCCAATGGGAAGTGTATAAACGAACAGAAAATGAGTTATCAGCGAAGGAAGCATTGAGTTCATTGCTGGTATGGATGAAGGGACATAACCTTGAAAGATTAGTGACGAAAACACAGATCCTGATCGCTCCCGGTTATCAATTCCGGATCATCAATGGGCTGGTTACTAATTTTCATCAGCCGCAATCCACCTTGTTATTGCTGGTAGCGGCATTGATTGGCGATGACTGGCGAAACGTGTACAATTATGCGCTGGAAAATGAGTTCCGGTTTCTGAGTTATGGGGACGGGAGTTTGTTGTGGAGCGGGAAGGAGGTTTAGAGGTTTGGTCGTTTGGAATACTCTTCTTAGGAGAGTTTGTTGTTTTACTTCCATCAAAAAGCGAAGAGAGGAACCTGCCATCCGGTAAGAAACGCCGTCCATTATTGAGCTACTACATTCAATAATCATACACAATAGCAAAACAACCTCACCTGAATGCCGATCCACGTTTCCCGGTTACCCACCAGAAAACCGCCAAACTTTACCGTACCTACTCAACGATCTGAAATCTCATGAGTACTTCCTTAAAGGAATTGAATGATTCCAGAATTTCCCCGTCTTTATTTAATATAAGGTATGTAGGAAAAGCCGCGATACTCAGCTCTTTTGTAAAAGCCAGTGATTTATCCTCCGTAAAGTTGGCCCAGGTATAATTATGATCCGTCAAATAAGTCTTCCATTTCTTCCAGTCCCTGTCAGTTGACACCCCGATAACTTCAACTTTCCTGCTCCTCAGTTTATCTAAATTTTCCTTTATCTCTTTATGCTGTGCAATACAGGGCATACAAGCCAAAAACCAGCAATCAATTACATAAAATTCAGCCCCGTCAAGTTTGATCGCAGTTTTCCTTTTATACTCATTAATGAATGAGAACTTTGCAAAGTCAATTCTGTTTACGGTTAACAGTTTGTCAAGACGGCCCGATACCATCGGAAAAAGCAGGAACCAGTTAAACCGGCCTGCCTGGCCATCAATCAGTGTTCTTAGCTTTTGCAGCTGATCCTTTTTATTCTGGTTCAATGTCAGAAAATAGAGTCCTACATTCATTGAAAAAGGATTGTTGCTGTTTTCCTCAAAACTGTTTAGCAAAAAAGTATTCATCCCGGTACTGTCCCGGGTTGTCAAGAAAGATCTGTATGCTTCATTAAAATCAGCGACCTGGTAATAAAACGGAGAATTCAGTACGGTATCAATGACCAGATTGTCACCGTCAATATGGGCTTTGATTGTGATTTTCCCGGGATCAAGCCATATCTGCTGTCTATACATTTTCCCATTCTCATGATACCGGATATTATAACAGTCAATATTGTTCTTTTTGAATCTGAGTAACAATGTATCCTTAAACTTATACTTATAAATTTCCACCTGGCTCAAATCAAAAGCGTCCACTTTATCGATGTGATGATTCTCCGGATTTTTTAAAACCAGCTGAATTTCAGTTTGCCCGGAAGCAGACAGGTATAGAAATAAAGAAGCAAGAAGTATTTTAAGGTAAGTCATACATGCAGCATTACAGGGTTAGCCTTCATTTTTTGATTCAGGCAATAACAATCCCCTATCCTCTCTTCAATGGAATATCAATCGTAAACACACTTCCCTTCCCCAGTGTACTCTCCGCTTTAATCTCCCCGTGATGGGCTTCCACCATGGTTTTTACATAGCTGAGGCCGAGACCGAAGCCTTTTACATTGTGCATATTACCGGTATGGGCCCGGTAGAAACGTTCGAAGATGCGTTTTAAGGTATCTCGGTTCATACCGATACCATTGTCTTCGATACGGAGGTTGAAGTATTTACTGCCAGACTGGGTACTGATCCGGATTTGTGGCGGGTTGTTATCGCGGGCATATTTCACCGCATTATCGACCAGATTATTGACCAGGTTGGAAAAATGCACTTCATCAGCCTCCACCAGGTCATTGGTGGCATTAAGCAACAGGTCCACTTTACCGTTCTTACTTTCCAGCTGAAGGGCAAAATTTCCCACCACATCTTTGATGATCTCATGCACGTGGACCGGTTTGAGATTCAGGTCCACTTCCTGTTTTTCCAGTTGCGAGGCTTTCAGGATGGTTTCCACCTGCCGGTTCATCCGCTGATTCTCTTCCTTGATAATCCCGCTGAAATAACGGAGTTTATCCTTGTCACTGATCACTTTATCATTCCGCATGGCATCCACGGCCAGCGAGATGGTGGCAATCGGTGTTTTAAACTCATGCGTCATGTTATTGATAAAGTCATTCTTGATCTCGCCCAGTTTTTTCTGTCGCAACATGGTGCGAACGGTAAGGTAAAAGGCGGCCAGGATGATGATGGTAAACAGTACAGAAGTGGCAATCCTCCAGCGGAGATCTTTCAGAACCAGGCTTTTAATATTGGGAATCACTACAAAAAGGCCTTCGCTGATCGTAGTATTTTCTCCTGCAGTCCCGCTGAATGCCTCCATCAGTACCGGGCAGGTCCAGTTATTGATAGTGTCTTCATAGGCAATTACAAAATTGGGCGATACGATCTCAAACACATTATTATCATTCTTATCAAATGAGGCAATACCAAATTCAAATGGAATGTTTTTCAGCTTATTCTGCAAAAAAGCCCGCCTGATCTTGTTTTTAATGTCTTCGAGATTAAAGCGCTGACCGATGGTGATCGGCTTAAAAATATCGAGGGAAAATTCATCACTCAGCAGCCCCTTCCTGGGATTGCGTGGTGAAAAACTGCTCTTGTGCTGAGACAGTTCGTTGCCCACCATCTTTGTGCTTTCCTCCACACTGTGCTTGATTTGTTCCTGGCGGAGCAGCACCATATTATTGATCCAGGAAACCTGGATCAGGATGAGTCCGATCATCGAAAGACTGATCAGTACTGTAATTATGGTAAAAATGCGTTTCACGGTTTGTCCAATCGGTTTGTAATATACTGTATCCGGTTTATTTTCACGACACTATCCGGCTTTTGATCCGGCAGCAAATGTACGGAGCCTGTTGCTGCGACTACTACTCCCGGACTACCGGAAGATCAATTTAACGTCCGTTTAGCTTTCATCCCGGGCAATTAATTTCTGAACAGGACTGGTAAAAAATAAATTTTAACCTTAAATTGAACTATGATTGATCCGGCATCCGGCATATTACTGATTGCAGACCCTTTTCTGAAGGATCCGAATTTCCTCCGGACGGTGGTGTTGCTCTGCGAACACCAGACCGAAGGCAGCTTTGGTTTTGTACTGAACCGGCCTATTCAAAATACCCTGGATGAACTGATTCCCGAACTGGAAGGACACCCTATCCCGGTGTTTGACGGCGGACCGGTACAAAAAGATTCCCTGCATTTTCTCCATCAGTTGCCGGAAGAAATTCCGGGCGGACAGGAAATCGTTCCCGGTGTATTCTGGGGTGGCAACTTCGAAAGTGTGATTACCCTGTTACAGGAAGGCCGGATGGACCCGGAAAAAATCCGCTTCTTTATTGGCTATTCCGGATGGGGTGAAGGGCAGTTGAATACCGAAATGACAGAAAAAACCTGGCTCACGGTGGAAGCAAACCGGAAACTGGTCTTCCTTGAAAAACATGAAGAAATCTGGAAAGAAGCCTTACGCCATCTCGGGGGTGAATTTGAAATGATGATCAATTTCCCGCTCGACCCTCAACTCAATTAATATTTATGCGCAAACTATTACTGGTATTCCTGCTGGGATTAACCGGATTACAATGCAGCACCCTTAAAAAACTGGGATTGGTTCCCTCTGAACTGGAAATGGCGATGGGACTGAAAGAAGCCCTATCCCAGGGATTATTCAAAGGCTTTGATGCATTTGCCGATCCCAATGGTAATCCACTGGTACGTTTTGCCTTTCCGGGAGAAGCTGAAAAAATTGAACGGACTTTACGGGACCTGGGCTTCGACAAAGCAATCAACCAGGTAACCGGTAAGTTTACCCGGGCGATGTCCGCCGCAGTCAGTGTGGCCCGGCCTGCTTTCACGGAGTCGCTGAAATCAATGTCAGTCAAAGACGCCGCAAAAATACTGGTCACCGATAACCCTCATGCCGCTACTGACTATTTTAAAACAACCATGAAGCCTTCCCTGATGGCTGGCTTCCGTCCGATTATAGACAGTACTATACGCGTGGAAGGTGCTGATAAAGAATGGAGCAGTATCACCAGTATGTATAATAATATTCCCTTTATCAATAAACCCCTTGAAAGCAGTCTGACTGATTTTATTACGGCCCGTGTGATTGACGGATTATTCCTGATGGTGGCCAATGAAGAGGAACAGGTCCGGTCGAAATATGAACTCCGTAAAACAGACCTGATGAAAAAAGTATTCGGGTATGCCGAACAGGAACTCAGGAAAAAAATAAAACCCAAATCATAATTCCCATGCTGAAACGTATTTCCTTCCTGTTATTTATTACCGCCGTTTCCATTGGATTGCTTTCGGCATTTAATCCAATGAAGAAAACCCGGCTGCTTGTTTTTTCCAGGACCATGGGATACCGTCATACCTCGATCCCTGCCGGCAAAAAAGCACTGATGGAATCAGGGGCCTCCCGGGGATTTGGAGTTGATACCACTGAGGATGCGGCCCTTTTCACTGTTAAAAACCTGAAGCAATATGATGTCATTATTTTCCTGAGCACTACCGGCAATGTGCTGGATAGTGCCCAGCAGCAGGCCTTTGAAAAATTTATCCGTTCCGGAAAAGGATTTGTGGGAATTCATGCCGCCACGGATACTGAGTATGACTGGCCCTGGTATGTAGGTCTGGTGGGGGCCAGTTTTGAGAGTCATCCCAAACAACAGACGGCCCGTCTTTACCGGATTGACAAAACACATCTGTCCACCGCTTCTTTACCAGATACCTGGGAGCGTTTTGATGAGTGGTATAATTTTAAAAATATTAATCCGTCAACCCATACCCTGCTGCGCATTGATGAAGGCAGTTATACCGGGGGAAAAAACGGGAACAATCATGCCATCGCCTGGTATCATGATTATGATGGTGGCCGGAGTTTCTATACCGCCCTTGGCCATACTGAAGCTTCATTTGCAGAACCCCTGTTCCTGGAACATTGCCTGGGGGGGATTAAATATGCGGCTGGAATCAAATAAAAGCCCCTTTCAAAAGGCTGCTTCGCCGCTTGTTTTAAACACATAGCAACATAGAGTCATAGGAGACACATAGAGCATGGGATAGCCTATGTGTTAAAATATCCGCGAAGCGGAAAGTGGCAGACACAAAAAAGGCCGCCTCTTTTGAGACAGCCTTTTAAATTTATTACCGGAGTTTATTTATAATTCTACAGCACCTTCCACCAGTACCGTCACCTTATTATTCAGCACTTCCACAAAACCACTCTGTACTTCATAATTGGCCGCTGCTGCATTGGTTTTATCCTTCAGCACTTTTACTTTGCCGGCTTTGAGGGCGCTGACCATCGGTGCGTGCTTATCCAGCACTTCAAAGCTACCGGTGATACCGGGCATCTGTACCCCGTACACTTCACCGCTGAACAGCTTTTTCTCTGGTGTTAATATTTCTAAATTCATATACCCCAACCCCTAAAGGGGCTTTGTACCCTAAAGTATAAAATACTTTAAAGTGATTACCTAATAATTATAAAATGCAAGTTGAATTGATGGCACCTAAATGCCCAACACAACTTTCTGATAAAGAACTATTCGAATAAAAAGTAACTGCTCATCCTGAGCCCCCTTCAGGGGGACGGGGGGTTACCCCTGAGCCGCGCTCATCAGTTTCTTACCTTTCTCAATAGCATCATCGATGCTACCTACCAGGTTGAACGCGGCTTCCGGATATTCATCCACTTCTCCGTCCATGATCATATTGAAACCACGGATGGTTTCTTCGATCGGTACGAGTACTCCTTTCAGACCGGTAAAGGCTTCCGCTACGTGGAAGGGCTGTGAAAGGAAACGCTGTACTTTACGGGCGCGGAATACGACTAATTTATCTTCATCACTCAGTTCATCCATACCGAGGATCGCGATGATATCCTGTAATTCTTTATAACGCTGAAGCATAGACTTCACGCGGTTGGCACAATCATAGTGTGCATCACCCACGATCAGCGGAGAAAGGATCCTTGAGGT
>DAORKK010000178.1:0-6505 GCA_035439525.1 Chitinophagaceae bacterium
GTGCCGAGAAACCCGAGGTAGCGGTGCGGCGCCTTCAGCCCCACTCCACCATCTTATCCAGCACTCCACTCAGGGTACGTGCCGAAGGTGTCAACGCATACTCGATCGTTACAGGTTGTGAATCATAGACGGTCCTTGTCACAATACCGTTCAGTTCAAGTTCCTTCAGTTCTTTCGACAACATCCGGGGTGTAATGCCCTGGATATTGCGCTGGATTTCGGTGAATCGTTTCTTATTGTACAACAATGACCCGATGATCGGCAGCTTCCACTTTCCGCTGATCACATTCATCGTATCATTCACCGCCAGTACAAACTGTACCGGGCAGGCTTTTACTTCTTTCAGGCTGGAGGCGCGTATCATAGACAATATTTTTAGCCGGTATACAAAAGTATAGCACTATACTTTAGTATACTACTATACTTTAGATAGCGAAGATAGGTAATTTTGTGTCTTCAATAAAAAACAAATAAACATGAAGATCTTAGTTACAGGGGCTACCGGGCATTTTGGTAAAGCCACCATTGAATTTCTATTAAAAAAAGGGACTCCAGCCTCTTCCATCGCCGCCTTGGTGCGGGATGAAGCCAAAGCAGAAAACCTGAAAACCCTGGGCATTGAGTTACGCAAGGGCGATTATGTGGATTATGCCTCCCTCGTCAAAGCCTTCACTGGCGTGGATAAACTGTTGCTCGTCTCTTCCAACGATATTGAAAACCGCCGTGTACAACAGGCCAACGCCGTAAAAGCTGCAACGGAGGCGGGCGTAAAACACATCCTGTACACCAGCTTTGTCCGTACCGATGAATCCGATGCCTCCCCGATCGCCTTTGTGGCGCAATCGCATATCCACACGGAAAAACTGATCCATGAAAGCGGGATCCCCTACACCATCTTCCTGAATAACCTGTACATGGATTTTGTCCCGGTCTTTATCGGTGAGAAAGTACTGGAGTCCGGTGTATACTGGCCGGCCGGCAACACCCCCGGTGCCTATGCCCTCCGTGAAGAAATGGCAGAAGCCGTGGCAAACGTACTGACCGGAAGCGGACACGAAAACAAAACATACAATATTTCCAATACCAGCGCCTGGACCTTTCAGCAGGTGGCCGATACCATCAGCAAAGCCAGCGGTAAGACAATTGGATATATCAGTCCTTCACAGGAGGAATACAAAACCGTACTGACACAGGCCGGCGTACCCGCCCATCTTATCGCCATGTTTGCCGGATTTGCCGAAGCCATCCGCCTGGGTGAATTTGACAGTGCAGCTGGTACTGACCTGGAGAAACTGCTGGGCCGAAAACCGACCAGCCTGGAAAGCTACCTGAATTCAGTCTATAGTAAAAAATAAGAACGGTAACTCAGCAACAGGATAGTACAAAAAAGTTGTTGGTGATAACACCAACAAGAACGACCGCCATCGGTTGGTATTTTCACCAACCGAGGCGGCCGCTAAATGGTTTCGATAATGAACCTTAACTACCGGTCTTTTTAATAAGGATGTCAGATTACTTTTCTCGCTGTTAGTTATGGTGCGGCCCTTACAGGACCGTCGTAAAGTTAATGGGATTTGGTATACTGCGCATATACTTAAGAAAAAAAATCTGCCGGATACAATTTCTTACAAAACGATTTGTATACCTGTAAAAAGAAAATACCTTCTGCGGGGTAGTGATCCGGATCAATAATTTAATATTTTCGACAAAGACTCTAAAACAGTTTCTTTCCGAAATGAAAAACGTAATCCCGGTTTTTATAGCGGCACTCTTGTTCGCTGACCAGCTTTCCGCTCAGCATTGTCCCTTCGATGGAGGACATATTGTGGTTATAAAACTGACCGATGCCCATGGACATGTTATTACCACGGCTGACAGCACGCTTTTTCTGACCGAAACCCCCAACCCATTAGCGGACTCCTGTACCTACGCTGAAGGTCAACTCAGCCGTCCTTTTGACCGCCCCGAAAAAAACCTGGTAAAAAAATACGAAGGCTCCTGGGAGTACAGAGCCGCCCTTTACCTCGAAGAATGTACGTTCAAAGAACCCGGCTATTTTGTCGTGGTACTGAACCAGGCCCAGCGCCGCTGCATGGTAGAACGAAACAATCAGTTTACCTATCTCGACCGTCACTTTGAAATACGTCAGAAAACAAACAGCGGAACAAAGCTGCTGGCAACTGTCCCTATGGATAAGATTTACCCGTTATGTACAGCAAATGGGAATTGGAGCAGAATTAAAGCAATAGAAATACAAAGCACGGAAGAGTAAGTACGAAGTACGAGGTACGAGGTACGAAGTACGAAGTACGAGGTACGAAGTACGAGGTACGAAGTACGGTCTAACACCGAAAGGATCGGGATGCCGACTCCCGACTCCAGACTCCAGACTCCCGACTCTTTACTTCCTCTTCCCCAGCAAAAACTTCTCCCTTATCACATCCTGCACATGCACCCCGCTGATCTTGCTTTCCAGCCAGGAAATCACATCGAGGTAGGCAAAAGCACGGGCTTCAAGTGGATTGCCTTCATACTTCTTCAGCTTATTCAGCAGTTTCTCAAATTCAGGTTTCAGTGCATGCGCCCCCACACTGAAGGAACGACGCAGGAAGGAGAACATCTCCTCCTCCACCTTACTCAGGTTACCCATCTTGGCCATATAGCGGTACACCGATTTGATCAGGTACTCCAGCAATTCAAAATTTCCGAGTTCATAATGGGCAATCAGGTGCAGCAGCCGGGCATAGCACTGGAGGTCGGTCCGCAGATCGCCCTTCTGGTTAATGATCCGGTTGAGATAATCAATGGCTTTCTCATTATTCCCGCTGCCAAAATAGAGAGATGCAATTTTATAATAAAAAACCAGCACCCGGTGTGTATCCAGGTATAAGCCATACTCCTTCAGCATTTCTTCCAGGAAGGGAACCAGCCGCAATCCTTTTGTAAAGGTTCCTCTTAAGAAATATAAATTGAGCCGGGCCGTATATAAATACTGGTAAGCCAGTATCCGGTTGTTTTCATTTTCCTCTAAATGCTTCTGCTTTACAAACAGCTCAAACTGCTTTATGCTCTGTGCCAGCCGCTCATGATCGAGCAAGGTGAACTCCGCACTCATCAGGTTGTGCATCCCCTTGATATAATTCGCCGTTTCCACTTTCAGCAATCCCGGGAAATCGGCAAACAGATTCACCCAACGCTGGGAATAATGATAGTACTGTTCAAAATCCTGCCGGATAAAGGCATACCAGACATAGGCCTGGTATAAATACAATTGCTCATAAAATCCGTTGGCTGTTCCGGCCCCGGTTGGCAGATGCTTGTCAAAAAAAGACTCCACACTTTTAATATCTTTCTCATTCCGGGCATGGCCATGTTTGATATACCAGCTATACAACTGCAACGCGAGATTGGACAGGTCATTAACCATCGTCAATTGCTCATCGACCAGTTCGGACTCCTCACTCAGCTTATCTGCCCGGTCCTGCATACTGCGGGTGATATAAAGTGTCTCTATCTTTTTCTCAAAAAATAATGCCTGCTGCAGAAAGGTAAGCTGCTGGTAGGAACGGGCCGTCTCTTTCAATTTTTCCAGCAATTTCAGGCTCTGCAGGTAAAGTCCCTTGTT
Organism: Chitinophagaceae bacterium; assembly: GCA_035439525.1. Lineage (GTDB taxonomy): Bacteria > Bacteroidota > Bacteroidia > Chitinophagales > Chitinophagaceae > JJ008. The sequence continues at coordinate 3,626 of DAORKK010000178.1, forward strand.
ATATAATATACGGGCATGGTCCATCTGCTCATGCAGCCGGATATCGATATTATCCTCTTCTTTGATCAACCGGAGGCTGGACAGGATCTGCCGGTACAAATGGGCCTTGATATTGGACAGTTGTTGCTTCTTAATACTCCGGGCCCTTTTCAGGATCTGGACCTCGTCGTAGTCATTCATCTTGTCCAATGCATCAAATAACTGGATGATTTTCAGGTCCTCCGTATCTGTATTTCGCTTGACATACAGCTTAAAATTCCGCTTTTCGCTCTTTTCGAGCGACTTGACGAGTTGAAAAAGGCTATCCGTGGAGCGGTTGGGCATCGTAATTATATTTTACCAAATCCAGTACAGACAAGGGTTTCAGCGGATTCAGGCCTGTTTAAGAGGTGTAATTCACCCCTTATTTTGTTTTCAAAAGCCTGCATCTTCCGGGTATTTTTACAGACGCAGGTTGTTTATCAGGATTTCGGACCGCCAGCCAGGTTAAAATTGGATTTACCATTTTCGCCTGGCAGGTATCACAAAAATAAGCCGCCTGCTTTTTTTATATCCCTCAATTTATCAATTATTTATGGCTGAAGGAAAAGTTTTCATCTTTGATACCACCCTCCGCGACGGAGAACAGGTGCCGGGCTGTAAGCTGAATACCAAGGAAAAACTGGAGCTTGCCCTCGAACTCGAGGATCTTGGCGTGGATATTATTGAAGCCGGCTTCCCGATCTCCTCTCCTGGTGACTTTGAATCGGTGAATCAGATCGCCCGGACTATCAAAAACGCGACGGTCTGCGGACTCAGCCGCGCTGTTCAAAAAGATATTGAAGTGGCTGCCGAAGCCCTGCGGCATGCACCCCGCCGCCGGATTCATACCGGGATCGGCACTTCCGATTTCCATATTAAATCGAAATTCAACTCCACCCGTGAAGATATCCTTGAACGTGCCGTACAATGTGTGAAATGGGCCCGGAACTTCACCGATGATGTGGAATTCTATGCTGAAGATGCCGGCCGTACGGATAATGATTATCTCGCCCGTGTAGTGGAAGCCGTGATCAAAGCCGGTGCCACAACGGTGAATATACCCGACACCACGGGTTATTGCCTGCCTTCCCAATACGGTGCCAAAATGGCCTACCTGATCAATAACGTACCGAATATCGATAAAGCTATTCTTTCCTGCCATTGTCATAATGACCTTGGACTGGCTACAGCTAATTCCATCGAAGGCGTAATCAACGGAGCCCGCCAGATCGAGTGCACCATCAACGGCCTTGGTGAAAGAGCAGGAAATACATCACTGGAAGAAGTGGTGATGATCCTGAAACAACACAAACACCTTGACCTGCATACCCGTATCAAAGCAGAACGGCTGAACCCGGTAAGCCGCCTCGTTTCAGATACCATGCGGATGCCAGTACAACCCAACAAAGCCATTGTTGGCAGCAATGCCTTTTCACACTCCTCCGGTATTCATCAGGATGGTTTCTTAAAAGATGCCACCACCTATGAAATCATCAATCCGGAAGAAGTAGGCGCCGACAGTTCAAAAATTGTATTGACCGCCCGCAGCGGACGCAGTGCCCTCGCCTATCGTTTTCAGAAACTGGGATTCCAGTTTGACCGGAATGATGTGGACACTTTATACAGTGAATTCCTGAAAGTCGCCGATAGTAAAAAAGAAGTGGAAGACAACGATCTCCGGCACATGGCCACTAATTATCAGCAGAAAACAACCATCGCATAATACCTATAAATGGCTAAAACATTATTTGAAAAAATCTGGGAAAAGCATGTGGTCAAAACGATTGACGACGGGCCCTCGGTATTATATATCGACAAACACCTGATCCATGAAGTGACCAGTCCCCAGGCATTCACCGGACTTAACAACCGCGGCATTAAAGTATTCCGTCCGCAACAGGTAGTCGCCACAGCAGATCACAATGTACCGACGCTCAACCAACACCTGCCGATCAAAGAAGAACTGAGCCGCAAACAGGTTGAAGCACTCGTGAAGAATTGTGCCGAACACGGCATCGAATTATATGGCCTTGGACACCCGTTCCAGGGCATTGTTCATGTTATAGGGCCTGAACTTGGATTAACCCAGCCGGGTATGACCATTGTTTGCGGAGACAGTCATACGTCCACACACGGCGCCTTCGGCTCCATTGCCTTTGGAATCGGTACCAGCGAAGTGGAAATGGTCATGGCTACTCAATGCCTGATGCAAAGCCGCCCCAAACTGATGCGAATCACTGTAGATGGCACACTGAAAAAAGGTGTGGTCTCGAAAGATATTGTCCTGTATATCCTGTCAAAGATCTCTGCCAGCGGCGCCACGGGATACGCGGTGGAGTTCGCCGGCTCAGCCATTCGCTCACTGAGTATGGAAGCCCGCATGACCATTTGTAATATGAGTATTGAAATGGGCGGACGTTGCGGCCTGATTGCCCCGGATGAAACCACGTTCAGTTATGTGAATGGCCGGAAGTTTGCCCCACAGGGTACTGACTGGGATAAAAAACTGGCTGAATGGAAAACGCTGTTTACCGATACGGATGCCGTTTTCGATAAAGAATACCACTTTGATGCGGCTGATATACAACCGATGATTACCTACGGAACCAATCCCGGAATGGGTATCGGGGTTACGGAAGTCATCCCTGCTGCGGATACGGTTCATGAAAGTGATCGTTCGGGTCTGAATAAATCACTCGCTTATATGGGTTTGCAACAGGGCGCTCCCATCAAGGGACAAAAGATTGATTATGTATTCATCGGCAGTTGTACCAATTCCCGTATCGAAGACCTGCGTATGGTGGCTTCCTTTGTAAAAGGAAAAAAGAAAGCCGATGAAGTGGAAGTCTGGATCGTCCC
>DAORKK010000179.1:0-6484 GCA_035439525.1 Chitinophagaceae bacterium
CAGCGGTGCTGGAAATGACCAAACTTTCCCGCAAAGAGCAAAAGGAAAAACTGGAATCCCTGCTGAACGAATTCCGCCTGCAGCATGTGCGCAAAAGCAACGGGGATGTACTGAGCGGAGGTGAACGCCGGCGGACTGAAATTGCCCGTGCATTATCCGTGGATCCTAAATTCATTTTGCTTGATGAACCATTCGCGGGGATCGACCCTATTGCCGTTGAAGATATCCAGGCGATCGTGGCAAAACTGAAGTACAAGAATATCGGTATCCTGATCACCGACCATAACGTGACCGAAACTCTTTCCATCTGCGACCGCGCCTACCTGCTGATCGAAGGAAAGATCTTTAAACATGGTACTGCCGAGGAACTCGCCGATGACGAACAGGTAAGGAAGTTGTACCTCGGACGGAATTTTGAGCTGAAAAGGAAGGATTGGCTCCATGAAGAAGCACGGGGAGAAAAGAAATTGTCTCTTGATTCCGTTATTCAATCTGTCGAAAGTGCAATCCGCTGGTCTGAACAAATTGAGGAGTCAAACGCCGCTATTCAACGAGGGGTTGGCCGTGCCGTTACCGGTTTGCATAATGAACACGAAGTGTCTGACCTGGCATTGGATGATTACTCAAAATTCCTTTCCGAATTAAAAACGTCTTTATTAACTTTTGCTTCAGAAACAGGGGACAAGGATATAACAGAAAAATGTGAACAGTTGATGACAGAAAATCGCAGTGTATATAGTGACCTTAATACAATTCTGCTATATCTGAAGGCGCAAAAAAGCTAAACCTGTTACTCATTTGATTTGAGTCCAGTTCTTTTAGTCTCTTCCGTTAAACCTCGAACCTCCAACCTCGAACCTCGAACCTCCAACCTCCAACCTCGAACCTCTTCATATGTCTATCAAAGTATTCGCTTTCGACGCCGACGATACCCTTTGGGTCAATGAGCCTTATTTCCGGGAGACGGAAGATAAGTTCTGCGCCCTGCTGGAGGATTTTCTGCCGGCACATACCATCGCGAAGGAACTATACAAAACAGAAACGACGAATATTCCGGTCTATGGTTATGGTGTAAAGGGCTTCATGTTATCCATGATCGAAACAGCTTTACGGATTTCGGATCATACGGTTTCTCCGCAGGTGATGGAAAAGATCATTGAATACGGTAAAGAATTACTGGAGAAGCCGATTGAATTACTCGATGGCGTGGAGGAAGTCTTGCAGCAACTCAAAGGACATTACCGCCTGGTAGTGGCTACCAAGGGCGATCTGCTGGACCAGGAACGTAAGCTGAAAAAATCAGGACTGGAACATTATTTCCATCATATAGAAATCATGAGTGACAAACAGGAATCGGATTATCAAAAACTGATCCGTCACCTGGATATTCAGCCCGATGAATTCCTGATGATCGGCAACTCTCTAAAGTCAGATTGTATGCCGGTACTGGCCATCGGCGGTCATGCCGTACATGTGCCTTATCATACCACCTGGGTGCATGAACAGATCGATCATACGCTGGATCACCCCAATTTCCGGGAAACGGAACAGATAAAAGACATCCTGCCTTCCCTGCTTTCCTGATAAATTCGTTTATTTGTTGCCTGTTCTCTTAAGATCGCAATCGTTCGTGTCATACTGAGTAGACGGCTTTGAAAAATCTTCAGGTTTTAAGATGAGTAATCTGCCGGCGTATCGAAGTATGACTAAAGAAATCAAGTATGGATTATCATCAGTTGCCTAAAATAGAATTGCACCTGCACCTCGACTGCAGTCTCAGCTATAAAGTGGTTCAGCAGATCGATCCCTCGGTTAGCTATGAAGACTATTGCCATTCCTTTATTGCGCCGGTGCGTTGTACCGACCTGGTGGATTATTTAACAAGAGCGGTGAAGGGCTTTGAACTGATGCAGACCAAAGAACAATTGAGACTGGTGACCCTCGATCTGTTTGAACAATTAAAAGCGGACAACGTGATCTATGCGGAAATCCGCTTTGCCCCCCTGCTGCACCTGGAAAAAGGACTTACACCTGTGGAAGTGGTAGAAACTGTGAACGCCGCTTTTACGGAAGGCAAGGCGATGACGGGTATCGAAGGCGGGCTGATTCTTTGTACACTTCGTCATTATACCGAAGAGCAGAGTATGGAAACGGTGCAGCTCGTTCAGCAGTTTAAAGGAACGAATGTACTCGCTTTCGATATGGCCGGAGATGAAGCCGGCTATCCGGTGACGGCTCATGTAAAAGCGTTTCAGTTTGCCAACGAAAATGGGATTCATTGTACCTGTCATGGCGGCGAAGCCAAAGGCCCGGAAAGTGTATGGGAAACGCTGGAACATTTTCATCCCACGCGGATCGGACATGGCGTACGCAGTGCGGAGGATAAACAACTGCTCGATCATTTAGTCAAAAAGGACATTCACCTCGAAGTTTGTCCGACCAGCAATATCCAGACGAATATCTTTCCGGCAATTGAAGAACATGCCGCGGATAAAATTTACCGGCATGGGGTATCCATGAGTATCAATACCGATGCGCGGACCGTAACACCCGTCACCCTGAGCGGAGAATACAATAAACTGCAGGATACCTTTCATTGGACCAACGAACATTTTCTCCGTTGCAACCTCGAAGGCATCCGCCATTCCTTTACAACAGAAGCGGTTAAGCAAAAAATAGCGGCCCAACTACAAGAAGCTTATAACAAGCGTTAGCCGATCTAAATCAGTTTTTTCCTTTATTTCCGCTAACGACCGTCATATTACGGCTTTTTCTCCTTTTTTATCTTTGCAACATGGAAGAGCGAAGAATTTCCGGCATAGCGGCCGGATGGCTGCTGCTGCTGCAATTGATATTACCCGGATATTTCTCCTTGCAGGCACAAACGAAGACTATCAATACCCAGTACCAATCCTGGATTTCGGTAAACAGTGTATTGAAAATTTCCCCTCAATGGGGCATTGTTGCCGATTTGCATACCCGCCGGAATCATTTCATGGAGGATAATAATTTCAATTTTGCCCGTACCGGGGTACAATATACGATTGACAAGAACCTGTCGGTGGCTGCAGGCTATGCACATCTCTGGGCTTACCCGACAACCAAGGACTGGCATACGATTGCCCATGAAAACAGGATCTATCAGCAGGTGCAGTACAGTTCAAAGTGGAAAAATGCCAACATATTGCAACGCCTCCGCAATGAACAACGCTGGCAACAGAAAATGGTGAATGATGCCTATTCAGGCGAACTACGTTTTACCGACCGGGTCCGTTACCTGCTTAGCCTCACGATTCCGGTATTTAAGAATAAAAAACTTCCAGCGCTGGCACTGGCGGATGAACTCTGCCTCCATGCCGGAAAGGATATCGTCTACAATACCTTTGAACAAAACCGTTTTTTTATTGGAATTCGGGAACAACTGCGTCCCGACCTGAGTTTTGATATGGGTTATATGCGGGTGTTCCAGCAAAAAAGATCCGGATATGAGTTTGACCGGAATCATACATTCCGCCTCTTTTTCTATTACAGCCCGCAACTCTATAAGCATTCCGCAACAGCCATCCCAAAATAAAGGGTCCGGAAAGCCATTCTTCGTGATATATCGCATGATTTTCAGGCAAATAATTTTATCTTGCCAGCAATGAATCTGCTCAGTCCTGCCATATCATCACTTGCCCGTATGCGTCTCTGGCGTATTGATGCCTGGAAGCAGAATCCCCTCGATGCCCAGCGGGAAGTGTTGCAGGACCTGGTTACATCGGCCCAGTACACCGAGTTTGGACGGAAGTATAATTTCAACCGCCTGTTTAATGTAAAAGCCTTTAAAGAAGCGGTACCCATCCATGAATACGACGATATCAAACCCTATATCGAACGCATCATGCAGGGAGAACAGAACGTGCTGTGGAATACCCCGATCTTCTGGTTTGCCAAAAGCAGTGGCACCACCAGCGATAAAAGCAAATTCATCCCCATCAGTGAGGAAAGTCTGCAGGACGGCCACTATAAAGCATCCAAGGATGTGCTGAGTCTGTATTACCAGTTCAATCCGGATTCTAACCTGCTCACCGGGAAGGGTCTCGTGATCGGCGGTAGTCATAATATCAATCCCATGAACAATGATGCACAATATGGTGATCTCAGTGCCGTATTGCTGCAGAATTCACCCTTCTGGGGTCACTGGCTCCGCACACCCGATCTCAGTATCGCCCTGATGGATGAATGGGAAAGTAAGATTGAAAAACTGGCCGAGAATACAATACATGAAAATGTCACCTCTATTTCCGGGGTGCCCACCTGGACCCTGGTCCTGTTCAAGCGGATCCTGGAAATGACCGGCAAGCAAACCATGAGTGAGGTATGGCCTTCCCTTGAATTATATATGCATGGGGGTGTTTCGTTTACACCTTACCGTGACCAGTTCAGGCAGATCATCGGGAAAGAGATCAACTACCTCGAAATGTACAATGCCAGCGAGGGTTTTTTTGCCGCTCAGGATATTCCCGGACAGGAAGGAATGCTCCTCTTTACCGACCACGGCATATTTATGGAGTTCATGCCGGTCAGTGAGTATGGTAAAGCCAATCCGCAGACCATCGGTTTGCAGGATGTGGAACTGGGCCATAATTATGCCCTGGTGATCAGTACCAATGGCGGACTCTGGCGTTACCTCGTGGGGGATACAGTTCAGTTTACCTCTATCCGTCCATACAGGATCAAGGTATCCGGAAGGCTCAAGCATTATATCAACGCATTCGGCGAAGAAGTGATCGTGGACAATTCAGATAAAGCCATTGCGACGGCCTGTGCCAAAACCGGAGCCGTGGTGAATGATTATACGGCGGCACCTGTTTATTTTTCGGCGTCGGCCAACGGGGCGCATGAATGGCTGATTGAATTTGAAAAAGACCCGGACAGCCTGGAAACATTTACCCTTGAACTGGATGCCGCCCTGAAAAGCATTAACAGCGATTATGAGGCCAAGCGGTATAAGAGTATTGCCCTGGGGCTGCCCGTGGTACATGCCTTGCGCAAAGGCGTATTTGCCGAATGGCTGCACAGCAAAGGCAAACTCGGCGGACAACATAAAGTACCACGGCTAAGTAATGAACGGAAATACCTGGAAGAGATCCTCCAATTACAATAAACCATTCTATGCATTTTTTGAAAATGGGAGTATGGCTGCTTTGTCTGTCTGCCACCCTGCAACTGCACAGCCAGTCACCCGTTAAACTCAAAGACCAACTCATTCAGCTGGAAGGCAATATCCGCTTTACGCTTAAAGTACCGGATTCTTATACAATCAAAGCAGCTTGTCAAGGGTTGAAACGTCCCCGTTTTTTTGCTAAAAGTCCGGATGGCCGTTTATTCGTGACTGACATGTATGACAGAACGGATAACAAAAAGGGAAAGATCTATATACTGGATGGCTGGAACCCGGTCACTAAAACCTTTGATCAGGTGATCCCCTATATGCAAAACCTGCATAATCCCAACCAGGTGGCATTTTATACCATGAATGGGGAACATTTTATCTATGTGGCAGAGACCGGCAAACTGACTTACTATCCGTACAAGGCTGGCGATAAAGCACCTTCTTCACCCGGCAAACAAATCGCCAGCTTCCCGGATTATGGGTTAAGTTATAAGTACGGCGGCTGGCATCTTACCCGGAGTCTTGCTTTTCATAACAATAAACTTTATGTAAGCGTGGGCAGCAGCTGTGATGCCTGCGTGGAGAAAGAAGAGATCCGGGCCACGATTGTGGAAATGGATCCGGATGGTCAGCACCAGCGCTTCTATGCCCGGGGCTTACGTAATGCGGTGGGACTGCACTGGATCAACAATGAACTCTGGGCCACCAATATGGGACGGGATAACCGGGGACCCGATCAGCCCGAGGAGCAATTGATGAAGATTGAGAAAGACGCTTTTTATGGCTGGCCCTATTATTACCAGTATAAAAAACAGCTCATCGCCGATAAGGATTTCAGGGATTCGGTAAAACCGGCCTGGGTAAAACGTCCGCCAATCAGTAAATGGGCCATCAAGGCACACTCAGCCCCATTGGGGTTTGCTTATTTCAGCGGATTCAAAGACCCGGCACTCAACAATTCATTTATCACCGCCCTGCATGGCAGCACCAGTGTATGGCGGCAACGGGGCAATGCCGTGGTGCAGATGCTGCCCAATGGAACCTACCGCGAGATCGTGACCGGATTCCTGCAAGGGAAGACGGAGGATAAAAGATATGGACGTCCCTGTGATGTGTTCCAGTGGGACGATCATTCCTTTTTTATCAGTGATGATAAGAACGGAGTGATCTATTATGTGTATATGGAAAAATGAGGGGCAGGTTTGCCATAATTTTCTTTCTTTTGTCAAATATTAAATTACCGTTTATGAAATTACTGGAAGGAAAAGTCGCCATTGTTACCGGCGCGGCCCGTGGTATCGGGGAAGGAATTGCAATCAAGTTTGC
>DAORKK010000180.1:0-6463 GCA_035439525.1 Chitinophagaceae bacterium
GCATCCCGATAAACCACGGAGTGGCAATACCGGCTGCCCAGATCAGGAAGATCAGTAATTTGCCGGTGATGGAAACGTCCTGGATCAGGTGCCGGTGTAACAGGCTTTGGATCGTGGACATGATCTTTTCTTCTTTTTCACAAAATGTATAGGGTGGGGCAGGGGGCACTTCTTTGAAAGAGGCATGTTCTGCAATCAGGATATTCCGGATCTTCCAGTAATCCTCATCCGGAAGGTCTTCATATTCGGTATCGGCATTGATACCCGCTTCTTCAATTTTCTTTTCTATAGAACCCAGTTTGGAATCACCAAACGTGCGCAAAAGGATCATGACCGGAAAAAAAAGCAGCAGGAAATACATCTTGTTACCGGATGTATCATACATACTCCAGGCAAACCAGGCCAGGAAGCCGATTGACAAGAATATAAAAATTTTACTCCAGATACTCTCTTCATCCAGGAATACGCGGTTCAGTAATTGCCCTCCATCCAGTGGATAGATAGGCAGCAGGTTAATCAGGTTGAGCAGGATAAATAGTTTAGCCACCTGTTCCAGGTCCAGTCCGAAAGGGCTGAGAACCGGGTTTGCCTGTGACAGATAGAAGCAGCCGATTCCGATTAAAATACCCGGGAGAGGTCCGGCCAGCAGAATTATCGCTGACTGAAGCTGAGATACTTCTCTTTTAGTCCCGGAGACATATGCACCAAGCAATGGGATAAAAAAGATACCCAGTTCATTATACCTGAAAAATTTCATGGCTATAAAATGCCCCATTTCATGGATCAGTACAATCGCAGTAATCAGTAACAGTATTTTGTAACTGGGAAATATATAGTAACCAAGCAGCAGGTAAATGGCCAGGCTCGTGATAGACTTCAGCCAGACCTGTTGTTTTTCCTCCTCCGGCTGGTACTTTGGCGGATAGGCGATCACGGCTTCTCCTGCAGACGGAGGCATAGACGGTTCCTGCTCTTCATTGAATAAGGTGGGCTCCATCCGATAAATTTAGGGAAAATAAGCTTGCAGCTTTTCCTGTAATTGTTTTGGCATGACGGTTTTTTTCATGGTACCGGCTTCCACGAAATAAAGGGTGATTTTGGCCGTGGCCAGTTGTTCCTCTTTTTCATTAAATACGTCATGGTGGAATTCGATCTTGTGTTGCAGGGGCATTTCCTTCAGTGTTGTTCGGATGTTCAGCAGATCGTCGTAGCGTGCCGGCCGGATATACCGGCAATGTACATCCACTACCGGCATAATCACGCCCATTTTCTCCATATCCGCGTAAGTAAAACCCAGTTCGCGGATCGATTCAGTCCGGGCGGATTCGAAATAAGGAAAGAAGTTACTATGGTATACGACGCCCATCTGATCCGTTTCAGCATACCGTACCCGGATCTTCGTTTCGGTTATAAACATGCTGCGAAACTACCACTATTTCCTTTCCATTGTGAACCTGTTTCCGTTCATATATGATATTTGCACCGTATCGGGCCTCTTTTTTTTTACAGGTTTATACATCCTTATTACATAAAAAATAACCTTTATCAGTAATAAAATGTTAAAGCCTGCACAATTGCTGACTTATCCACACCTGTTTGGAATGATGTTTGGTCTCCCTTGAAATAATTTGAATATTCGCAACGTTAAACCTCCACCGGTTAAAGGACAAATCAATGAAGTACTTCAGTTTACCTGCACTAGCCATCTTATTCAGTCTGTCCGTTTTCTCCCAGCAGACGCGCTTTTATTCAGATCCCGACGAGAAATTCAAAGAAGCCAAGGAGTATTTCCAGAAAGAGAAATACAGCCTGGCTTATCCCTTGTTCAGGGAACTCCGTCAGTCGGTGAAGGAAACCGATAAAGCCAATACGGCCATTACCGTACAGGAGATCCATTATTACACCATTGTCTGTGGCCTCAAGCAGGGAGAGGGTCGTTCTGAAGACGAGGCCCTGGAGTATATTGAAGTGGAAAAAAACGACGCCCGGGTACAGATGATGAATTTTCACCTGGCGGAATTTTATTACCGCAATGAAAATTTCGGGGAGGCGGCCAATCGTTTTGAGCAGACCAATATTGCCAACCTGAGTAACCGGGAGATCGCGGATATGAAATTTCACCAGGGATATGCCTATTTTACCCTGCAACGGTTTCCGGCTGCCAAGCCCCTTTTCAATACGATCCGGCAGGAGCGGGATGATCCCAATTATCTGGCGGCAAACTATTATTACGGTTTCCTCGCCTTTAAAGACGGGCAGTACCGGGATGCTCTGGAAGCGTTCCGGGTGGTGGAAAATGAAAAGGAATATGCAACTGTAGTACCTTATTACATTGCACAGATCTATTATGTGCAGGGTAAAAAAGAAGAAGCCATTACTTATATTCAGCATAAACTGCAATCCGGCAGTAATACACAGTATTACGACCTTGAATTAAAACAGATGCTGGGTCATGCCTATTTTGAAAAGAAAGAATACGCAAAAGCCCTTCCATACCTCGCTGATTTTGTCAGCCGTTCAAAGAAGGTCCGTCGTGAAGACCTGTATGAACTTTCCTATAGTTATTATCAGGCTAACCAGCTTTCTAAAGCCATTGACGGATTTAAGCAGTTAAGTGGTAAAGATGATTCACTGAGTCAGCACGCCATGTACCTCTTAGGTGATGCTTACCTCAAAACCGGTCAGAAGTCCAATGCCCGGAATGCTTTTCTTTTCTGTTCATCCAATAGCAGTAATCTCCAGCAAAAAGAGATTTCCAAGTATCAATATGCCAAGCTTTCGTATGAACTCGGTTACCAGGACGAGGCCCTGAACAGCCTGAGTTCTTTTCTGGCGGATTATCCAAATTCCACGTATACGGCTGAAGCAAAGGAATTGCTGGTGGATGTGCTGGCCAATACCAATAATTACAAAGATGCGCAGACCCTGTTGGAGAGTCTGGCCAAACCATCGGAGAATGCCAAGCGTCTATATCCCCGGATACTATATGGGCGTTCGACAGAACTGATCAATGATGGCCGGCTGGATGAAGCAAATGCCATGCTGGATAAAGCCCTGAAAGATCCGTATAACGGTTCGGTATTGCCATTGCTTAATTTCTGGAAAGGGGAACTGGCTTACCGGAATAATAATATTGATGACGCGATAAAATATTACAATGCGTATGTAAGCGGAGGTTCTCCTGCGAGCGGGGAGGCCAATGCCATGAATGCCCGGTATAACCTCGGGTATTGTTACCTGCGCAAAGAGAATTATCCGGTGGCACAAACATTCTTTGAGCCACTGGGAAAGAATCCTTCTCTCAGTTCTTCCTCTTTTGTTCAGGATGCTTACCTGCGGACCGGAGATTGTTATTTTATGCAAAAGGAGTATAGCAAAGCCAAAGCTGTCTATGATAATGTGGTCCGTTTTTCATGGCCGGCCGAAGACTATGCCACTTTCCAGAATGCCTTACTGGCCGGGGTGAAAAGTTCTTCGGACAAGATATCCCTGTTGAATACCATGATGCGCAAATTCCCTGCTTCTTCACTCGTGACTGATGCCAATATGGAAGTAGCCAATACGTATATGGGGGATGAGCGTTTCCGCGAAGCCGTGCCTTACCTGGGCAATGTGATCAGGAATAGCAGTAATGCCAGTCTGATTCCCCAGGCCTACCTGAAACTGGGAACCTCTTATTATAATATTGATAATAATACCGAAGCGCTGAAACAATTTAAGACCCTGGTGGAAAAATATCCCAATTCACCGGAAGCCGAGGATGCACTGGATAATGTGAAGACGATCTATGTGGAAGATGGCAAGCCAGGGGAGTATGCCAACTTCATGCGGCAGGCCGGTCGTCCGCTGAGTGTAAGCACGGAAGATTCACTGACCTATGCTGCAGCCGAAAAACAGTATGACGACCAGAAAATCAATGAAGCACTGAATAGTTTTAATGCCTACCTGCAGCAATTCCCCAACGGTGCTTATGCGCTGGATGCTAATTTTAACCGGGCGGAGATCTACTATACCCGTAAAGACTGGAACAATGCGTTGATGGGCTATGATGCAGTGGCAGCCAATGCACCTAATAAGTTTGCCGAGCGGGCAGTACTGACGGCAGCCCGGATCAATTTCTTTGAACTGAAAAATTATGCAAAAGCTGAAGGCTATTATGCACAACTGAAACAGATCACGGCCAGCCAGGAGAACAAACTGGAAGCGATGCGCGGGTTACTGCGTTGTCAATATCAACTGGAGAAATGGACCGAGGCCATGGATAATGCGAAGGAACTCACGGCCGCCAAGGGCAGCAGTGCCGATGATAAAGCACTGGCCACAATGGCTATTGCCAAATCTTACCAGGTGGCAGGCGATTATGGTAATGCGATCGCGAATTTCAAATCAGTGGTGCAGATCAATAAAGCCGCACTGGCTGCTGAAGCCCGCTATGAAACCGCTGCCTGTTTTTTACAACTGAATAAGCTGGGGGATGCCGAGAAATCGGCTTTTGAAACAATCAATAAATCGGGGTCCTATGATTATTGGGTAACCAAGGCCTATATCCTCCTTGGCGATGTATACTACCGGCAGAAGGACTACTTCAATGCAAAAGCCACTTTCCAGAGTATCGTGGACAATACCCTGAATAACGAATTAAAATCTGAAGCACAGGCCAAACTGACCAAAGTGCTGGATGATGAGGCAGAGTCAAGCAAAGTGGGGAATTAATTAACCGAATTGAAAACAGCGATCAACATGAAACAAGCAGCTATAAAAATACTTTTTTCCGGTTTAGGGCTTTTTTGCCTGTCAATGGCCTCTGCTCAGAAAGACACTTCAGGTAAGGGCGGGGTTACCATTGTATCCAGCTTTAAGCCTGTACTACGGGAAGCCGCTAAAATCAACTTTAATGCCACCCCACCGGCACCGGATACCAGCAAAGCCCGGCTGAATTATGAGATACCCAATCAGAACCTGGCATTTGCCTATCAGCCCGGGTCACTGAAACCGCTGGCTATGAATATTGATTCCACGGTAAAATTTGATAACAGCAGTTTTATTAAAGCCGGTTTTGGAAGCCTTCGTACGCCTTTTGTTCAGGTTGGCATCACCCTGGGTGATGGGGAAACGGCCGGTCTGAATATCCTCGCCAGGCATATTGCTTCCGAAAGTAAAAGGGATTATCAGAAATTCAGTACCACCAATATCGGGCTGTCTGGCTATTTTAAATCGGGAAACAACCTGCAATGGGATGCGGGTCTGGGCATGAAGCGTGACCGCACCTATAAGTATGGCTACCTGCCTTCCACCCTGGTATTGTCCGTGGATTCATTGAAACAGAGTTTTCAAACCATCAGTGGACGGGTCGCTTTTCACAATATTAATAAAACAGATTTCGGACTGACCTATGCCCCGGAGTTGAAGATTGACGTTTTCTCAGATAATAATAAAAACAGTGAAAGCAATACCGTACTGACTGCGCCTTTGCAAAAGACCATTGGAAAAAACTTTGCGGTGAATCTCGGTATCACTTTTGATCTGACCCGTTATTCACCGGATAATAAGTCGGCCATTAATAATACCATGTATTTTATTTCTCCATCGGTATTGTATAAATCCGCTCAGTTCAATGTACAGGCAGGTATCCGTCCGACCTGGGATAATGGCAAGTTCAAGATGTTCCCCAATATCCTGGCCGATATCAGTACCGAGGACAAACGATTTACATTTCATGCCGGCTGGACCGGTTATGTGCGGAAGACTACCTACCAATACCTCGCGGCACAGAATCCCTGGCTCTGGATTCCGGGTGAGTTAAAGAATACCTGGATCGAGGAGCGCTTTGCCGGATTTAAGGGCACAGTGGGCGATCATTTCAGTTATGCCGCTAAAGTGGGTTTTAACCGGTTAAAGAACCAGCCGCTCTTTATCAATGATACTTCGGCTGCGGGAGATGGCAAATCCTTTAAAGTGGTCTATGAAGATAAAATGGATGTACTCAATCTGGGCTGGGAACTCGGGTACAATGTAGGGGAGAAGTTTTCCCTGATCGGGGGATTGCAGTTCAACCAGTTTACAGGCTTGCAGACACAGGACAAGGCCTGGGGGATGATTCCCCTGGAACTGAAAGCCGCGGCCCGCATGCAGGTAATAAAGGATCTGTGGCTGAAAACTGATCTGTTTGCCTGGAGAGGTCCCCGGTATATGATGAAAAACGGCAATGATGACCGGTTGAAAGGGGCGGTGGACCTGAATGCCGGGCTGGAATTTAAAATCACGAAAAACATCAATATCTGGACCCAGTTTAATAATCTTTTCAACAAGGAATACCAGCGCTGGAACCAATACCCGGTTTATGGGTTCAACTTTGTGGGCGGAGTCGTATTTTCGTTCGACCAAAAGAACTGATGATGTACGAGTCGCTCTATCAATATTTCCTGCAGTATAAACAATTGTCCGTGCCTGGAATAGGCACTTT
>DAORKK010000181.1:0-6302 GCA_035439525.1 Chitinophagaceae bacterium
GACCGGCTGATGCGCAGTGTGGGACTGAACGGAAAAAGCGTGATGCCGATGATCAGCGGATTCGCCTGCGCCGTACCCGCCATCATGAGTGCCCGGAATATTGAAAACCGGAAAGAACGGCTACTCACCATCCTGATCACCCCGCTGATGAGTTGTTCGGCACGGCTGCCGGTATATACCATTCTTATTGGACTGGTGATTCCGCAAAACTATATTCTCGGATTTATGAGTCTGCAGGGACTGGTGATGATGGGACTCTACCTTTTGGGACTGGTCATGGCATTAATCGTATCCTATATCGCCAAATGGTTTATCCATATTAAAGAAAAAAGCTTTTTCATTCTGGAACTGCCAACATACCGGGCACCCCGCTGGAAAAACGTCTTGCCCACTATGATCAGCAAGGCAAAAATCTTTGTGGTGGATGCGGGAAAAATCATCATGATCATCAGTCTGGTGCTCTGGGCCCTGAGTTCTTTTGGCCCGGGCAATACCATGCAGGAAATCACCGCTAAATATGAACAGCTGAAATTACAACCCGGGGCTGATGCCGCCTTGCTGGATAAAGCGTATCATACCGAAAAGCTGGAAAGCTCCTTTGCCGGCATTATCGGAAAATCAATTGAACCTGCTATTACTCCATTAGGATATGACTGGAAAATCGGGATCGCCCTGGTTACTTCTTTTGCCGCACGTGAAGTTTTTGTGGGGACCATGGCCACCTTATATAGTGTGGGGGATACCGATGATGATGGTTTATTACTCAAGGAAAAAATGAAAGCGGCGGTACGTCCAGACGGTACGCCGGTCTTTACCCTGGCCAGTGGCTTATCGCTCCTGATTTTTTATGTATTTGCCATGCAGTGTATGAGTACACTTGCTGTAGTGAAAAGAGAAACCCGCAGCTGGAAGTGGCCTGCTATCCAACTGGTCTATATGACGGGACTGGCCTATTTGCTGAGTTTGCTGGTGTATCAGTTATTGAAGTAGTTTTCCACCCGACTTATTAATTATAATACTCCCACAAATAAGTGGCTATTTTTCTGGCCATGGTCCAGGCCTCATTCTCCCGGGTCCAGCTCGTGTCTTTATTGTTCTTCGTGAAAATGCAGAAAACAAATGGGTTCCCGGGAACATTCACAATCATCGCTTCGCTGCGGGAGGCATTCACACACCCGTTTTTACTAAAGACTTCAATCGTCGGCGGGAAAACAGAAATGGCCTCCTGTTCATCCCAGAAATTTCTTCCGAGTAACCGAAGCATGCGTTCACTGCTTGTTTTTGAAAATAACTCATACCGGTAAATTTTTTCAAAAAGCAGGCCCATTTCACGGGGCGTGGTTTGTCCCCAACCATATTGACCCCGGTTGGCTTCCCGGCCGGGCGTGCGGGAGTTGACGCGGGTGTCCCTGAAACCCAAACTATCCAGGATGGTATTGATCCGGGTGCCGGTGCCGGCCAGGCTTTGCAGCCAGAGACTGGCGGTATTATCACTGGTGGTCAACATCAGCATCAATACTTTTTTAAGGGCGATCTTCTCCCCGGATTTGAACGAACCCAGGATATCGGAACCTTCATACAAGAGGGAGTCTTTATAAGTAAGCAATGAATCATAGGCAAGTTCTCCTCTGTTCATGCGGTCGGCAATGCCCAGCAGGATTGGCACTTTTACAATACTCGCGGTTGGAAAAACCGTATCCGCATGGATCATTGCAATTTTCCCGGTACGCAGGTTTTTGACATAAATACCGATATCGCCGTGGTATCCGCTAACCATCGACTGAAGTTCGGTTTGTAATTTTTTATCCGTGCGTTGTGCCTGGATAGAAAAAGCGGCACACAGAAACAGTGTGCCGCTCAGTATAAAAGACTTTATCATCAGAATGCTTTTTTAGCTGGGTTTGTAGCTGACTGCAGGTAATCAAATACCAGGTGACAAAAGGCTTTTACCCCGGTTTTCATCCCGCTTTCATCCAATACAAAATCGGGCGTATGATGGGGGAATGCTGATTTAGGATCCTTTCCTTTTTCCATTCCTCCTATGAAAAAGAAAATAGAGGGCACTTTTTCTGCAAAGAAAGAAAAATCCTCAGCGCCGGTCACCGCTTCGGTTTCAATTACGTTTTCTTCGCCGGCAGCTTTGATAAAAGCGGGAAGCATTTTTTTCGTCAGGGCCGGGTCATTATAAGTGACCAGGGTTTTTTTATCAATGGAGGTCTCCGCGGTAGCTCCGGAACTTTCAGCAATCTTTGCAGCAGTAAGGGCAATTTTTTCATGAATGATCCGCTGCATACCTGTATCAAGTGTCCGGATTGTACCCAGCATGGTCACGTCTTCGGGAATAATATTGGAACGAACGCCCCCATTGATCACGCTGACCGAAATCACTGCCGGATTTTTGGTCAGTTCCGTCTGCCGGCTCACAATAGTCTGTAGTCCGTTGATGATTTGTGCCGATACCACTACAGGATCTATACCGGCCCAGGGCTGGGAGCCATGGGTCTGTTTGCCCTTTACTTTGATCTTGAACCAGTCGGAAGCCGCCATAATCCCTCCGGTCCGGTATTTGATCTTGCCTACTTCAGTCTGTGAGTTTATATGCAGGCCAAACATCACATCCACATGCGGGTTTTCCAGCACTCCGTCCTTTATCATCAGCGGGGCGCCGCCTTCTTCTCCTTCGGGCGGACCTTCTTCAGCCGGCTGGAAGACGAACTTGATGGTGCCGGCCAGGTCTTTTTTCATACCTGACAGGATCTCGGCCACCCCCATTAAAATAGATACGTGCGTATCGTGTCCGCAGGCATGCATCACCCCTACAGGTTGTCCGTTATAGGTTGATTTTTCCTTCGAGGCAAAAGGCAGGTCAACCCTCTCCACTACCGGCAGACCGTCCATATCGGCCCTTAAGCCGATGCAGGGTCCTGGTTTTGCGCCTCTCAAAACTCCTACCACGCCGGTTTTTCCCACGCCTTCTGTTACTTCAAGACCCAGTGACCGAAGATGGTCCGCAATGATCTTTGCGGTGCGTACCTCATTGTTGCCGAGTTCCGGATGTTCGTGAAGATCGCGTCGCCAGGTAATTGTTTTGGATTCAATTTTATCGGCAGCCGCATTGATCTTTGCTGTCAGATCGGTTGTCCCTTTTTGGGCAGGAAGTATAAAAGGGGAGAACAACAGGAGCGTAAGCAGTTTTTGTTTCATCAGGACTTCTTATTAATTAAGTATTGAATTTAGTATAATTCCGCGCCATTTGTATGATCAGTTCCTGCTTGGGTTAATTTTTTTATATTTAAACCACAATGCTGTTACGCCATCTGCCATTTTTAAGGGCTGTTTTTTTCCATAGTGTTTCTGCTTTTGGCGGACCACAGGCGCATATGGGCATGATGATGAAAACATTTGTGCAGGGTACTCCCTATGTTACCGAGAAGGAGCTGATGGAATACAATGCCTTCTGCCAGCTATTACCCGGTGCTTCTTCCACACAAACACTGACCCTGATTGGCTATAAACGCGGGGGGGTGCCCTTAGCGGTATTAACCCTGATTGTATGGATCCTTCCTGCTTCCATTTTAATGGGTGCGCTTTCCTTCCTGTTACAGTATATTGATAAAAGACAATTGGGCACAGACATTTTTAAATTTATCCCCCCGATGGCGGCGGGATTCCTGGGGTATGCTGTGCTGCATATTTTTCCGCATGCTATAAAAAACACGATCACCTGGATCATTATGATCTGCAGCGTGGCGGCCACTTATTTTCTTTTTGGAAAAACATGGGTAATCCCGGCCCTGATCGTTGCCGGGGGAATCGCCACCAATTTCAGTCAGACCCGTATACCACAGGTGGAACAAAAACCTCAAAAGATACGCTGGTGGAATTTCTGGTTATTCGGTATCATCTTTATCGCCGCAGGTATTCTTTCAGAAGCTGCCCGGAAAAATGACTGGCCCAACCGGAAACCGATCAACCTGTTTGAAAACACTTACCGGATGGGCAGCCTTGTGTTTGGTGGGGGACAGGTGCTGATGCCGATGATGTATGAACAATGGAGTGTGCGCCCTGAAGCAATCCGGGAGAAGAACCCGAATGTGGTTCAGATCGACCAGGAAAAACTTTATACAGGAATGGGTATTGTACAGGCGGTACCCGGACCGGTATTTTCAATTGCCTCCTTCACCGGGGGTATGGCCCTGAAGGATATGGGCACCGAAATGCAGGTGCTGGGCTGCCTGATCGGAATGGTTGCTATTTTCTTACCCAGCGCTTTGCTGGTTTTATTCTTTTTCCCGATCTGGCATAATCTCCGGAAATATGCCGTGGTCTACCGGTCGCTGGAGGGAATCAATGCCGTGGTGGTGGGTATCATGATCGCTTCTTCTTTTTATATCATGCGGGATATATCATTTGTGGGTCCCAATACAATCAGCAAGATCAATATCCTGGTGATCCTGGGCACCATTCTGCTGCTGCAGTTTACGCGTTTCATTCCACCGCTGATCGTAATGGCCTGCCTGGCCCTGGGTTATTTCTTATAATAGCCGCCTTTCTCTATTTCTTCCAGTACAATATCGGGGACCATATACCGGATTGATTTTCCTTCGGCAATACATTTTCGTATATGCGTAGCCGATAGTTGTAACAGAGGCGCGTCGATCATTTTCATACGGGCGTTGATCGAATTCTCTGCCGGGAAGCCCGGCCGGGGGTATACATAGATTTCATAGTCCCGGATGATCAGTTCCGCGTTTTTCCATTTGTGCAGGTTTTGAAAACTATCACTGCCCATGATAATGGAGAACTCGTGGTCCGGAAATTTTTCAGCGAGATAGGTGAGGGTGTTGATGGTATATGAGGGTTTGGGTAAACCAAACTCGATATCAGAGGCTTTGATCCGGTTATCCTGTTCCGTTGCCAGCTGTACCAGGTGCAGCCGGTGGTATTCATTCAGCAGACCGTTTTCCTGCTTAAAGGGGTTCTGGGGAGAAACCACCAGCCAGACTTTTTCAATATCTGTTTCGTTCAGGATATGACTGGCGATGATCAGGTGCCCGGCATGAACGGGATTAAAAGAACCGAAGTAGAGCCCTATTTTCATTTAAAATATTGATAGTCAATGTTTTAATTCAACAAGAATATGTTCTGCTTCATTCAGTCGCAGGCTCAGGTGATACCCGGCCACATTTACCGAGATCGGATCGCCCAAGGGCGCAATCTGTTCCATCAGAATCCGCTCTCCCGGTACACAACCCATTTCCATTAACTTCAGAAAGATCTCATTGTTCTGAAACTCCTTTATGATCCCTTCTTGTCCTGGTTTTAATTCCGAAAGCCTTGCAATCATTTATCCAATATATTAATAGCACAAAACTACCCTTGTTGGTTGGTATTTGTTTACGAATTTTGAAAATATGCCAACTGCATCAAAAGTTTGTTTCTTCTTCGAAACCAAGGGGTTTTCATTGGAAAACCGCACAGCATTGAAAGCCCTTATCGAAACCATTTTTAAAAAGGAAAAGAAGTCGCTGGAGTCCCTCAATTATATCTTCTGTACAGATGAGCACCTCCTCGAAATCAACCGGCAGTACCTGCAACATGATTATTATACAGACATCATCACTTTCGACCTCTCTGCCGGCCCATCCACCATTGGTGAAATCTATATCAGCATCGACCGGGTAAAAGATAATGCCAGCACCCTTGGCACCAGTATCAAATCCGAACTGCACCGGGTGATCTTTCATGGCGCCCTCCACCTTTGTGGATACGGTGATAAAAAGAAAGAAGAAGTCGTGCTGATGCGGAAAAGAGAGGATTACTGGCTTTCCCGCTATTTTTCTGAATAAACCGCGGAGGACGCGGAGTGCGCAGAGAAATACACTATAGCCCGGCTGAAACAACCTTCTCGCCTCCGGCTTCTCGTTTCTCGCTTGTTTCAAACCGCGGAGGACGCGGAGTGCGCAGAGAAATACACAAAAGCCCGGCAGAAACATCCGTCTCGCCTCTGGCTTCTCGTTTCTCGCTTGTTTCAAACCGCGGAGGACGCGGAGTGCGCAGAGGAATACAGAAAGACCCGGCAGAAACCCCCTTCTCGCTTCTAGCTTCTTGCTTCTAGCTTAATTCCCGTTTCACGGGACACCGTTTCAGGCTGAAACGGTGTCCCGTGAAACGCCTATCTTTGTGGAAACAGTTGAATATGGCCAGGAAAAGGTACACTAAACAGGAGGACACACCCGAACTTCTGAAGTTCAGGGAAAAAAGGAAGTGGCAGATTGCTTTAAGAAGGTATGTCCTGGAAA
>DAORKK010000182.1:0-4351 GCA_035439525.1 Chitinophagaceae bacterium
CCATTGCCCGCGGGCAATTTGATCCGCAGCTGTACAGTTCCAATGCACAAAAGACTTTTGACGGAACTGACTATTACAACTACAACCGGCCCGAATTGAATATCCCTACCTGGTTTGGTGTGAATATCAGTACCGGCCTGGAATATTTATCGGGTAGCCGTACCGACCCGCAGGAAACTTCGGGTAAGACCAGCTATTTTGGGGTCACCGTTCCACTGGCCAAAAACTTGCTGATGGATAAACGCAGGGCTGCCTTACAAACCGCGAAGATTTATAAGGATGCTTCGCAGGTGGAAAAAAATATTTTATTGAATAATATACTGCAGGAATCTATTGCTGCATACTGGAACTGGACACTTCAATACCAGGTGCTTCAGGTATTGAATGATGCGGTAGACGTGAACCGGAAAAGAGTGGCGTTTATTAAAACGAGTTTCATGCTGGGAGATCGTCCGGGTATCGATACCATTGAAGCCATGGCCCAGTTACAGAATATGGAATTACTGCAATCGCAGGCCGCGCTTGAATTTACGAATGCCGGACTTGGCTTATCCGTGTACCTGTGGACTGAGGAGCAGCAGCCTTATACTTTGCCGGCGGAAGTAATCCCGGCTGCTCAGCCTGGTTTAACCGAACTCCCGGTTCCTGTACTGGACAGCCTGCTGAATGCTGCGCGGCTAAATCATCCGGAACTGCGTCTCTATGACTATAAGCTGGATGCACTGGCTGTCGACAAAAAATTAAAATTTCAGGAATTACTCCCCACCGTCAACTTTACCTATAACCAGCTGGGGAAAGGATATGATGTATTGAAAACAGCTACAGGTCCGCTTTTTGAAAATAATTTCAGGTACGGATTCTCAGTGGGTATTCCCCTCCGCTTCTCGGCCGGCCGTGGTGAATTTAAAAAAGCACGATTGAAAATAACAGAAGCTGAAACAGCACAACGGTACAAGCAACTGCAGGTAGAAACAAAAGTCCGCTCTTACTATAACGAACTGGTTACCCTCCGTCAGCAGCTGCTCCTGCAGGAAAACAACTATAAAAATTACAAGCTTCTACAGCAGGGTGAAGAAACCCGGTTTAAAAACGGAGAGAGTTCGCTCTTCCTGGTCAATAGCCGGGAAAACAAAACCCTCGAGGCACTGCAGAAATTACAGGAGTTGCGCAACAAGTATGTCAAGACGTTCAACAGTCTGCAGTGGGCGGCAGGACAGCTGATGTAATGCCGGTTAGGTACTCCGGAATGCCACCGGGTGATATAATTTTTTATGCGGGCCAAAAAATATACGGAGCAGGATCCGGAATGCGGCCAGTTCTACAAAAAACAGGGATAGTCCGAGCATAGCAATCAGTACATACTGATCGCTATGTATATACGTGAACAGAACATCAATGCCGATAAAAGCAGCCGTGATCGGGAATCCCAGCATACCCATGGCCGCCAACAGAAAGAGGAAACCGGTATTCTCCTGTTCGTATACATATCCGTGGAAGCGGGACAGGGAAATATCCTGATCGATACGTTCTATCTTAAGCAGGCAGTAATAGCCCAGTAAAAAGGCGATCAGCACCCCGCTGGCATAGAAAAACAATTCACTGAAATAAATATGCGGTGCATTGAATAAAACAGCTGCCAGTATAAAGATATGTCCTGTCAACAGGTACCACCAGGCCGTAATGGCCCTGCCCCTGGATGAAAAAGAAAAGAGAAACAATACCAGGGCTACCGACATGAGCAGCATGGGCATGCCGCTGACCTGGCTCTGGAAGGAATCCGGTTTATTATACCCCGCAATCAGCAGAAAGACACCCATGATGGCCAGGGTATTGGCAAAAACCTTGTTTTGCAAAAACCCAAATACAGCACCCATCGTTTTGAAGGGTTTCCATCCATAGCGGTATAAAATTGTATCAAGGTTCCATTCTTTAATCCCCAGTACATACAGGGTTGCTTTCCAGCGGGAAACCGCTTTGTGTACCGGTGCGGTATAATGAAAAATCTGGTGATGTACGAGATAGTTGAGTACGGATGGAGACACCAGCAGCTGGTATGTGCGGAGAAAAGCATTGCCGGCAAAATGAAGCAGAACCAGCCAATGGAAACCAAGGGCAATTTCTATAAACATCAGTCCGATCTGTGCAGCCGATGAATACGCGATCTGTGTCTTTACCGTTGGTTGTACCCGGGCAATCACCGTAGCGGTAATGGCCGTAAGTGCCCCGATAACGATGATCAGTATCTTGGCCCAAAGCATATCTTCCCAGAAGGGATGTGTTCGTAATAACAGGAATACACCAATGTGCACACTCAATGAACCGTAAAAGATCGCCGATGATGAAGTGGGGCCTTCCAGTGCTCTGGGCAGCCAGGTGGTAAACGGAAACTGGGCTGATTTCACCACGGCTGGCAGGATCATCATACAAACAATGAACACGGACATAAAAGGTGAAGTGGTGGCCAGTGCCGTTAATTTGGCAAGTCCGAGTTGCGGGAAACTGATATTCTGGTTCATCAGGTGATGCATCATCCACATGGCCAGCATGAGGGAGACGTCACTGATCCGGTAATTGGACACGGCTTTAAAGGCATTTTTTGCCGGCAGGTAACGGTCACGGTAGAACGCTATAAGCAGGAAAGAACAGATACCCTTGATCTCCCATCCGATAAAAAGCGTTTCAAAATTGCCGGATAGGATAATCAGGTTATAAGCTGTTGAAAAAAGCAGAATCGTGTTAAAAAACCGTTTGAAGCCCTGATCACGGTGCATATAATACTTGCTGAATGTGGCCACCAGGAAAAAAAGAACCGCACCGGTAAGGCTGAATACCGCTGTTATTTCGTCGTAATAAAAATGAAGGGCAAAAACGAAATGATCAGACTTATACAACGTGAGTAACTGGTAATCCACCGGTTTTAAGCCATCCAGGATCCACCAGGCGGCAAATAATACGGCCAGCCCGATATTGACCACTTTCGCTATACGAACGATCCAGGCGATGGGCCGCTCATTTTTATTTTGCCAGAGCAGGGTGGCAAAAAAAGCCAGCAGCGGCACCAGTACAGCT
Source organism: Chitinophagaceae bacterium (assembly GCA_035439525.1). Lineage (GTDB taxonomy): Bacteria > Bacteroidota > Bacteroidia > Chitinophagales > Chitinophagaceae > JJ008. The sequence continues at coordinate 3,070 of DAORKK010000182.1, forward strand.
AATACAAGTAATTGACCCATTGAATTCATTTTTTGCAGAGGCCCTTGTGGCATCTGCCTGTATTAATAACCCGATCTTTTTAATCCAGCAGATACACCGGCAGGTTTTCCTCCGTGGCGTGAACAATATGATTGGTCTCCATCTCCCTGGCCCCTTCAATAAACTCTTCCATATTGTGAATGGTCCTGATCTCGCTTGCAGCCGTCAGCAACTGGTAAGGTTCAAACACGCCGTTGCGGAAATAATAAAATTGCTGCGTTGCCGGGTGAAGGGCCACTATATGCACCCATTCATTCTGGTACCACTCAAATACGGCAGGCGCAGATTGAATCGCCTGCAATACTATTTCCGGAGACTGTTCTACAATCACCAGCAAACGTACCGGGTCATGTACTTCAATCATCTGCCAGGGAAGGCCGGGCCGCAAATCGCCGTCACTGCTGTTGGCTACCCCGAATAAACCCATCACATTATGGGGCAATTTGGTACCTGCCCCGAGTTTGATATTATCCACCCGGGAAAAATAATACTCAAGGTTGATCCCGCCACACACCAGACCGATCGGCCGCATAACAGCAGACAGGATCGAACCATCGGGATCGGTCGTATAGTCATAACTGTTGAGGAAGGCCCGCCTGTCCAGGAACAATCCCTTACTGACCTGGCGACGGCCGATAATGGCGAGGGTATTGGTGCCATGCCCGAGTTCGGGCCGGGGTTCAAATAAGGAAACCGACCGGTTATGAATGGCTTTCCGCACCTGTTCCAGTTCCTGTTTGGTATTGATGGAGGCAAAACGACGGCTTCGCTCTTTGGCATTCAGGTTCAGGGCTGTTTCAAAACGCTGGATATTCAGCAGGTGTGCCTGTCCGTTAGTTTCATCCAGCACATCCTCATCATAATAATCCATTACATCCGCAGCGGTATCATGCATACAACCGACGAACTGGGTGCTTTCCGGAATAGAGATACCCCGCTCTGCCAATATATTTCTGACTTTTTCATGATTCAGGATAAAGGCCTGTACCCGGGCATTGGTGGCACCGGGCCTTCCACTGCAGGCGCCACAATCATGGGCCCCGTGATGCGGGTTATTGGCACTGCTGCTTCCATGGGCCACAATATAGACCAGGGGGGCAAAATCCTTAATCAATCCGATTCCTCTTAAGAAAGCTTCCGCACGGGCTGTCATTTCTTCCACAGTATAGCCAATCTGTAATCCGTTTTCGATATGCGCCGGATCCTGATTTTCGATGGACAGCCTGGATTTTTTATCCATATG
>DAORKK010000182.1:4451-6277 GCA_035439525.1 Chitinophagaceae bacterium
CGATATGCGCCGGATCCTGATTTTCGATGGACAGCCTGGATTTTTTATCCATATGCCCATAGGCATTTGAAATAGCCGGGCTCATTTTTGGACGGAATAGCAGTTGCAGTTTTTTTGCCAGTGCCCAGAATCCAAAACCAATACTCAGGAAAAATCCGGAAACAATGCCGTGTGTGTATTTTGTATAGATCAGGTCATTTTGGTGTACGGTGCTGGCTTCCGATTCCTTGATCAGGAATTTAGGCGTTACCGGGGCCGGACATAACTTATCGTAAAACTTACTGCCCTGCTGCTGAAAATAAAATTCAACCCCGAAAAAACCAGGTGCGCCGAATGTTTCTGCCTGTTTATCCACGGCTTCTATATGACGACGGATGGAATCTTCCCGTTCATCAATACAAAAAATAGCCTGGAGGCTTTTCTGTTCCGGGACTGGTTTCGGTTTTGCCATCAGCATCCCCCGCAGTACGCTGTCATAATAGCTCCACTCAAATGCCGTCTGCCAGCAGGCTATCACTTCGGTAAACTCCGTTTGCGGTACAGGCGCAAACAAATCAGCCGGAGCTTCTGCCATATGGGTGGTCAGGGGTTTCCAGGCCGTGCCCAGTTCCTTGTCCAGTGCATCCAGTTCCAGTAACAATTCAAATTCCACCAGCTCCCGGAGTGTAATCTGTTTGCGGTCAGGCAATGTCTGCGGGTTATCTTCAGCCGCACTTACAAAACCACTCCAGCCATGATGGGCGAATTGCTGATCAAAAAGGTATTGTTCAAAGTAGGCTTCATCACCTGCCACCTGCTTCAGCAATCCGTCGATGGTATAATCCCCGGAGATAAAAAGTTGCCTGACTTTCCGGGTATTAAAAAAACTAACCAATGATTTTGACTCCAGTTCACGGATGGTAGTGGTGAAACTCCGGTTGACAACGGGCAGTTCCTTCAGAGCAATACCCTGATCGAGAAAGCTGCAGAGTATGCGGAATAACAGGGGATGCACCCGGTTATCCAGATCAATGCCATAAAACTGTTTCCACTTCGCCCGCAATTTTCCTATGCGAGGTTCAAAAACCGGGTTGTATTCCTGCAACAGCATTTTCTCTTTCCAGGAGCGCATTTCCTTTTTCCCTTTTCTCCATTCAATCACCCGGTCCACCACATCCTCCCGGATACGTCCGGTCTGGTACATCTCCCGGTATTCTCCTAATTGCAGGTGTACCTGAAAACCAAAAATCCGGGATGCCTTGAAAATGCCCTCATAGAATTTCTGGTGCTGGAAAGCATGCAGCGAGTTATGATGGATAAAATCCTTCAACGCCTGCTGGGCGGGGAGATAGTGTTTCAGCTGATGAATCACTTCATCCGCATCAAATGGTTGCTGCATATTTTTTATTTATAAACCCGGCAATCCTGCTTAATGCCGCAAATCAGCCACGCTGAATTCCGGATTCAGATCGTCTTTTATGTATTGTACATCATCATAGAACTCCACGCGGCCCGTATCAATATTATACATGGCACCTACCACCCCGATCGCTCCGGTTTCCACCATTTGTTCAATGATATAGCTCCGTTCTATAATACTCCTCACCGTGCGGCGGACATTGATGGAGGAAACATTTTCTACAAATACAGGATTCTTTGAGTTACGCATTTCCTGATTTACGGTCTCCCTTTCCTGGTAAACAGCCGGTTGCAGTTTTGACAACAGCTCGGTCAGGTTGCCCATTTCTACATGATCACAGGCTCCTTTTACCGCACCGCATTTTGTATGGCCCAAAATCACGATCAGTTTGGAACCGGCCACCTTGCAGGCAAATTCCATACTGCCC
>DAORKK010000183.1:0-6201 GCA_035439525.1 Chitinophagaceae bacterium
AACCTCCAACCTCCAACCTCGAACCTCCAACCTCCAACCTCGAACCTCCAACCTCGAACCTCGAACCTTTTCCCGCCCCGATTGTATCTATATCCATGAACGCTTTTACCATCAAAGACCTCGAGAACCTGTCGGGGATCAAGGCCCATACCATCCGTATCTGGGAGCAACGCTATCATTTTCTGAAGCCGCAACGTACGGGTACCAATATCCGTTATTACAGCAATGACGAGCTGAAAACCGTTCTGAATATTGCCCTGCTGAATAAGTACGGGTATAAGATTTCCCATATTGATAAGATGCAGCCGGATGAGATCCGTACCCGTATCCTGACCCTGGGGGATGCCCAGGCTATCCAGGAAAGAATCGTCAATGAACTGGTACAGGAAATGGTGGATATGGAAATTGAACGGTTCGAAAAAGTATTGGCCGGCTACATTTCATCAAAAGGAATTGAGCGTACGGTCACCCAGATTTTATTTCCCTTTCTGGAGAAAATCGGAATTTTATGGGTGACTGGTCATATCAATCCGGCACAGGAACACCTGGTTACCAATATAATCCGGCAGAAACTGATCGTGGGGATAGAAACCTGTGTCTCGCATCTGGTAAAAGAGCGTACTGTACTTCTTTTTTTACCGGAAGGCGAACACCATGAACTGGGTCTGTTATTTATGTACTATATGCTGAAAAACCGGGGCATCAAAACTATTTACCTGGGTGCCAATGTACCTGTAAAAGATGTGGCTTATGTTGTAGGATTGAAGAAGCCCGATCTGGTGTTTACCCACCTGACAGCCACTTCTTCCAGTTTTCACCTGGATAAATTTCTGAATCAGGTCCATACTCATTTTGGAAGCATTTCCACAGTGGTTTCCGGCCAGCTCACCCAGACCTATTCCAAACCGGTTCCTGCCGGAATTACCTTCAAAAAATCCCTTTCTGAGGTGATGGAATACCTTACATCCCTATAAATCAGGGCTAACTGGCTGATTCTTAGTGTTTAGTTTTTTAACAAATTAATTAAACAAAAATATTCCCAAAATCAATCCAAAGTGTTTAATTTTACCGTATAATAATTAAACACAATTATATGTCCGGATTAGAATTTAACCAGTTGTTGCTGCAGAACGCAGACTTTCTGAAGCCTTTTGCTGTGAATCTCACCCGTGATACGGAAGCCGCAAATGATCTCTACCAGGAGACATTGTACAAGGCCTTGGCTAACCGTGAAAAATATAATGTAGGCACGAATATCAAGGCCTGGTTGTTTACTATTATGCGGAATATTTTCATTAATAATTACCGCAGGAAAGCTAAACAAAAAACTATTTTCGATAATACGCCGAATGAGTTCCTGATCAACCAGAATCAGGCTACCGTAAGCAACGGGGCTGAAAGTGATATGCGGATCAAAGAGATCAACGCGGCGATTCAGGGATTGCCTGAAATTTTCCGTACTCCCTTTTTGTTGTATTTTGACGGCTATAAATACAATGAAATTGCCGAGGTACTGCATGAACCATTAGGGACTATTAAAAGCCGGATTCACTTTGCCCGTAAATTGTTAAAGGAACAGATCAGTCGCTACTAAATCACATCAGTTGTCGGAAAAATCAGTCATTATTATCGGTAGCGGATTTGCCGGGTTATCCGCCGCATCTTTCATGGCCAGGGAAGGCTGGAATGTAACTGTACTGGAAAAGAACAGTACTGCTGGTGGCCGGGCCTGTCAGTTAAAAGAGCAGGGTTTCACTTTCGATATGGGACCAAGTTTTTACTGGATGCCGGATGTCTTCGAACGTTTCTTCAATCAGTTTGGGAAAAAAGTGTCCGACTATTATCAGCTCACCCGCCTGGATCCCTCATACCGGGTTTATTGGTCAGATGGGTATACTGATCTGCCTGCCGATTATAACGCACTCCGGGATGTATTTGAATCACTCGAACCGGGCAGTGGCCCGTTGCTGGATAAGTACCTCCGGGAAGCCGCTTATAAATATGAAGTCGGGGTCAACAAACTGGTATATAAACCCGGATTGTCGCTGACTGAATTTATGGACTGGCAAACGATCAGCGGGGTATTCCGGCTGGAAGTGTTTACTTCTATCAAGAAACATATTTACAAATATTTCAAGCATTCCAAACTCCGGCAGTTGATGGAGTTTCCCGTTCTTTTCCTGGGTGCCCTTCCACAGGATACACCGGCGCTCTACAGCCTGATGAATTATGCCGATATCAAAGGAGGTACCTGGTACCCGGAAGGAGGGATGTATGCCATCGTTGACGGCATGTACCGGCTGGCACTCGAACTGGGAGTACAGTTTAAATTTGAGGAAGCGGTAACCCGGATAGAAATCAATAACGCAGTGGTCAGTAAAGTAATTACGGCTAAGGGAAGCTATACTGCGGATGCCGTCATCAGCGGAGCCGACTATCATTTTACTGAAACAACATTACTGCCACCCGCATACAGATCATATTCCGCTTCCTACTGGGATAAAAAAGTAATGGCTCCTTCCTGCCTGATGTACTATGTCGGGCTGAACAAAAAACTGAAAAAACCCGTGCACCATGCGTTGTTCTTTGATGTACCCTTTGATCAGCACGGGGTGGAAATTTATAAAGATCCGAAGTGGCCGACTGAACCTTTATTCTATGTAAGTGTTTCATCTGCAACAGACCCGTCTGTGGCACCGGAAGGTCAGGAGAATATCGTATTCCTGGTGCCCGTGGCGGCAGGACTGGAAGAGGATACAGCGGAGTTAAGAGAAAAATATTTTCAGCTCATTGCACGGCGGATGGAAAAACACCTGGGAGAAACCATACTCGATTCAGTGGTGTATAAGAAAACCTTCTCGGTCAGTGATTTTGTAAAGGACTATAATTCATTCCGGGGCAATGCGTATGGACTGGCGAATACCCTGATGCAGACGGCTATATTCCGGCCTTCCTGCCAGAGTAAAAAAGTGAAGAACCTTTTTTATACCGGTCAGTTAACTGTACCCGGACCCGGTGTACCACCTTCACTGATCAGCGGGGAAGTGGTGGCTAAACAAGTGATCAAATCAATCAAATAAATACTTATATTGAAGAATGGTACATCTTTTTCATACCACCAGTGAAAATTGCAGCCGGATCGTTACGGAGAATTACAGCACCTCTTTCTCCTCAGCAATTCGCATGCTTCACCGCGATCTGCGGACACCCATTTTCAATATTTACGGATTTGTCCGCCTGGCCGATGAGATCGTGGATACCTTTCACGACTATGACAAGGATATATTGCTGGCCCAGTTTAAAGAGGAAACCTATGCCGCCATTGAACGCGGTATCAGTCTCAATCCCGTGCTCAACAGTTTTCAGCGTACCGTCAACGAGTTCAATATTGACCTGAAACTGGTGGAAGCTTTTTTCCGGAGTATGGAAATGGACCTGGATAAGAAATGTTACGATTGTGAAGGATACAAGGAATACATCTATGGTTCAGCCGAAGTGGTGGGACTGATGTGTTTGTATGTTTTCTGCGAAGGCAAACAGGATATGTACAACAAACTGGAAGCACCGGCCAGGGCCCTGGGAGCCGCTTTTCAGAAAGTGAATTTCCTGCGGGATATAAAAGCGGATTTCAACGGCATGTCAAGGGTGTATTTCCCGGGCTGTGATTTTTCCAATTTCACAGAGAAAGACAAACAGGAAATTGAAGCGGATATTCACCTGGATTTTCAACAAGCTTATGCCGGCATTATCAAACTGCCGCTGAAAGCCCGTTTCGGAGTATATGTAGCTTACAAATATTACCTCTCATTATTTAAGAAAATAAAACGCCTGGAACCGGCCCGTGTACTGGACAGCCGGATCCGCATCCCGAATTACCTGAAAGCAATGATCGTATTCAGGGCGGGCGTTAAAAACCAGCTTCGACTGATCTGATATGGACCTTACCCAAGTTATTCTCGTGGATGAGCAGGATAATGAGCTCGGCTCCTGTGAAAAAATGGACGCACACCGGAAAGGCCTCCTGCACCGGGCCTTCAGTGTATTTGTATTTAACCGGAAGGGTGAAATGCTCCTGCAACAGCGGGCCATGCATAAATACCATAGTGGCGGGCTCTGGACCAACGCCTGCTGCAGTCACCCGGCACTGGGCGAATCCACCCAGGATGCGGTTCACCGCCGGTTGGTAGAAGAAATGGGATTTGATACGCCGGCCCAAAAATTATTTGATTTTGTTTACCGGGCCGGATTTGATAATGGCCTTACAGAATATGAATTTGACCATGTCTACAGCGGCGAGTACAATGGCGAGATCCGGTGCAATCCTGATGAAGTCATGGATTACTGCTTTAAGCCTATGCAGGCCATTGCAGAATCCCTGCAGACAAGACCCGGATTATACACGGCCTGGTTTCAACTGGCCTTTCCAAAAATTGAAAACTGGTGGCAGCAGCAATATGGTGCCCCGGCCCTGACTGATTAATTCTATTTATATGATCCTGGATATTCTTTTATACGTGCTCGTTCTCTTTGGTACATTCATCGTCATGGAAGGGATTACCTGGTGTACCCATAAATATGTCATGCATGGGTTTCTCTGGATCCTGCACAAGGATCATCACCAGGTGCGCCCGGGTGTATTTGAAAAAAACGACCTCTTTGCCTTCATTTTTGCCGTGCCGAGTTTCCTGTTGATATACTACGGTACCTACGAGCATATCTGGTGGATGCAGTCCATCGGCTTTGGGATCATGCTCTACGGCGCCGCTTATTTCCTGGTACATGATGTGATCATTCACCAGCGGTTCAAATGGTTCAGCCGCAGCAACAATACCTATGTGCGGGCTATCCGCTGGGCGCATAAAATGCATCATAAACACCTGAATAAGGAAGAAGGGGAAAGCTTTGGCTTTCTGTATGTCGCCAGGAAATACTGGCAGAAGGTGCAACGTGACAAGCAGCTGATGGCCGGTGCCCGTCGTGTGGAATATGCTCCGGAAGCAGAAGAAGCTTAATTTGCAGTCCTGTTCAAGCAATCATCATATGATTATATTTTCCTGGGTGCCGGCTGCGCTTCGCTCAGTCTGCTCCTGCGCATGATCCGCAGCGGAAAATTCTCAGATAAAAAAATTCTCCTGATCGACCGGGAACCCAAAACCAAAAACGACCGGACCTGGTGTTTCTGGGAGGCGGGTGATGGGTTTTTTGAAGAAATTGTTTACCGGAAATGGCCAAGGGTGGATTTCATGAGTGATACATTCAGCGATACACTTGATATCTCACCTTACGAGTACAAGATGATCCGGGGCATTGATTTTTATGAGTATTGTTTCAAAGAAATAAATAAACATCCGGGAATTGAAGTGGTGTATGGTCATGTCGGACAATGCGTTGGTCACAGAGATGGCTATTCTCTTCAATTTAATAGTAAGATGTATCAGCTGGGTGATGCGATCGTCTTTAATTCCATTTATAATAAGCCAGAAACTACAAAGGGCAGTCTGCTTCAGCATTTCAAAGGGTGGGTGATCGAATCCGTGAAACCGGTTTTTGATCCCGACAAAGCCTCCCTGATGGATTTCAGGGTGCATCAGCAACATGGAACTACTTTCGCATATGTTCTTCCTTTCAGCCCGAATAGGGCATTAGTGGAATATACACTTTTCACAGCTCAATTGCTTGATCCTACACAGTATGATGAAGAACTGCGTCAGTATATCCATCAATTTCTTCATTTGACTGAGTACACTATAAAAGAACAGGAATTCGGGGTCATTCCAATGTCCCGTGAAAAGTTCACCATTTTCCAAAATGGGGTATTTAATATCGGAACAGCAGGAGGACAGACAAAGGCATCAAGTGGATATACATTTCAGTTTATCCAGAAGCAGTCAGACAGAATCATGGAATATCTTCCTTCTGGTGCAGGACTTTCCATTTTGCCAGACACTCCCGCACGATTCCGGTTTTACGACAATACCTTATTACATATTTTAGTTCACAATACCCTTCCCGGTAGCAGGATATTCGCTACTCTTTTTAAGAAAAACAAAGCCAGTCAGGTTTTTAAATTCCTGGACAATGAAAGTACACTCACTGAAGAGTTGGGCATTATTTCTTCCTTACCCACCTGGCCGTTTTTGAAAGCCGCGTTGAAGCAATTGCGTTGAACCACAAAGACCGGAATGATTGTTTCAAAAATGA
>DAORKK010000184.1:0-6193 GCA_035439525.1 Chitinophagaceae bacterium
ACAGTCAACGGTTTTCAAGACCGCCGCATTAGACCGCTCTGCCATCTCTCCGGGTGCAAAATAAACGGCTTGCACTTTATCTTCCAAAAATTATTCGCTATTCAAGTAATTTTGTTTCAAATCATTACAATTGAAGCACCTCAGCGCCCTCAATAAGTATTTCTGGAAATACCGGATCCGGCTCGGCGGAGGGATTCTTTTTGTATTCCTGTCCAACTATTTCAACGTTTTATCGCCCCAGGTAACCGGTTTTGTGATTGATTTTGTCCAGCGTTCCCTGAATCTCCCCGGTTATAAAGCCCCGGAAAAGGAGCCCGATTATGATTTCCTGGTGGATAAATTCATTGCCTCTGTAGATGGCTCAGGGTATTCAATCGGGAAAATTGTGGCAATCTGCGGGATGACCATTCTGGTACTGGCCCTGCTCAGGGGATTTTTTCTGTTTCTCATGCGGCAAACAATCATCGTGATGAGCCGCTATATAGAATATGAGCAGAAAAATGAGGTTTTCAGCCATTACCAGCGACTGGATATGGCTTTTTATAAAGCCCAGAGTACCGGCGATCTGATGAACCGGATTACGGAGGATGTCAGTCGGGTGCGGATGTTTACCGGACCGGCTATTATGTACCTCGCCAATCTGGTTTCTATAATATCCCTGAGCGTATTCTTTATGCTGAAAAGGGATCCGGAACTGACGATGTATGTACTGGCTCCGTTACCTATCCTGGCCGTCACCATCTATTTTATCAATAACACGATCCACCGCAGAAGTGAAAAGATCCAGGAATCCCTTTCTCAACTGACCACCAATACGCAGGAAACATACTCAGGGATCCGGGTGATTAAATCGTTTGTGCAGGAAAAAGCGATGATGGGCTTTTTTACCAAAAATGCGGAGGAGTTCAAGAAAAATGTACTGGGGCTGGTTAAAGTAGAAGCGATCTATTTCCCCTCTATTACATTGCTTATCGGTCTCAGCACCCTGCTCACCATTATGATCGGGGGGCTGTACTATATTAAGGGAGGGCATGGTATCGGGGTCAATACCATCGTGGAATTTGTCATGTATATTAATATGCTCACTTTTCCGGTGAGCGCCATCGGCCTTACCGCCAGTATGATCCAGCGGGCGGCAGCTTCACAGAAGCGGATCAATGAATTTCTGGAAACGGAACCGGCGGTCAGGAATGGACAAGCGGATGAGAAAACCATCCTGAAAGGCGAAATCCGTTTTGAACAGGTGGATTTTGTTTACCCGAATACCGGCATCCGGGCCATACAGGATTTCAATCTGGCGATCAGGCCGGGGGAAAAAATTGCCATTGTAGGTCGTACCGGAAGTGGGAAAACCACCCTGGCCCAGCTGTTACTCCGGATGTTTGATGTAACGGGGGGGCGTATTGAACTGGATGGGAAGGATATCCGGAAAATCAATCTCGCTGATTTAAGGGAACAGATCAGTTATGTACCCCAGGATGTCTTTCTATTCAGTGAAACGGTGGAAAAAAATATCGGGTTTGGTCTTACCACATTTAAACGCGCCCAGGTGGAGCAGGCTGCCGGCAGGGCCAGTGTAGACAAGGAAATTGAGGGATTTTCAGAACGTTATGAGACCATGATCGGGGAGCGGGGCGTAACGCTGAGCGGGGGACAGAAACAACGGATTTCCATTGCCAGGGCCCTGATCAAAGACCCGGAAATCGTGATTTTTGATGATTGTCTGAGTGCCGTGGATGCCAGTACTGAAAAAGCCATTATCAACGGACTCAATGAATACCTGGAAGCCAAAACAGCCATTATTATTACCCACCGGATATTCTCATTGTTCAATTTTGACAGGGTAGTGGTGCTGGAAAATGGCAGAATAACAGAAACCGGCACTCATGAAGAATTGCTGGCCATGAACGGCTATTATGCTTCTCTTTACAGGAAGCAACAGCAGGATAATGAACCAATGCCTCCGTCAGGCTCACCGGGTTCGTAATAAAAAGACCTTGCGGTCCCCTGAAACAAAGTCGGATGCCGATTTGGCCGTTTCGAAAACATCTCTATATTTGTAGCACCCAAAACCAAAGTAATTCATTAACTGCTAAAAACTTATACAGTGGCGTACGAGAACAATGATAAGAAAATGGAGAGCATCTACAGTAAACGGATCCGTGCCGGAAAAAGAAGAACTTATTTCTTCGATGTAAGAGCTACCCGTGGCAATGATTATTACCTCACAATTACAGAAAGCCGGAAAAGGTTTGATGATAATGGATATGACCGCCATAAAGTATTCTTATATAAGGAAGACTTCAACAAGTTTATCAAAGCCCTTGGTGAGGCGGTGGACTATGTGAAAACAGAACTGATGCCCGATTTTGATTTTGACGCATTCAACCATGAAGATTCTGAGGAATATAATAGTGGCATGGAAAACGGTACTGTAGAAGCGAGTTCCCAGGAAGCAGTTTCTGCTGCTATTGATGAAGTACCTGCATCTTCAGCCCCGGTAGCCGAGTCAGGTACCGAAACAGGAACAGCAGCTGAAGAAGTGGATAAGTGGTAATCAATCAACGATTTTATATTAAAAGTACCTGAAAAAACAGGTGCTTTTTTTATTATATATGTTTCGTCTGCGTAAATTTTACAGAAATTTTCACTTTTTATTCGCAGATAACAAAAAAAAACTAACTTAGTTCCGGATTATGGACTTTCTCCTTTCTCAAGGAGTGCTTATCAACATAAAATTGTTTCTATGCAACCAAAATTTACGCTTAAAAAACGTGGGGTTTTTTATTTCCTAACCCCGCTGTTCATTGCTGTTTTCTCCCTCTTTGCAGGGACCACAAATGCCCAGACAGTTTCTACTGCATCTGGTACAAATTTCAATGGAGATTACTCCATTAACAACCCTGCACCCCTGGTGCAGACTTTCGTTATTGAAAATGCGAATGCCACTCCGAGAGTATTCACAGATCTGAGCATGCAGATGGCTCCTTATTTCACTTCTGTTGCCGGTTCTACTTCTAACATCACGCTTTATTACAGTTCCACTTCTTTATCCGGACCTGTAACTACTGTAGGTGCACCTGACTGGATTCAGATTGCCACTGGTACTGCTACGGTTCCTGCGGCGCTGGCCACTGTACCTATTTTATCAGGTATGACTTTTCTCATTCCGGCCAATACGCAATACCGGTTTGCGGTTGTTGCATCGACTGGTATGGCATTCTCTTTCTCTCCTACTCCAACTCCGAATACGTTTACGGTGAGTGGTGTAAGTCTGAAAGTAGGAAATGCGCTGATCGCTGCACAGAATGTTGGTTATGCCGGTGTTTTCCCCGCACTTCCTGCTGGAAATACACCTGCCTTCTTTGGTGGTAGTGTGACCCTTTCTGCCAACTTCCCCTGTGCCGGTACTCCTGCACCGGGTAATACCCTTTCTACATTATCCACGGCTTGTCCGGGTACAAACTTTACGTTGTCGCTTCAGAACCTGACAGACGGTACTGGTGTAACTTATCAGTGGCAGTCTTCTCCTGATGGAACCACCTGGTCTAACATCACGGGTGCAACTGGTGCCACTTATACCACTACACTGACAGCCGCCACTTATTACCGTTGTAATGTAACCTGCTCTGGTAATACCACTGCATCCAATCCATTACAGGTAGCCCTGACACCTCCTTCAGGATGTTATTGTACGCCTGCTGCATCTGATTGTACTGATGATGATGTGATCACCCGTGTTCGTATCAGCACATTAGACAATTCATCAACCTGTAGCCCGAATGGTTATGGTAACTATACCAATACATTGCCTGCACCGATCGTTTATTCTGGCGCAGCGAATCCTATTACTGTAAATGTTCCAACAACCTGGACAGAGCAGGTTGCAGTATGGATCGATTATAACCAGAACGGACAGTTTGAAACATCTGAATTCACCAACCTGGGTAGTAATGTTGGAAATGGTGGTGTTCTTACAGCTAATATCGCAATCCCAGCTGGTCTGCCAAACATCACAACCCGTATGCGGGTAAGGGTTCGTTTCAGTACAGCCTGGACAAGCGGTCAGGCTTGTACCGGTGTTACATTTGGTGAAACAGAAGATTATAATGTAACGATCGCTCCTTGTGTTCCTGTTACAATTACCAGCAACCCCGCAACAACTGTAACCACTACATGCGGCAGCAATGCCAGCTTTACTGTGGCGGCTTCCGGTACACTTCCTGTTTACGGATGGGAATGGAGACCAAATAGTACTTCTGCCTGGCAGAATGTTACCAATGGTGGTGTTTATTCAGGTGCAACTACTGCAACACTGACTCTCACAAACGTTACTGCTGCTTTCAACGGCTACCAGTACCGTGCATTGGTTTCCGGTGGTTGTTCAGCTGTTGATTTTTCAACTACTTCTACATTAACTGTTAATGCAATTCAACCTGTTGTGAGCCCTGCTTCTGCCAGCATTTGTCTGGGCAGTGTTCAGCAGCTTTCATTAACCAATATTGTATCAGCTCCGACCACTACTACATTCACTGCCTCTACTGGTCTTCCGCTGGTTATTCCTGATGCTACACCAAACGGTGTTTGGAATTCAGTGAACGTAAGTGGTATTCCTACAGGTTCTGTAATTACAGACGTAAGTCTCCGCCTCAATATCAATCATACATGGGTAGGTGACCTCGAAATCAACCTGCTTGCTCCGAATGGTGCAAACATGAACCTGATTGCTGAGCTGGATAATGGAACAGGTAGCAACGGAACAGATAATTTTACCAATACTGTAATCAGTTCTACTGGTACTGTTGCGCTGAGTGGATTTGCTGCTCCCCGTACCGGTACATTCAGGGCTGACCGTCTCCAGTTCTACGGACCTTCTGTAGGACCAGGTGGTACAGGAACCGGGTATCAGACTGTAGCCGGTATGGACTGGCCAACACTCCTGACTACCATTAACGGTACATGGAACCTGGGTCTGTCTGACTGGTTTAATGGTGATCAGGGAACCCTGACCAGCTGGTCATTGGCCATCACTTATGTTGCACCGAACTTTGCACAAGGAACCTGGGCTGGGCCTGCCGGTACGATCTTTACTGATGCCGCAGCAACCACAGCTTATACCGGAACTCCTGCAACTTCAGTGTATGTGTTGCCGACTGCCACAGGTGTAAACAATTACACCGTGTCTTTCACTACACCGACACCTTGTACTTCTGCAACTACAACAGTTCCTGTTACTGTCAGTGCACCAGTTACTGCTGCAACTGTTACGCCGGCCACACGCGCCGTATGTCTTGGTGGTAGCACTACATTTGGTTCTACAGTTACAGGCGGTACTAATACCACTTATCAATGGCAGCGCAGCACCGATGCTGGTCTGACCTGGAGCAATATCAGCGGTGCTACTTCAGCAACACTGACTGTTTCTAATGTAACTTCCGGAATGACCGGTTATCGCTACAGGGTAGTTGCCTCCAGCGGTGCTTGCGGTAGCTTCACTTCAACCAACTTTGGTACCTTGACCGTGAACGCACTGCCCGTTGTAACAATCGCTTCACCTGTGGTGAATGTGGTACCGGGTACGACAACCAATGTTACCGGTTCAAGCACACCTGCTGCAGCTGCAACAAACAGCTGGAGCTGGACACTGAATGGTGCTCCGCTGACTGGTAATACCAACACGCAAACGGCTTCAGTAGATGCACTGGGAACTTACCAGGCTACTGTAACGGATGTCAATGGTTGTGTAAATACATCTAACCAACTGGTTATCGGTGCAGAAGCTTCAGATAAACTCTGGATCTATCCGAACCCAACTCCGGGTGCCTTCCAGGTACGTTTGTACTATGCAGGCAATACTGCTGAAAAGCGTATTGTTTCCATCTACAATCCGAAAGGCCAGCTGATCACCAGCCGTACATTTGACCTGAACTACCGGTCTACGCCTTACCTGAGCATGAACTTTGATCTGAGCGGAATGGCCCGCGGAACTTATGTGGTGAAAGTAGCCCATGAGTATAGCGGTAAAGTAATCTCTGGTCTGGTTCTGGTTCACTAAGATGAAGTAGTATCCACTCACTTTATACAAAGCCCTCCGGTCAACGGAGGGCTTTTTTTTTGGTGCCCAGGTGGTTTTAGTCGTTAAGGAATTTGAATTATAGCAATCATGAATCGGTGTGACCTCCATCGCTATGCA
>DAORKK010000185.1:0-6151 GCA_035439525.1 Chitinophagaceae bacterium
ACTTACATTGCTTGCTGAAAAGAAAAGCATGCATTTACATACAGATCAGCTGATCGAAAAAAATAACAGCCTCCCGGCCGGAGACTTTGAAGGTTGCCGCTTTGTACACTGTGATCTTGGCGGGGCTGATTTTTCGCGAATCAACTTTACGGAGTGTGTATTTGAAGATTGTAACCTGAGCGGAGTAAAAATCCTGCAAACCACTTTCAATGATGTCAGTTTTGTGCGTTGCAAAATGCTAGGACTTCATTTTGAAACTGCCAGTCAGCATTTGTTTACCCTGAGGTTTGAACATACGACCGCTGATCTCTGCTCCTTTTACCAATGTAAAATGAAGAAGACGGTCTTCCGTCATTGCAGCCTGCAGGAAGTGGATTTTACGGAAACCGTCCTGACCGAAGCATTGTTCGATCAGTGCAACCTGCGGGGTGCAAAATTTGAAAAGACCCTGCTTGAGAAATCCGATCTGCGTACCGCGGTCAATTTTACCATTGACCCTGAAACAAACAAACTAAAACAAGCCCGCTTCTCTGCCCCGGCTGTATTTGCCCTGCTGGACAAGTATCAGCTTCGGATTGATTGATCCGGTACAGTTATTTTAAAAAAGGGCCATACCTCAACAGGTACAGCCCTTGCTTTAAACCATAACCACCAATATGAGAAAGACTAAATAGCTTTCATTAAAAGCGTTCCGGTCAAAGGTTTACGGTGCTGAGTTTAGAAGAAACAGTAAAGGTTCCTTTTTGCGTACCGCCGGAATAAGTACCACCAGTATGGTATCCTCCGGTATTGGTACTGCCACTCACTGATCCTCCGGTAAATACTTTATAACCGGAACCGCTTTGTAACAGAGCCGAAGAATAAACAAAATAATAGGCAGCCCTTGCCGGGGCAAAAGTGACCAGGCTGGTACCGGAAGCATCCTGGATATTGAATAAAGTACCGGCCGGTACATTCCCGTTGATCTTAATGATAACTGCGTATTGTGCAGAGCTGGCACTTGTGGCTTCAATCATATTTCCCGAATTGGGTCCGGAGCCGATAAGTACTCCCCCGGAAATCAGGAAGCTGCCATTAAAATCAATCGCGAGTTCCGGCGCGGAGGGCGGTCCCTGTACTATGACCGTTCCTCCAGTCATTACTCCATTCCCATTTCCATCAATACAATCCCCGCCGGTTGAACTCAGAATAACCGTAGCGCCCGAAAACGTCAGCAGACTCCCATCACTGGCCTCACTGCCATAACCATACGTACTGTTTACACAATCGTCAGATGATATAACACTCACCTGACCACCGGAAAGAGTAATTGCCGGGGCTTCGATGCCTTCCAGGGATTTTGTGATGCTTACGTTTCCATTACTGATCAGCACAGAGGTTTCAGATTTTATTCCATCATCTGTTGCTGCAATAGAAATATTCCCGCCACTGATTACCAATGCCGCATCACTCTTTATCCCCTTCGCCTCGCTGGTGTCCCCATTGGAAATAAAATCGGCACCGGAAGCAGCAATCGTAACTGTACCGTCCGCAATGGTCAGCGTGCCATCAACTGTAATGCCTTTCCCGGCACTGCCGCTACTGTTCACCGAGAGAATTCCTCCCGTCATACTGAAATTACCATCACAGTTCACACCGGCTGCGGCCGCAATATCCGCATCATCCGAATCATAAAAGGCAGCGCCGGAGGTGCTAACGGTGACGGACCCGCTGCTCAGATTAAAATCTCCACCGGTTTTGAACCCTTTGGCCCCCCGGCCAGTTGTCTTAACTTGTACATTTCCGCTGCCAGTCACCGATGTATATGTTTCACTTTTTATCCCATTTCCTTTTTCGCCGGTCGTGGCCACAATAATCGTCCCCCCATTGAGCTGTACATATCCTTCCTCGCAATCAATCCCATCTCCGGCAGCATTGATAGCAATGAGCCCCCCGTCTGCTTTGAAATAATCATTGGCATGAATACCGTCGGAAACTGCACCGGTCACGTTTATTGCACCTGCTGTTACTGCGATATAATCATCACTGCAGATCCCGTGTTTATATTTCCCGGTTACAGCCAGGGTACCCGTTCCACTGAAAACCAGCTGCCCTTCACTGAAGAAGGCCGCTTTCTGGTCTTCCGTACTTGTTGTATAACTAACGCCGTCTATAAGCCGGTTATTTGTTCCGTTCAGAACCAGTACAGTGACTTTTTTACCCGACTGTATATTAATAGCCGGTCCGTCATCATTGATTATACTCACGCCATTGAGTACCAGGTTAAATTTATAATCACTGTATAATTTCAGGGAACCTTCCGGGGCGATACCGGATAACACATAATTGATCTCCGTAGCCGTGACGGAGGAAGTAACCACTACATGATCATTACTCACCGTCACGCTGACCCCAGCGCTTTCGAAAGGATTTGAGACTATAGCGGTAGTACCTGTATATTTAATAAGAACGGCATTGGAAAAACTGGTATCCTTTGTATTGGGAACAAAAGTAGTATCGGCCCCCGGGTTGTTATCATCTCCGCTGCTGCTGCTGTCTTTTTTACAGGAAGTCAGGAAAATAAAAAAAAGTCCGGCGGCAACAGCTGCGATTGTAATTGGTTTACTGTTCATGATTTATTATTTTATGCACTTGTGACAACTCTTGACCCAGGAGGTTAAATAAGAGCGGAAGATGTATCCATGAACAGCCCGCATCCATCGGCGAATGCGTTAAACGCTTATTAAAAATAGAAAAGCCGGGTCCTGGGACCCGGCTTTATTACCGCTGGCTTTTCAATCTTACTGTCGTAATTGAATCACACCAAGTTCGGTATCTTCTCCCCGTTGTACCTGGATATTGGTGATCAACGTATCACGATAACCGTTTATCCCGTCGACGAAAAGACTATACGCTCCGGGTCGTAAACCACGAATCTTAAATTCGCCTTCACTCCATGGCAGCGCATACGCTGTATCGGTCGCGTTATAGGCCCTGATCAGACTATGTGAACGGACAGGCCTTACTTTTCCCTCAATTTCACCATAACTATGACGACTGAAAGGTTTCAGGTAAGGACGGAGCCAGTATTGACCGTTAATATAACGGATGGAGCGAGTCAGGTCAAAATCCAGGTAAAGCTGGAAATTATTTGACGAAAGCGAATCCAGATGATCACGGCCAATATTCACGAAAATGAACTGTTGATTATTAATCAGGCTGACCGGATAGGTTACACTATCCACCATTAAACTGTTATTGGTACCCAACGTAAATTTAATCCGCTCAATTTTCCCATTGATCAGGAATCCGCTGGCTAACAGGGTGTCTACTCCATTACGGAGCGACAACAAATCATAAATACCCGGATTAATGGCCAGTGTGTCCCAATAATCACAAGAACCGGTCAGGGAATCATGGTCATCATCACAGCCAGGGCCATTATCATGATCATCATCCCCGTTTCTGCGACAGGTGTCGATTTTCACTTCGATCCGTTGTATATCCACCCATACATGTTGAAAATCCAGTGGTCCATCCGTCAGATATACGGACAATTTGGATTTGCCTTCCGGCACACTGTTCAATCTTGCTTCTTTCTGACAGGAATACAAAAAAAGTAAGGAGCCTGCGAGTAATAAAAAGACCGGTGTAAAACGGCCAAACACATTTTTCATAATATTCATTGGTTTTAATGTTTAAAGTTCAACTGTTACAGATTTGCCAAAACTGTGCCACAGGAAAGCCATAGAAAAGACATGAGTCAGAATTTATCCACAGGAAGTAGAAAATCGGGCGATTTTACGGTGTTATGACTTTTCCGGAAGCAGACGGGGTCGGGTGTTTTTTATAAGGAATTGCAGCATCGTATACCACTAAAAACTCATTTTACGTTAGTCGCACCTCTTTTTTCCGTTCCAACCCATAAAAAAGCCACCTGTATTACAGATGGCTTTCAAAATATACTTGAAATTATCAGAATCTGCGGATCGGACGGTCGTTGTCATAACGATCCCGGTTATTCTTTTCATAACCATAATTCCGTTTGTTCCTGTATTCTTCACGGACTATAATCCCGCCATTCCGGTCAATACGGATAATGATATCATCACGGTCCATAAAAAAGGTAGTCGCGTTTACCAGGCGTTCGGTCCGGCCAAAAAAGCCCCTTTTCATTTCATATACTTTTACCGTGTGTTTTCCACGTAAAAAGTAATCCGGATGGATATTGATGTCATCCCCGAAATAGGTTCGTCCATCAATCACCACTTTATAGTTGTTATTATTATTCAACTTAATAACAGGTCTGCGGTCAGCGGCAAATAAGGCGACAGTCAGGAACAGAGCTGCGAAGAGGGTAAAAATCTTTTTCATGTTATTCAGTTTTAAGATTCAGTACACCAGTGCCGGACCACCGCTGTACAAATTATTTTCGTCCGGTTACCAGTATTAATCCAAAGTAAATGCCAGTATGCCGGAAATGGATAAAAGAAATGTTAATAGAAAGTACGAGGTTAGAAGTACGAGGTAAGAAGTACGAAGTACGAAAAGCATTCCGTAAAACAAGTAATAGCCGGTTACTAAGAATAAATCTCTTTAGGAGGTGTATTGACTCCCGACTCCCGACTACTAACTGCCAACTTCCCTCAGAAGGGGCTGTTCCCTGACATCTGACAACCGACATCTGACATCTGAACAAAAAAAACTGCCTCCTTCCGGAGGCAGCCCTGATTCAACAATCAGTTTCCTAAAACCTGTATCGTACTTCAGTAAATATTATTGAACCATTACACGGAATGATTTTGCTTCCTGCTGATTGCTGACACTCACGATATACATTCCTTTGCGTAAACCGCTTGTTGCAATCTGCATACGGCTGTTACCGGCCTGCTGACTGATCATCTTACCACTCATATCAAAAAGTTTCACGTCGAATTTAGACTGATTGTTTCCGGCGATATTCACACTGATCAGTTCACCGGCATTCAGCAGATTGGGGGTCACCATAATTGAAGCGGCATTTTCAAAAGTTACCACCACCACTGCACTGTATTTAAACTGACCGTCCTGATCCACCATCTTAAGACGGTAGTAAGCTTTTTGAGAAAGACGGGCGGCATTGGCATCAACAAAACTATAATTTCCTGAAGTTGCCGTTGTAGCAGGGATGCTTGCAATTGAATCAAAATCAGCCGTACCGTTGGAAGAACGCTCTAATTCAAAATGACTGAAACCTTCCTGGTTCTCTGTCTGCCATTTCAGTTCAGTAGTCGTATTCTTTTTATCCGCTTTGAATGACATCAGGTCAATCGGTAACACGTTTTCAAAAACAACTCCACCAATACCAACTACCTGTGAATTAGGATTATTAGGGCTGGAGGAACCGGCGCTGAAAACAATCGTTACGGTTTTGATATAACCACTACCAAAACTGGCAACAGCGGGAGCATTGGTATAAGTGGTATTATTATCATTCCCTTCAATAATGTTACGGTTTTCACCTGAAATTGTGGTATAAGAATTCCCGGTAAGTGTAGGATAAACGGTGTTATTGGTTTCGTTTTTTGCAGAAATGGTCAGTTTATCATCCCAGTTTCCTGTACTCTGATCCACATCAAACAAGAGGAACGTAACTCCAACCAACGGCTTTGAAAAAGTGAGGGTCATGGTCACTGATGTGGTTTTGTTAGACCAGTTAACTGAAGTGGCCAGGTTTCCACCACCCTGATTATTATACTGTGGGTAGTTTGATTCAGTTCCGTTACCGGTTAAATTAAACGTCCGGCTGATATTACCCTGCGTGTGTACAGAAGACTTGCTGCCTTTTGTATGACCGCTCCAGGGAAAGCTTTGCGCATTAATAGTTGAAGAGGCGATGATGATGGCGAAGAAGATGATTGAGTAAAATTTTTTCATAAAGTACGATTTTAGGATACCGGATAAATACCATTCCGATGCCAAAAAATACGTACCTGATTTTCAACAAATTACGGTGCCAGAGCTTTCCAGATTGTCCATAAAGTGGAAAAATCTTCCATTTTATAGGTAATTACTTACTATGCTTAAGTGCCTGAACGGGAAAAAACGCCTGTAAGCAAGGTGCTGTTCCGTTTCTCCGAATCATAGATAAACTTATTTTTAGGTATTAAATCCGCAAAATGAGATTTGTGTT
>DAORKK010000186.1:0-6129 GCA_035439525.1 Chitinophagaceae bacterium
TCGCCTGTTCTTCCGCCTGCTGAATATCAACAAACCTTGCATACGCCAGCTGGAAAACATTCCGGAAACGTTTAAACAAACCAATCGCTTCCTTTGTAAGCGGGGCATACGTGGTAATGCCCAATGCCCCGGAACCGATGGAATAAAAATAGTAATGCAGGGACGCGGCTTTCTTAGAAGTCGGATCCACGAATTGGCCGGCCGTTGCCTGGTACTTCAGCCATTTCTTCAATCCCTCCCCGATCATCCTCCGGGCATAAAACCCTTCCGGATCCTTCACCATCCGCTTTACAAAAGCGTGAATGGTCGGGTGTTCTTTATAGGCAACTGTAGTAACCAGTTTCTCCCGGGCTACCTGGTAATATTCGTAATTCTGGTAGGTTTCCTTTTCAACATCAATAACCGCTGTCTGAATATTCCGGATGGGCCCGACACCCAGACTGATCAGCTCCCGGGCAATCACTTCACAAACTTCCAGCATATCGGCCGGCTGTTTCATGCCCATGGCCACAGCCCGCACGCGTTCCAGGGAGAATTCAATCTCCAGCTCCTTATTCTTCAACTCCAGTTCAATAGTCCGTCTCCGGATCGCCTCTTTCAACTGAAGATTCTCTTTGGTGATTTTTTCCAGGCCAATAGTCTGACCACTACCCGATTTGTTATCCGGAAAGGAGAAATGCTGTTGTATGATTTTCCATCCGGCCTTCTTCTCCTGAAGCAAGGTGGTTACCCGGGTCTTTTCGTAAAAACTCCATGTATCATCAATGAGCACATACGCGTCAAACTGATCAGTAATGAACACGAGGTTTTCAATTACTTCTATTTTATGACGGCTGTTTCGTCTTTCCAGGTTACCGGCCAACTGGTCAGCGGTTGCTTTTAAAAAACGAACGGCTTCTGCCTTGCTGAAGAAAAATTCCTGCTCTGTAGTACCAATCAACCGGTAATCTTCATCCAGGAAAAGACTGTACATATCTATATCCGCATAAAACAAAGCGCCCCAAAAGGCTTCATACACGTCAGCTATTTCTGCTTTCAGTTGCTTGGTCGGCTTCATCATTATTAATTAACAGGTATACTGATTGTAAAAGTGGTCCCACCGCCCTCCTGCGTCTCCACATTAATTTCCCCGCCATGCGCCTTCACAATATCATAACTCAGACTCAATCCCAGTCCTGTTCCCTGACCGGTGGGCTTGGTGGTAAAGAAGGGCTGGAAAATTTTATCCAATACCTTTTGCGGAATACCCAACCCATTATCCTTCACCATAATCTTTACGCGCTCTGCAACTCTCTTTGTGCTGACGGATACTGCCGGCTCATATCCCTCTTCCAGTTGTTTCTTCCGCTCATTCACGGCGTAAAAGGCATTGGTGATCAGGTTCAGGATCACCCGGCCGATATCCTGTTGAATAATATTGACAGCCCCGATGGTCTCATCAAAATCTGTATTTAAGAGCGCATTGAACGATTTATCCTTTGCCCGTAATCCATGATAAGCCAATCGCAGATACTCATCAGCCAACGCATTTATATCCGTTGGTTCTTTTTTCCCGCTGCCCCTGCCGGAGTGTTGCAACATCCCTTTTACAATGGCATCCGCTCTTTTGCCGTGATGCTTTATTTTTTCAGAATTTTCCTTAATGTCAGTTGCTAACAACTTTACTTCGGCTGTATTCCCCTTTTCAACCTCGTCCACTAACTCACTGATCAACTCACTGTTTACTTCTGAAAAATTATTCACGAAATTCAACGGGTTCTGGATCTCATGGGCAATACCGGCGGTGAGTTCACCCAGGCTGGCCATTTTCTCCGACTGGATCAGCAGGGATTGCGTGGACTTCAGATCAGTCAGGGTCTTTTCGAGTTTCCGGTTGGATTTTTGTTTTACTTTATTATTACGGTATAAAATGGCCGCCACCAATAAAAAAATACCCAGGCCGGCCAACAACAGCAATTGCCGCTGCCTGTTTTGTTCGGCAATACGCTGCACCTCTTTTTGCCGCTGCGCTTCCTTTTCGTCTAACAGAATCCGCTGCAATTCCCTTATCCGTTCTGCACCCATCAGTTGCTCCTTTTCCACTGTAGCGATTGAAAGGTAGTGATAGGCACTGTCCGGCTTTCCCTTTTTTTGATACAGCTCACTCAGCAGCAAGGAGGCATCATACCGCCCTTTCCTGAACAACACTGAACTGGCTGCGTTGAAAGCCAGGTATCCATTATGGAAAGCTGAATCCGGTTGGTTCATTTCACGGTACAAGTCGGCCAGGAAATTATAATTCATCGTCAGATTCCTGATATCATTGTCAAATAATGCCTCTGCAATCCCGCGATTATAAAATTCCAACGCTTTAGAATAGTCTTTGTTCAGCCGGTACGCGTTCCCCATCCGAAACATCACTTCGGGTCGCACAATAGCATGCCTGTTATCCGATTTTCCACACATATCCAGCACGATCTGCTGATAAAAGAGTGCTGAATCCGGCTTACCAAGCAACGTATAGATATTGCCGATATTAGAAAGTTCATTATAATAAATCAGGTTATTTGTTGCTTTAAAAATATCCCGTGACTGGAAATAATAGTCATTGGCTTTCCGGTAATCCGCCAGTTCCATATAGATATTACCAATATGGTTCAATGCAATCGCCCGGGTCGCATCTGCCTTTATTTCTTCTGCCTGCTGTAAGGCCTCCAGTTGTAACTGCAGGGCTTCTGCCATAAGTCCGGTTTCCAGCATGGTGGCCCCTTTCAGGGACAACAGTTCGCACTTTTTCACCAAATCACCCCGGGCCGCCGCCAACTGTAATGCCTGGTCATTATAAAGTACGGAGGAATCCATATTCGAGAACCGGTATCCCACCGCAATCTGTTCCAGGTAGAACATCTTCAAAGAATCATTGGTTACCACTCCCAGTTGTTGCTTCATTTCCTGGATACGTTCCGCAGACACCTGTCCTTTGCCTTTGGCGACAAAAAAAATGAAAAGGGTCACTAAAATGCTAAACTTCTTCATACTTTACTGATGGTTAGTCGGAATGGAAACGATAAAAACTGTCCCTTCGCCATGATTTGACTGAACGGATAATTCCCCGCCATGTGCTTTGACAATATCATAACTCAGTGATAAGCCCAGCCCTGTTCCCTGCCCGGTAGGCTTGGTGGTAAAGAAGGGCTGGAATATTTTATCCAGTACTTTTTGCGGGATACCCATACCATTATCCTTCACTTTTATTTCTA
The DNA here is from genome assembly GCA_035439525.1 of Chitinophagaceae bacterium. Taxonomy (GTDB): domain Bacteria; phylum Bacteroidota; class Bacteroidia; order Chitinophagales; family Chitinophagaceae; genus JJ008. The sequence goes on from DAORKK010000186.1 coordinate 3,240, forward strand.
TATGATCTGAAATTCTGCTGGTACTGACGGAGACTACCGGCTCATACCCCTCTTCTTTAATCCTCTTCCGTTCATTCACCGTATAAAAAGCATTTGTAATCAGGTTCAGAATCACCCGACCAATATCCTGGGGAATCACATTCACCTTTCCGGCATTTTCATCATACTCCGTATGTAAGGTGGCATTAAAGGCTTTGTCCTTGGCACGCAGCCCATGATAGGCCAGCCGCAAATACTCATCCACCAATACATTGATATCCGTGAGTTCTTTCTGTCCGCTGCTGGTCCGGCTGTGCTGCAACATTCCCTTTACAATATCACCAGCCCGTTTTCCATGGTGCAATATCTTCTCCATATTCTGCTGTATATCCGAGGCAATCGCTTTCACTTCGGCTGTATTTCCCTTGTCAACTTCGTCAACCATTTCACTGATCAACTCGCCCGTCACCTCGCTGAAATTGTTGACAAAATTCAAGGGATTCTGGATCTCATGGGCAATGCCGGCCGTCAGTTCACCCAACGAAGCCATTTTTTCAGACTGGATCAATTGCGCCTGGGCCGCTTTCAGTTCTTCCATGGATTGCTGCAGGGCGGCATTAGTTTCCTCGACGGCTTTCCGTTTCAGTTCCAGCTCCTGGATGGTTTCATCCAACAAGATGGCGGTGGTACGCTTCACCTTTTCCGTGCGCTCGAGTTTGAATTCAGCGATCTCAAGATCACTTTTTACTTTCTTCAGCGCTTTTATCAACTCAAACTTTTCGTCAGCCGATATTTGCTCCTGCTGCTGAAAATAATCCAGTATTAACTGTATCTGCTGGTTCATTTATTTTTCTTTTAAAGCCACCCAACTAACTGTGGTGCCATGAAATTCGGGACTACTATCATCGACTTTCCCGAATTCTCCCAGTGAGAAAAAGCCTACTATCGGTTTATTCCATGCGGCGGCTAACCCATCTAACTCAGAAGACAACATGGGACCCAGTGAGATTTGTCTCCCTATACAAGAAAACACTATCATAGCATCAGCGTCAGGCAATGCATTTTCTTTTATTTTTTTGGCGCTTTCAATCACCGTATCAATCACATCCAGGTCGGGCGGAAGCGAAAAACGGAACAATGAACCTTCTGTAACCGGGCCGCCCACCATTACAGATTGGTCTTCAGTATTCCATAATAATGTTGGCCGCATCACAGCATTCCCTGATGCCAGTTGAATCTGCAAAGGATAACTATCGCTGATAGGTACTATTCCTTCAATCTTCCCAACATTCGTAATTTCTTTTCCCAGATATTTTTTTAGTATATCCATAGCCGGCTCATCATCTATTGTATAAACCCATGAGCCTATACTTTTTGTAATTTTTTTCAACGTTCCAACCGGTTTCCATCCTGAAACGGCAATCCCTTTTACGTCAACTTTGTCTGCATCCAGGATAAGGGATAATAACCCACTGGTGCATTTTTCATGATTTGTAAATATGGTACCTGTAAAATATATTCTCTCACCTGCCATGCCTCCGATGACGGTAACGTCAATACCTCCTTTATCTAACAGGCCTTTAATGATCAGCTCGCCGGGTGTTTTAAAATCGGCAGTCGTAATGATAAAAGCCGGGTTCTTAAAAGAAGTTGCTCCTGTCTCTCCAACCTGACAAGCAGCATCATAAACAGAACCCGATTGAAAATCTTTTAAAACCACTTTAAAATTGGCCGGAACCATATCCAGCAGTAATGCCACGATACCTTCTGGTTCTATCCCTGCATCTGTAAAACTTTCTGAAGTACTTGCCCCAAACAGGGTGATATTTTTTTCATTAAACAAACGGCAAACAGGGTCTATTTCCTTCAAATCTGATAAGAAAACCAGCGCTAAAGTTGGCTTGTACCCGTCTGCCATACTTTTTTCCAATGCAGCTTTAATTGCTGCTGATGATTTCCCGTTGATTGATTTTGCTTTCATGCTCTTCTTTTACGTTGAATTTTTTTTTCTTTTAAGGCCATCCAACTGCAGGTGGTGGAAAGAATCTCATGTCTGCCCCTGCCGGGTCAGCATTTCGTAAACCGATATTCTGTGTTGCTTCAGAGTAATAAATAAAATAATTACTGTTGGCCGGAAGCCATCAGCCATACAGGCAGACAAAGCAAAATTGAATTCTTCTGGAGAATTTCCTTGTAAAGACCGGGCGTTCATGATTCGTTGGTTTTGGTGGCGAAAAGGGTGCCCGGATTAATGAAATGAATTTAGGACATTTTATTAACCTGTGAATCATTATTATAGATGGAGAAAATCCGGAATAAACGGCAACCTTCAGGGGTGGTTTATGAACCCCTTCCATACCCCACTCACCACTCACCACTCACCACTCACCACTCGCTACTCACCCCTCCTGCCCCGTCCACAACGCCCCACCGATACTGTCGCGACTGGCCCCGGTAACGGAAGCAAGTACATTGTACTCCTGCCTCCAGCGTAATACCCCGATAAACGCCATGATCAGGGCTTCTTTATAATTGATCAGCCCTGAATCAGGCAAAATTGTGGTTACCCCAAGCTGAGATAAATGGGCATCCAGCCGCTGCAGCAAATGATCGTTAAAAGCCCCCCCACCCGTAACAAGCAGCCGTGAATTTTCCTTTTTACCTTTTTGTTGAATGGCCATTAATGCTTCTGCGGTCTGAACCGCGATATGTTCTGTATAAGTACAAAGCGCATCGGCCAGTGTAAGTCCGGCCCCTTTGATCAACGGATAAACCGTATCGGTCCCGAAATCATTGGCGAGTGATTTGGGCCAGGGTTGCCGGTAATAATCCAGCGCATTCAGCTGACCCAGCAATCCGTGATGTATGTTGCCCGAGGCCGCCATTGCCCCTCCTTCATCCATCTCCTTAC
>DAORKK010000187.1:0-6088 GCA_035439525.1 Chitinophagaceae bacterium
TTTTTATCCTTCGAAGCCAGCATCTGGCTGATCAGTGGCGAAACAGCAGGATGGCTGTCCCAGAACGGAATCAGCAGCTGGGCATACTGGGTCAGCAGGTCATTCCCGTCATCTTCTTCATCGTCTCTGTTGTTACGGCCTTTATTATCCTCCTTGCTGGCTTCTGCTTTTTGAATAGCTGCTTTCTTTTCTGCGATTGATTGTTTTTTTAATTCCTGCTTGGCTTCGAGCAGAAATTTATTATAATACATTACATAATCGGAAGGCCGGAGTAGATTACTATCCACCATTTCACCCAGCAGATCCATTATTGGTGATTTATAATCCTCAAGATTCAGCAGTGGCAACAGATCCGGAAGTATTTTCTTAGTCAGTTCCAATGTGTCGGACAACCGATCGAGAAAATTACCCCTGCCTCCATACCCGCCATTTCCATAGTCCCTGTTGATTGAATAAATGGTGCGGGCATAATTGTATGAATAATCGTAGTCATCGCTGAAATCGAGTACTGGTGGTTCACTGGCAATAATGGTCCTGAATAATTCATAGGCGTACTCATTTCTGTGCAATAACAACCCCCGTAACACAGGGTATACCAGTTGAACTGTATCACCCAGTGAATAATAGAGCTCCCGGAGATAATCCGCCGAAGCCCGGGTTTTGATTTCGCCGAGCTTACCAATCAGTTCTTTTTTGGTATTCAGGTACTTTTTCTGTTCCCAGTTACAGGCCAGGATTGCACGCTTCAATTCCGGCAGATCAGTGGAATCAAGGTATATTTCCGAAATATTATTCAGTGCTTTTTTTCGGATGACGGAATCTTTGCTACGCAGATCCCCAAAGAAAAGCGCTGATTTTTTGGCAAAAGGGTTTATTCCGTTGAGCGTATCTGCTGGTGTAAATGTTTCATAAAACTGCCTCACAAAATCACTGGGCGGGGTCAGTGTATCTGTAAGTGAAGTCAGGGTAAAGGTCACCCCGTCTTTATAATAGGCCTTAAACCAGATGGCCCTGCTGCTACCGGTATCGGAGACCAGGATATCCCATACTTTCCGGTTACCTGGTAATGTTGTTTTCTTATAATTCCGGATGATCCAGGTGGAATCATCCTGGTAAAAGAAACCACGGTCACGGGTGAGCCGGCTGCTGTCCATTGAATAGTGATAACGGGATGATTTATAAAATGCCACATGTATTTTCTCCCCGGTTGTGTCATTCTCAATCAGCTTGCCCCTGTATGCGCCATTCTCCAGCAACTGCGCTTCAGTCTCCTCATCTTCTTCATCGGCTGTCTCCTCCGACCCGATATCCAGCTTAATTTTTTTATTCTCCGGAAACACAGGTGTCTGTACACTGAAGTACAGCGCCGTGTCTTTCTGCACCGATGCCGCTTTATACTGTAAGGGTTTGATGTCAAATGACTGAAAGAATCGCTGGAATTCAGGTTGCTCCTGTTTGCCATGGGCCACCAGTGTATAATAATGAGGACCCTGAATGAGGTAACGGACATCAAAAAGTCCCCCTTGTTTATCACGGTACCTGGCTTCCAGGGCAGGATATCCTTTATAATTTGTTTGCTTTCTTTGCAGCGCACTGTCAATAAATTCAGAAGCCATAAAACTCTCTTCCATCAGGGCCAGGTCAAATGTATCCTCCTCTGCAAAGCCATAATTGTGAATATCAGTACGGATCACACGATATTGAGTGGCAGTGCTTTTATCTTCCGCATCATAAATCCAGCTTCCGTCGTTTCCGGTAAAAGGCAGATGGGGTAACTCCACGGCAAAGCCTCCATAAACCGGAGAAAACTTCTTCCAATTACCAGCGGGCTCTCCGGCCGGTTTATATTCTTTCAGTTGTATACTGCCAAAAAAACGCCGGGCCTCGTCACCCCCTTTCACATAATCACTGTTCCCGCTCATTTTAAAAAACAACACTTCAAAAGGGGTGACAAAAATATGATACCGTTGCAGGTCTCCACGGCGGGTCCTGTTTACAATATCATAGCCTTTGTACCCGTTTTTTAAGACAGGCGTTTTGGAAATAATCTTACCAGGAATGTTCTCATATAAAAGGCTGTCCACTTTTTTCAGCACATCCTCCGTGTTATTATTCCAGAGCCAGGCATTGGTCATTACACGGGTTACCATATAATAACTGCCATTGGCCATATCGGCATATTGCTGCTGATCGAGCGCTCCGTCCTCACCATATTTATAAAACTTACCGGGGATATCGACTTTATAAAATCCATCTTCCGATTCAATGGTTTTAAACACTACAGGTACCCTTAGTTTATCCACCTGCTCCTTGGTCTTACTGGCCCGTTCGCCCATTTTCACCGGACGGAGTTTATACCCTTTTGCCCGAAGCATTTCAATCACGCCCCGGTCACCCGGCAGGTGGGCCGCTCCCACACCTACAAAGAGAATACTCCCGGACTTTATAATTGAATCAATGGATTCAGCCTGGATTTCATTCCGCCGGTAAAGAAATTTTTCATCAAACGCCGCAGAAACACTATTATATGTATTTATAGAATCCAACAGGTCCAGATCGCCTTTACGATAAGCTTCCTGCAGTTTATCCGCAGAATAGGCCTCATCCATATCCCCGTAACTCCGTTCTTTCCGGTTTTTTTCCTTCGCCGCATCTTTATACGCTTCCATCATCAGCCGCATACTTTCCCCGTAATCTTCCACCCCGGCCACATTCTTGCCCCATTTTTTGCCACATTGGTAGATATACATATCCAGGTAGGTATCCTCTTCAAAATCGGCCGACTCATTTCCATAAGACCGGTAAAGCAGGTTATTGATGGCCGATGGATTACTGAACATGGATCGTTCGAGCTTACCATCATACTTGAAAAATTTAAGCGTCTTTATGTTCAGGTAATCTGACGGGCCGGAGACGGAGCCTTCCCACCTGTTATAACCACCCCGCATTACACCATCGAGATCATACTTATTCATATCCTCCTGCCAGGTTTCAGGATTGGTCTCCAGCGCCACCACCTGTGCACTTTTAACAGCGAGGTAAAAAGAATCCGGCAGGTTGAATGCCATCTTGCTGCTGACATGCATGGTACCAATCAGGTAAGAAGGTTTTTTAGTGCCGTTGCCGGTGATTTCCCACAAAAGACTGGGGTATTTCTTTTCTTTTTTAACAGTTTGTGCCTGAATAAAAAGCACAGAAAATGCACAAAGGAGGAGTAAGGTTAGTCGCTTCATAATCGGATATTCCGGTTCTACCGGGGCTTTTTTATGATTAACAAATGTAAGATGCCGAAATCCAATAAAAGCATAAAATGATCAGAATGAATAAGCTAACCTGCAAAAATGCCGGGTGCCCGGAACCGGAGCCCGGATTGAGATAAATGCCGGAATTTGCGCAAAAAACCGTAATTTTGCCCGCCGCCAAAGGAGCATATCCGGCGGTATTGAACAGTCGCTTTGACCAGACCCGGCGCCGTAAGGCCGGTAAGGAACAGCACCGGCATATCGTCAGGTTTGCGTCATGAGACTATCGTACTAAACCCAAACACTCATGAAGCTTTCACAATTCAGATTCGATCTTCCCTTAAACCTGATTGCACAAACCCCCACCAAACGACGTGAAGATTCCCGTATGATGGTGGTTCATCGTCATACAGGAGAAATTGAAAACAAGTATTTCCGCGACATCATGGACTATTTTGATGACAAGGATTGCTTTGTGGTAAACAATACCAAAGTGTTCCCCGCCCGGATGTATGGCCGTAAAGAAAAAACAGGCGCCAAGATCGAGGTGTTCCTGCTCCGTGAATTAAACAAGCCCAACCGTTTGTGGGACGTGATCGTTGATCCCGCAAGAAAGATTCGTGTAGGCAACAAACTCTATTTCGGTGACCAGGAAGACCTGGTGGCAGAAGTTATTGATAATACTACCAGCCGTGGACGTACCATCCGCTTCCTCTGGGAAGGTTCAGAAGAGGATTTCCGCGCTCAGCTGGAGAAACTGGGTGAAACACCACTTCCCAAATACATCAAACGTAAACCCGACGAAGAAGATAAAGAGCGCTACCAAACGGTTTATGCCAAGCATGAAGGAGCTGTCGCGGCTCCTACGGCCGGACTGCATTTCAGCCGTGAGCTGATCAAGCGTCTTGAGATTAAAGGGATTCGTTTTGCCGAAGTAACCCTGCATACCGGACTGGGAACCTTCCGTCCGATTGAAGTGGAAGACCTCAGCAAACATAAAATGGATGCTGAATATTATAATATTGATGAGACCGCCTGTAAAGTGGTTAACCGTGCTAAGGAATACGGACATCGTGTATGTTCGGTAGGTACCACCACCATGCGTGCCCTGGAATCCTCTTTCACTGCTCAGAAGCTGTTGAAACCTTCTGAAGGCTGGACCAATATGTTCATCCATCCGCCTTATGATTTCAGCATCGCAGATTCGCTGGTAACCAATTTCCACCTGCCCAAGACCAGCCTGCTGATCATGACCTGTGCCTTTGCCGGTTATGAACTCGCCATGGAGGCCTATAAAAAAGCGATCAAGGATAAGTACCGTTTCTTCAGCTATGGAGATGCGTTGCTGATCATTTAAGCAAATACCAACTGTTTTTCGCGAGCCGCCTGTAAGGGCGGCTTTTTTTACCTCACCCCCTTAGTATCTATCCGAAAATCAGAGACTCCGCTTCCCCCTCTCCTTAAGGAGAGGGGGAGGCAGAGTCTTCAATTTGAATGATATTTCTAAGGGGGTGAGGTTACTCCAGTCCGAACATCCCTTTATTCAGCTGCTGCAATATCTGCACTTTATGTCCGGCATCCGTAAGCAGGGATATATTGTGCGGACTCCCTCCATAGCTGACCATCCGTACCGGGATATTCACAATGGAGCCGAAGAGCTTTTTGATGATATCTTCCGTTTGGGAAATTTCGTTTCCAACCACAGAAATGATCACCTGGTTCTTATCCACTTCTGTGGTACCAAAGGGTTCCAGTTCTTTCAGGATATCAGTCAGGTGTAAATCACTATCAATGGTCAGTGTCACGGCCACTTCAGAAGTGGTGATCATATCGATCGGAGTACGGTATTTCTCAAACACTTCAAAAATCTTACGCAGGAAACCGTAGGCCAGTAACATCCGGCTGCTCTTGATCCGAATGGCAATGATATTGTCTTTGGCAGCAACGGCTTTTACGCCCACACTGCCGGCCTCCTCCGTAATCAGGGTGCCTTTTGCCTTTGGCTCCATGGTATTCAACAATCTTACCGGGATCTTGTATGTCTGCGCAGGCCAGATGGAAGCCGGATGCAGGATCTTGGCACCGAAATAGGCCAGCTCTGCTGCTTCATCGAAACTCATTTGTTCAATAGGAACAGTTTTCTTTACCACCCGGGGATCGTTGTTGTGCATGCCGTCAATATCGGTCCATATCTCACAGACAGAAGCGTTAATAGCCGCGGCAATCAAAGAAGCGGAATAGTCACTCCCACCCCGCTTCAGGTTATCGACTTCCCCACGGGCATTGCGGCAGATATAACCTTGCGTGACAAATATTTTCGTGTCTTTATGTTGTTGCAGCAATTGGGTGAGCTTTACCTTGATACTGCCGATCTGCGGTTCATCGTAATGATCGATCGACATAAACTCCAGTGCAGGAAGCAACAAGTGATCCTGCCCCTGTTCTTCAAGATAAGTACAGAAGAGTTTGGTGGATAGTAATTCCCCCTGGGCAAGAATGTCCTTACTCAGTGCTTCGCTGAAGGATATCTTCAGGATGATATTGAGAAATTCAAAATGCTCTGAAATGATCGCTTTTGCTTTGGTAAGTGAGGCTTCTTCCTTTACAAGGTCTTTCACAAAAGCCTGGTAATGGGCTTCCAGTTTATCAATGGATTGCTTGGCCCCGTTGCGGTCACCTCTTGCTATAGCATCTCCAATTTCCACCAGTGCATTGGTGGTACCGGATAAAGCGGATAAAACCACGATCACCGGTTCATTTTCATTGGACACCAGTCCGGCTATATGATGCATACGCTCCGGTTTGCCCACACTGGTGCCGCCAAACTTCATTACTTTCATCTTACA
>DAORKK010000188.1:0-6088 GCA_035439525.1 Chitinophagaceae bacterium
TTAACTGGTTTACGCAAGAAATAGCTATTGACCTGGGTACCGCGAATACCCTGATTATTCATAACGATGAAGTAGTGGTGAATGAGCCGAGTATTGTGGCGCTGAACCGTAATAATCCCAAGGAAGTGCTGGCGGTGGGTAAGAAAGCCCTCATGATGCACGAAAAGACCCATGAAAGTATCCGGACCGTTCGTCCCCTGAAAGACGGCGTAATTGCCGACTTCAATGCGGCCGAGCTGATGATCCGTGAACTGATCAAACTGGTTTATCCCAAGAAGCCCCTGTTTCCCCCCAGCTGGAGAATGATGATCTGTATTCCTTCCTCGATTACCGAGGTGGAAAAAAGAGCGGTGCGTGACAGTGCGGAGCAAGCGGGTGCCAAGGAAGTGTACCTGATTCATGAGCCCATGGCTGCGGCCCTGGGTATTGGTATAGATGTGGAAGAGCCCGTGGGTAATATGATCATTGATATCGGGGGTGGTACCACCGGTATTACCGTGATCGCTCTGGCGGGTATTGTTTGTGATCAGTCGATCCGTATCGCCGGAGACGAATTTACGGCCGATATTATGGAGGCCCTGCGCCGTTACCACAGCCTGCTGATCGGTGAGCGGACTTCCGAGCAGATCAAGATCCAGGTAGGTGCCGCCATGAAAGATATTGACAATCCCCCGGATGATTTCGCGGTAAACGGACGTGACCTGGTAACCGGCATCCCCAAGCAGATCATGGTGAGCTACCAGGAAATCGCCGAAGCACTCGATAAAAGCATTTTCAAAATTGAAGAAGCCATTCTCAAGGCACTGGAGCAAACGCCGCCCGAACTGGCTGCCGATATTTACCGTCGCGGCCTATATATTACCGGAGGTGGAGCCCTGCTCCGCGGACTGGATAAGCGGCTGAGCCAAAAGATCAAATTACCGGTTCATGTTGCCGACGATCCGCTGAAAAGTGTGGTCCGGGGTACCGGTATTGCCCTTAAAAATTATGACAGGTATCCATTTGTGATGCGATAATAGGCTGGGGTTTTTATTTAAACTGCCCCATACTGACCTCTACTTTCTATGAGAAATGTATTTCTCTTTATCAGCCGGTACAGAACGTTTTTTACTTTCCTGATTCTTCAGGGAGTATCCCTGTGGTTTCTGTTCAGCTTTAACCGCTTTCACCGGGCCAAATTCCTGGGAGTGGCCAATGAAGTCACGGGCCGGGTAAATACCCAATACAATAAGGTAGAGGACTATTTTGAACTGCGGGAGGAAAACCGCCGCATTCACCGGATCAACGACTCATTGCTGAATCTCCTGCCCCGGAATTTTATGAAAGCGGATACCAGTTTCCGCGAAGTACAGGACAGCGTTCCTTTTGATACCCTGGGACATTACCGCCGTTATTATTTCCGGCCGGCCACCATTGTATATAATACCGTAAACGGGCAGAAAAATTACCTGCAGATCAACCGGGGTGCCAACCATGGTATAAAGGATAATATGGCCGTGCTAAGTTCAGATGGCAGTGCCGTGGGAGTGGTGGTGGGAGTGAGTCCCAATTTCAGCCAGGTGATGAGTTTGCTGCACGTACAGCAAAAAGTAAATGCGTCCCTGAAAAAAACGGGTGATTTTGGTACCATCGAATGGGATGGCAAGGACCCCCGGGTGCTTACCCTCAAGGGAATTCCCCGCAGTATTGAGATCAAAACCGGGGATACGGTGCTGACCAGTCCGTATTCCTTCAATTTTCCGCCGGGATATATGGTGGGTACGATTGCTGAAGTGGTGATCGACAAGAGTACCAATTTCTATGTGTTGAAAGTAAAGCCCACGGCTAATTTTTATCATATCCAACAGGTATTTGTGGTGGAGAACCTCCAGTATACCGAGCAATCCAATCTTAATCAGGAGGCCAGGAAGCGGATTGAAGACCCTAAAAAGAATTCAAAGTGAGCGACTTCCTGAGAAATATAATCCGTTTTGCAGTATTTATACTGTTGCAGGTCTATGTGCTGAACCGGATTCCGCACCTGCACCGCTTCATCACCCCTTATCTCTATTACCTGATCATACTCTGGATTCCTTTTTCTGTTTCCCGTCAATGGCTGCTGCTGATCGGCTTTTTCACCGGCCTCACCCTGGACTATTTCACCATGACACCCGGCCTGCACGCAGCTGCCTGCCTCCTTATAGCTTATGTGCGGCCTTTCCTGATCACCATTCTTACGCCCAAAGACAGTACTGAATTCAATTACCGCGAACCTTCTCCCCGGGCTATGCAATGGACGCCTTATATGGTGTATGTTTTTGTCCTCACCCTTTTGCACCATGGTTATATGGTTTTCCTTGAATGGCTGAGTGTCGGCAGCTTTCTTGATTTCCTGATTAAAGTGGTGGCCACCACCGGCATCAGTTTGCTCATGATCCTGGCGGTTGAATTATTGTTTCCCCGTAAACTGAAGTTCAGGACCAACACCGCCTGATCGTAATTACTACGTGACACCAAGAGAAAATTTTCATAAATCCTTTTTTATTTTCAAATAGATTTGGAAACAGGCTTTTTGAATTCGTACTTTGTGTGACGATAATATTTTCTTCCTCACCTCCCATTTCATTGTATATAGCGCTCCATGTCTGTCTTTAATCAATCCAGAAGCCGAATCATCCGGTTTATCTTCCTTCTTGCATTCGTTGTAATCATTGGCCAGTTGTTTTACCTGCAGGTGGTTGAAGGAAAGTACCGGCAACTCGCCATGGACAATGCCGTTTTCGCCAAAGTAGTGTGGCCGGAACGGGGAATCATTTTCGACCGCAATGGGAAAGCCATTCTGAATAATACCATTATCTATGATCTGATGGTGACGCCTGCTGAAGTAAAGGGTATTGACACCCTGGAGTTCTGCCGGCTGATCGGGATTGATACTGCCGAGTTTAAGAAGCGGATCCTGGATGCCAAATTCAAGAATACCGCCGTACGGCCATCGGTATTCAAAGGGCTGCTCACCAAGGAACTGCAGGCCCGCTTTGAGGAAAACAGCTGGAAGTACCCGGGCTTCAACCTGGTGGAACGACCGCTGCGGACCTACCCTTTCAATGCAGCCGCCCATATACTGGGTTATATCCGGGAAGCGGATACAAAAGATATCGAGAACTCGGGGAACTATTACCGGCAGGGAGACTTTATCGGAAAGACCGGACTCGAGTCTTTTTATGAAAATGTACTCATGGGACAACGCGGGGTACAGTATATGATCAAGGATAATAAAAACCGCCTGGTGGGCCATTATGAGAATGGGGCATTTGATACTGCTTCGGTAGCCGGAAGAGGGCTTCGTACTTATATAGATATCGAACTGCAGCAGATGGCTGAGCAGCTGATGAGTAACAAAGTGGGCGGACTGGTGGCCATTGATCCAAAGACAGGCGGCATCCTGGCCATGGTATCCGGTCCCAACTTCAACCCCAATGATCTTACCGGGTCTGAAGGCAGTAAGAACTACAGCCGGATGGTACTGGATGTAACCGGCCCTATGCTCAACCGGGCGATTGGCGGACGATATGAGCCGGGCTCAACTTTTAAACCACTGGGTGCACTGGTGGGTTTGAATGAAGGGGTGATTACGCCGGAGTATGGCTACCCTTGTGGCGGACGTTATACTTTATGCGGACATGGAAAGCCACAGTGCACGCACTCAGGAGGGGGGCACGCAGCCAATGTACGCTTGTCAATCGCCAATTCCTGTAATGCCTACTATGCGCATGTGTACCGGCTTACGGTGGATAATCCCAAATATGGGAATGTAAAGAACGGCTACCTGCAATGGAAAAAATATATGAATACATTCGGGTTGGGGGTTCGCCTCGGACTGGATATTCCCAATGAAATTCCCGGTTTAATTCCTGACACTTCTGTTTACAACAGGGAAAATGCCAATCACTGGACGTCCTGTACCAATCTGACCCTGGGAATTGGACAGGATAAAATGCTGACCACCCCTTTGCAAATGGCTAATGCGATGTGTATTATCGCAAACAAGGGGTATTACTATACCCCACATTTTGTACAGAAGATTGACGGGGAAACGGCCGACGATACTACGTTGATGAACCGCTTCCGCGTCAAGCATGATGTATTAACTCATATTCCTGATACGGCTTTTAATGCGGTTATTGAAGGGATGAATGATGTGGTGAAATTTGGTACAGCCCGCGTGGCTCAGATTCCGGGTATAGATGTATGCGCCAAAACAGGTACTGCGGAAAACTATACAATTCTTGATGGCCGCCGGATCAAGTTGCCGAACAACTCCATGTTTGTTTGTTTTGCCCCCAAAGAAAACCCTAAAATCGCCATAGCCGTGTTTGTACAGAATGCCGGTTTCGGAGCCACCTGGGCCGGACCTATCTCCCGGCTGATGGTCGAAAAATTCCTGAATGATACCTTGATGACCAAGAGTAAGGCTGATCTCGAACGAATTTCGAAGACCAACCTCATGCCGGCCTATTTCAAACGGGTGCAATTCAAAGAAGATTCCATCCGGGCCTTCAAATGGTACCAGACCACCAAGGACAGTAGTTATATTAAACGTTATGTGCAGGCCGATCTGAAAAAATCAAAAGCCCCCTTACCTGCAGATAAAAGCAGGCCGATGAAATCCAATGATGCCATGATAGCACTGACTCCTGATCGCCAGGCTATCGTTAAAACCGTGAACAGCAAGAAATCATGAGACCTCAAAACCCCGCCATATCCAAAGGGATCGACTGGAGCCTGGTCTGGATCTACCTGCTGCTCGTGAGTATCGGACTCACCGCTATTTTCGCAGCCACCTATAAAGAAGGGGATGCCATTTTCTCGACCTTTATCGGGTTTAAAACCGATTACAGCAAACAGTTCTACTTTTTCCTTTTCTCTTTCGTACTCGGATTTGTGATCTTACTGACGGATAGTAAATTCTTTTCCGCTACCGCCAACCTGCTGTATGCGTTGGGTATATTCATGCTCTTGCTGGTGTTTCCCTTCCATTCACCCATCAAGGGAACAGAGTCGATCATTAAACTGGGGGCCTTTAACTTCCAGCCGGCCGAACTTTGTAAGATCTTCGTGGCATTGGCTTTGTCTAAATACCTTTCGAGACCCGAAACAGATTTTACCAAAACCCGCTCGCAACTGATAGCGGCAGGGATTGCCCTTTTTCCCGCTGCCTTAACCATTATGCAGAGCGAAACCGGATTGGCTCTCGTTTACTTTGCTTTCTTTATTGTGATGTACCGGGAAGGATTGCCTTCCGCGATCCTGGTAATCGGTTTTTCTGCAGCCGCCCTGATCGTGGCAACCCTCTTGCTCGAAAAAATCACCCTCGCGATTGTACTGACCACATTGATGCTGCTGGCGGTTTATTTCACCCGACGTTTATGGAAACGGAAATCGGGACTCCTGTACAGCATCATTTTTATCTGGTTGTTGTGTGTGGGCATCCAGTTGTTTGTAGTGCCAATGGCCTTTAAAAAAGTTCTCAAGCTGTACCAGGTGGAAAGGATCTACAGTACTGTAGGTAAAGATGTACCAACCGAGTATGTGGAGGCGCACTCCGAGGAACTGGCCAAGAATACGGATAAGAAAAAAGATATTGATTATAACGTCCGCCAGTCCAAGATTGCCATTGGCAGTGGCGGCGTATTGGGAAAAGGCCTGCTGAGTGCCACCCAGACCCGCTACGATTTTGTGCCCGAACAACGGACCGACTTTATATTCTGCACCGTAGGTGAAGGTTTTGGTTTTGCCGGCAGTGTGGTCTTACTTGGACTGTATCTGATCCTCCTGTTACGCATCGTCACCATCGCCGAAAGACAGCGAAGTACCTTCAGCCGCAGTTATGCCTACGGGGTAGCTTCCGTTTTCTTCTTCCACATGGCCATCAACATCGCCATGACCATCGGACTGGCACCGGTAATCGGTATTCCGCTGCCGTTTATCAGTTACGGAGGAACATCGTTGCTGACCTTCACGATCATGCTGTTTATTTTGATCAGACTGGATGCGGACCGGCAAATGGTTTTAAGATAGCGAGAAGCAAGAAGCTAGAAGCGAGAAGGGG
>DAORKK010000189.1:0-6087 GCA_035439525.1 Chitinophagaceae bacterium
GTGGCCATTACCTGTTATGGTATGAGTACCCTGGAAGGCCCGCTGCTGAGTCTGAAAAATATCAATGCGATCTCGCACTTCACCGACTGGACTATTGCCCACGTGCATATTGGCGGTCTTGGATGGAATGGTTTTATGGCCTTTGCCATGATCTATTATCTGGTTCCGAAAATGTGGAATACAGAACTCTACTCCAAAAAACTGGCCACCAACCACTTCTGGCTGGGAACCATCGGTATAATTTTATATGCAGTACCCATGTACTGGGCCGGTTTTGAACAGGCATCTATGTGGAAACAGTTTACCCCGGAAGGTCAGCTTAAGTTTCAGTTTCTTGAAACGGTGACCAACCTGATACCCATGTATGTAGCCCGTAGTGTAGGAGGTCTTTTATACCTTATTGGTGTCCATATGCTTGTCTATAATATTTATAAAACGATGGCAAAAGGCCGGTTTATAGCTGAAGAAGCTGCGGAAGCCCCTGCCCTTGTTAAAGAAAAACCACATAAGGAATACTGGCACCGTATCCTGGAACGCAAGCCTGTTACCATGCTGGTATTGAGCCTGATTGTAGTATCAATTGGAGGTCTTGTACAAATGATACCCACTTTCCTGGTAAAATCCAATGTACCAACTATTGCCAGCGTTAAACCTTATACGCCGCTGGAGTTACAGGGACGTGATATCTATATCCGGGAAGGTTGTTATACCTGTCACTCGCAAATGATCCGTCCGTTCAGAGATGAAGTAGCCCGTTATGGGGAATACTCCAAAGCCGGTGAGTTTGTCTATGACCACCCGTTCCAATGGGGCAGCAAGCGTACTGGTCCGGATCTGGCCCGTATCGGCGGTAAATATCCTGACAGCTGGCACTATAATCACATGTACGATCCCCGTTCAATGTCTCCTGGATCACTGATGCCACAATACGTATGGTTGCTGGATGATGCGCTGGATACAAGCTCCACACCGGCCAAGATCAGGGCCATGCAGACACTGGGTGTGCCTTATCCAGAAGGATATGACCAGGTAGCTAATCGTGACCTGATGCACCAGGCCGATTCCATTGCAGCTAATCTGAAAAAAGACAAGATTGAAACGGCGCCAAATGCTGAGATTGTTGCATTGATCGCTTATCTGCAACGAATGGGACGTGATATCAAACTGGAGAAAAAACCAATCGCTGAAAATATTAAATAATTCAGAAATGAAATTCATCAACTATCTAGAAAAAGTAAGCGGTGTGGACATTTTCGGTCTCTCTTCCCTGCTGTTATTCTTCCTGTTTTTTACCCTCATGCTGACCTGGGTATTTAAAACCAAGAAGAAAAGCTATGATGAGATCAGCCGGATTCCTTTAGACAATAATTAATCAACTAACCTGTAATGCTGTTTTATATGCGTACAACCACAAAATACATGCTGGGCTTACTGACAGCCCTCACCATTACCGCGGTACAGCCGGTATGGGCCGCCGGACCACCGGCACCATCCATATTCAATAACCCGCTGACGCTGACCTTTATTATCCTGATGGTCCTACTGCTGGTGATCATTGGCATTCTGGCCAATATCCTCATCGGAGCGGCAGATGTAAAATTGAAAAAGAAGAAAAAAGCGGCTAACCCGGCTACTTTAGCTTCTGTCATCACCGGATTGCTGTTACTGGCCGCTCCTGCTCTTTTTGCGCAGGATGCAACCGGCGACACTGCAAATGCGGTCACTACTGGTGCAAAGACCATCGCGGGCATGCCCTCCTCTACCTTCTATATACTTGCAACGGTAATGTTTCTAGAACTGTTTATCATTCTGGCTCTCCTGATCAATATTAAGTTCCTCCTGAAAGCAGAGAAAGATAAGATCACATCAGAAACAGAAACTGAGGAAGAAAAAGCAAACAAACTGACCTGGTGGGATAAATTCAATGCCCTTCGTCCCGTTACTGAAGAATCTTCCCTTGATCTGGGCCACGATTATGACGGTATCCGCGAACTGAATAACCGGTTACCCGGCTGGTGGCTATATGGCTTTTATGGCTGTATCTTATTTGCCGGCGTATATTTATATCGTTTCCATGTTTCCCATACTGCTCCTTCCAGCATTCAGGAATATGAACAATCTGTTGTCCGGGCCGAGTCTCAATTAAAAGAATTCATAAAAAAGCAAGGAGATGCGGTTGATGAAACTAATGTCAAATTATTGACTGGTGCTGAGGATCTGGCAGCGGGAAAAGCATTATTTGTCAAGTCTTGCGCCGCCTGCCATCTGGAATCCGGCGCCGGCATTGTTGGTCCAAACCTGACAGATGATTACTGGTTACATGGAAATGACATCAAGTCAATGTTTAAAGTTGTACGATATGGCATAAACGCCATGCCTGCATGGCAGACACAAATGAGCAACAAACAAATTGCCCAGGTATCAAGCTATATTAAAACTTTACACGGAACCAATCCTCCTAATCCAAAAGCCCCGCAAGGCACATTAATGAAAGAAGAAACTGTACCATCAGTTCCGGCTGCAGATTCCGCTGCGCAAACGAAGAAAGTTGCCATGAACTGAAAATAAAGAGCATAATAAAAGGAGTGTAAGCTATGACTAATGATCTTAAGACTGGAGAACCGAAAAATGAATCGTTTCGAGACCGCATAGCCACGGTGGATGCCAAAGGCAAACGCAATTGGGTATTTGCCCATAAACCGAAAGGCCGCTTTTACAATATCAGGACCATTGTCAGCTTAGGCTTCTTTATACTCTTTTTTGCCCTGCCATTCATTAAAGTGAATGGCAGGCCTTTTTTTCTGTTCAATGTACCCGAAGCAAAATTTATTATTTTTGGTAAAGTATTCTGGCCACAGGACTTCTTCATCTTCGGGCTTACGATGGTCACCTTTATCATTTTCATTGTGCTATTTACCGCCGCATTCGGCCGGTTGTTCTGCGGTTGGGTTTGTCCACAGACGGTATTTATGGAAATGTTGTTCCGTAAAGTGGAATTCCTGATCGAAGGAGACGGACCTAAACAAAAAATGCTGCGGAATTCGGGCTGGACCGGAGAGAAAATCAGAAAAAAACTGACCAAGCACCTGGTGTTCTTTTTGCTCTCCTTTATCATTGCTAATTTTTTCCTCGCCTATATTATCGGGATCGATGAACTGAAAAAAATAATCACTGAACCGGTAAGCCAGCACTTTGTGGGCTTTATGGCCATCCTTCTGTTCTCGGCGATTTTTTATGGTGTATATGCCCATTTCCGCGAACAAGCCTGCACCGTGGTTTGTCCTTACGGACGGTTGCAAAGCGTACTGCTGGACCGCAACTCCATGATTGTGGCCTATGACTATAAACGTGGTGAACCCCGTGGCAAATACAAAAAAGACCAACCGGCTGATGCAGCATTGGGCGATTGTATCGATTGTCATCAGTGCGTGAAAGTTTGCCCGACTGGTATTGATATCCGCAATGGTACCCAGATGGAATGTGTGGGTTGTACTGCTTGTATCGACGCCTGCGATAAAATGATGGATGCAGTAGGAAGACCCCGCGGTCTTGTACGCTATGCGTCTGAAACAGGTATTGCTGAAGTCGCCAAATTACGCTATACTACCCGGATGAAATTCTATACAGGTTTACTGATTGTTCTGACCGGATTACTCACGGTGCTTTTACTGACTCGTAAAGATGTGGGCGGAACCATCGTTCGCGCTGGAGGAATGCTCTTCCAGGAAAGAGGTGCCGACAGTATTTCCAATCTGTATACCATTAAACTGACCAATAAAACGATGAAGGATATCAACCTGTCATTGAAACTGGAAGATGCCCCCGGACGAATTATTGAAGCCGCAGGGGAACAAATTCTGGTGAAAAAAGAAGACCAGGGTAAAGGCTCCTTTTTTATTGTATTGCCGAGAAACTATATCAGTAAGCGAAAACTCAGCCTCCGGGTGGGTTTATATGAAGGTGATAAAAAAATCACGACAATAAAGACTAATTTCATGGGACCTTTTAGCCTTCACTAAAAGTTACCTGACAAAAACCAATTATTATGAACTGGGGCAATCGCTTAGTACTCGTTTTTCTTGTATTCGGGGCCGGTATGGGCTACCTGGTCTATCGTTCTATGAATACTGATTTTGAACTGGTGGAATCCGATTACTACAAACAGGAACTCCGCTACCAGAATGTGATCGATGAGCACAATTCAGCCAGTGCACTTTCTGCAGCCGTTACCATCGAAAAGAAAGATGGAGCCCTCCTGCTGCAGTTCCCGGAAGAAATGAAAAATAAATCACTGACCGGCGAACTTTATTTTTACTGTGCCTACGATTCTAAAAAAGACAAACGGGTTTCGCTGCAATCAGATAGCAATGGGGTACAAACCATTCCGGCCGGTACTATCCTTCCCGGTTCTTATACGGTGAAAATTAAATGGAGCAATGGCGAAAAGTCCTATTATTCCGAGCAAAACTTATCGGTACTTTAATCATGCTATGGGCGGCCATGATATCAGGTTTAACACTTGGTGCGGCCGGTAGTCTGCACTGTGTGGGTATGTGCGGTCCACTTAGCCTGGCCCTTCCTACCGGACACCTGTCCAGGGCAAAACAGTTTTTCTCCCTGCTGGTCTACCAGTTTGGACGAATCATTACCTATAGCCTCATCGGATTATTGTTCGGGCTCGCTGGCCGCCGGATTTATATCAGCGGATATCAACGCTGGTTCTCCATCGGGTTAGGCATCCTCGTTCTCGCCCTGGCCGTAATTTATTTTGTACAGAAAAACACTATACACTTTGCCTTTTTCAATCGCTTTTATAATAGTATCCAACGCCTGATTGGACGCATACTCCAAAAAAATAAAGGCCCTTTGGGATTTTTCTGGCTGGGACTGGCCAATGGGCTATTGCCCTGCGGACTGGTCTATGTAGCTATTGCGGCCACCCTGTCTTTTAGTGAAATAGTTGAAAGTGTAAGCTTTATGGCTGCATTTGGTGCTGGCACCCTGCCTGCCATGATGATGGTAGGAATGGCCGGTAGTATGATTAAACCGGAAGCCCGGCAACTGATTCGAAAAGCTGTACCAGTATTTGTTACCCTGATGGGAATCGTTCTGATCCTGCGGGGAATGAACCTCGGTATCCCTTTTATCAGTCCGGAATTACCCGGTGCACCCGGCGATGCTGTGATCTGTCATCCGCAATAATCAATCGGGTTCTTTGTATTCTGGCAAACTGATCACCACTTCGGTACCTTTTTCCAATTCACTGTTCAGGTGTATATCGCCACCCAACAGATTTACATAACGTTTGACAATCGGAAGTCCCAGACCCGTACCCTGAATATTACTTACATTCTTGGCCCGGAAAAAAGTGCTGAACAAATGGGGCTGGTCTTCCTCCGGTATGCCAAGTCCCTGGTCGCGGACCGAAATATTTAATACGCTATTTACCGTATTGGTACAAAGCCAGACCTTCTTCCCTTCCCCTGAAAACTTGATGGCATTGGAAATCAGGTTCAGCATGATATTTTTCAGCATCCGCTTATCGGTCTTAAAATTACCATCCCCGATACAATCCAATACAATTTCCTGGCCGCTCTTTAAATGGGCCTTCATCTCATCCACCACATCCTCCACAAAATCTTTTACTGAAAAAACAGTGACCGTCACTCCCACTTTCCCTTCTTCCAGTTTACCCAGGGACAGAAAGTCTTCCAGCAGTTCGTTCATATGATTCACGGAATCCTTGATCCGGCGGATATGTTTTTCCCTTTTATCAAACTCTTCCCCGGAAGGGTATTTGGAGACAAGGGTGGCCGACGAAAGAATGGTACTGAGTGGTGTCCTGAATTCATGAGAAGCCATAGACACAAAGCGGCTTTTGATTTCATTCAGCTGCCGCTCTTTATCCAGGGATTCACTAAGCTCCTGTTGCGACTCTTCCAGCTTCTGCAGGGCTTCTTTCAGGATAATCGTTCTTTCCTCTACCTTACCTTCCAGGTCAGTATTTAGTTTCCGGATATCATCACTGATTTTCTCCAGTTCCATTTTCTGGCGCAACAGGTTTTTCTCAATTTCTTTACGGGCGGT
>DAORKK010000190.1:0-5948 GCA_035439525.1 Chitinophagaceae bacterium
GATCAAACCGCTGACTGAGGTAGAAATTTGTTAAGGCGCCTTTGAATAAATAGATGCCGTTGCGTAAGTGCAGTTTGTGCCAGACCAGGTTTTCAAATCCGCCTTCTTCGCCGGCCTCCAGTAATAAGGGCATCAGTACATTACTGATCGCCTGCGAGGCGGTGCGGGAAAAGCCGGAGGGAATATTGGGCACACAATAATGGATCACCCCGTATTTCATAAAGATGGGATGTTCATGGGAAGTAATTTCAGAGGTTTCAAAACAACCGCCCCGGTCGATGCTTACATCAATGATTACAGAGCCTGGCCGCATATTGCTCACCATTTCTTCGGTCACCACCAATGGGGTTCGTCCGGTTTGTGAACCCAGTGCACCCACGGCCACTTCACAGGTCTTGAGTTGCTTGGCCAGTAAGCGGGGTTCCAGTACGGAGGTCCACATCCGCTGACCAATATTATTCTGTAATCTTTTTAAGCGATACACACTGTTGTCAAATACTTTCACGGAGGCACCGAGCGCAAGGGCTGCACGGGCCGCATATTCGCCCACAATCCCGGCACCAATAATGATAACCTTCGTGGGTGCAATACCGGAAATACCGCCTAACAATACGCCCTTGCCATGATTGGCTGAACCGAGGTACTGTGCGGCAATCAGCATTACCGCGCTGCCCGCGATTTCACTCATACTGCGGACGATGGGATAGGAATCACTGTCATCCTTCAGGTTTTCAAAAGAAATAGCCGTAATCTTTTTTTCCATCATCTTCTCCAGGATCATGGCCTTGAGTACAGAAAGATGAATCGGGGAAATGATAATCTGGTTCATCTGCAGCAGTGGCAGGTCTTCTTCAATTACCGGCGCACTTTTCACCAGGATCGGTGCCTTGTAAACCGATTCACGATCGTATACAATCTTGGCCCCTGCTTCGCTGTAATCCTTATCGCGGAAATGGGAAGCTTCACCGGCATTATGTTCGATGATGACCTGGTGACCATTGCTTACCAGTACTCCCACCGCATCAGGGGTCAGGGCCACCCTGTTTTCCTGGAAAGCAATTTCTTTAGGGATGCCGATCATCATTCCCTCCGCCTTAGGGCGGATATCCAGGGTTTCTTCCAGCGTTTCGTAGCTGAAAGTGGTGCTTATTTTGGGTTTTTGCTGGCTCATGAAGTTAATTGCTAAGGTAAACAGTCGTTACTCCAAAGCTAATTAATTATTGGCGATTCTAAGCCTTCGGGTCTGGTTATCCACCAGTTCAATAAACACATTTATTGTATGTTCCGGAAAAATACCCGGAGCTTTTTCGGGCCATTCCACCAGGCAGATATGACCACTGTATAAGGCATCTTCCACACCGGCCCGCTGGGCTTCCTCCTCATCCCGCAACCGGTAAAGATCCATGTGATAGAGTGGCTTCATTTTCCCATCCGCCGGGTAGCGGTATTCATTGATAATTGAAAAAGTAGGACTCCCCACTACATCTTTCACCCCCAGTTCTTCGCAGAGAGCATGGATAAACGTGGTTTTACCGGCCCCCATCGGACCATGAAAGGCAAAAACACTAGCAGACCCGGCCTGATTTAGAAAAGAGGCCGCTGTCATTTTAATGGTTTCCACAGAAAATTTCCATTCCATACCACAAAAATAAGGCGTTATAGCAACCATGTTGTAAACATATTCCCGCTTGAGGAACCTCCGGCTTTCCCCCTTTTGGTAACTTTACCCTATGGAAAAGGTACAATGGAAAGTAGAGGGCATGGACTGCACCACCTGCGCGCTGAACATTCACAAATACCTGGATAAAAAAGGTGCCGCCAATATCAAAGTCAATTTTGCCACCGGCGATGTGAGTTTTGACCGCAGCGCAGATTTAGCCGAAGAAAAACTCGCCACGGGGGTAACGGACCTTGGATACAAAGTAATAACTGCCTCAGCAAGCGGGCATGCACATGGCCATGATCACGATGAGATCGACACGCCATTCTTTACCTCTCACCTCCAACGATTCTGGTTCTGCCTGCCTTTTACAGCCTTGTTAATGCTCCACATGGTCCCAGGCCTGCATATCCACTGGCTGATGAATCATTGGGTGCAACTGGGCTTAACCATCCCGGTTTATGTAATTGGTATGAGTTTTTTCGGAAAGAGCGCCTGGAAGAGCCTGCGGAACGGGATGCCCAATATGAATGTACTGATCGCCTTGGGTTCCACAGCGGCTTTTGTTTACAGCCTCTATGGATCACTGACCGGCCAGGCAGAACAGTATATGTTTTATGAAACTGCTGCCACCATCATCACCCTCGTTTTTTTCGGTAACTATATGGAGGATGCCTCTATCGCCTCCACGCAACGGGAGCTGAACAAGCTGGCCAAATCACAAAGAGTGATGGCTAACATGATTGCTTTTGACGATGAACATAAAGAACAGATTTTTCCGGTGGAAAATACCGCGCTGCGGGTTGGTGACTTGTTACTGATCAAAAGCGGAGAACAAGTTCCGATTGATTGTAAAATATTATGGGGGAATGTGCATGTGAATGAATCAATCATTACCGGGGAAAGTATGCCGGTAAATAAAAAAGCAAAAGACTTGCTGATTGGTGGCAGCGTAATTACAGATGGCACCGTTAAAACACAGGTTACCGCGGTTGGGAATGACACGGTACTCTCCGGGATTCTCAATATGGTCAAACAAGCCCAGGGAGAAAAACCACCGGTGCAGCAACTGGCTGATAAGATCAGTGCCATCTTTATTCCGGTGGTACTGGCTATTGCAGTACTTACCCTGGTGATCAGCTGGATTGTTTTAAAAGAATTCACTCCGGCCCTGATGCGGAGTATTGCCGTGCTGGTGATCGCCTGCCCCTGTGCTATGGGACTGGCCACGCCGGCCGCCATTGCGGTTGGATTGGGTCGTGCGGCTAAAACCGGTATCCTGTTTCGCAATGCCACCAGCCTGGAAACTTTTAAGGATATTAAACAAGTGGTCTTTGATAAAACCGGTACACTCACTACAGGTCAGTTCATGATCGGCGATTGGAAAATCCTGCAAGCCGGGCTTACGGAAGAAGGATTTAAACAAATCGTCTATTCGCTTGAAAAATATTCCAACCACCCGATTGCAAAATGCATAACTGAACAATGGAAGATAAAAGACCCGTTACAGTGGGCAAAGGTGGAAGAAGTAAAAGGATTGGGTATGCAGGCCACTGATAAAGAAGGGAATTTATATACGGCCGGTTCCTATAAATCCGCCGAAGGACTGACCAGAGAAGACCAACATAATGTTTATGTACTTCGTAATGGGGTATTACAAGGCTGGATCGACGTGAAAGATGAACTGCGTCCGGAAGCGAAAGCAGTGGTAGATTATCTGCACCGCAAAAACATAAAAACCATTCTGCTGAGTGGCGACCGGCAGTCAAAATGCAATGCACTGGCCGTACAACTCGGTATTGATACCGTGATTGCCGAACAGTCTCCGGAGCAGAAGCTGCATAAGATTGCAGCACTCAGTGAACAGGTGCCTACGGCTATGGTGGGGGACGGAATTAATGATGCCCCGGCACTGGCCAAAGCAACAATCGGCATCTCCATGAATGATGCGTCTCAGATCGCCGTACAAAGTGCCCAGGTGATCCTGATGAATCACGGATTGAAGAATCTGCCCACTGCGCTGGGATTAGGCAAACATACCTACCTTACAATTAAACAAAACCTTTTCTGGGCCTTCGCTTATAACATTGTGGCCATACCGGTGGCTGCACTGGGATTCCTGACACCGACCTTCGGCGCACTGGTCATGGGGTTGAGCGATGTGGTGCTGGCGATAAACTCAGTAAGACTCTTTGTAAAGAAGGTGGTATAACAAATGTATAAACAAACCAGCCTCATTTTTTTAATCTCCGCTTTCTTCATTGGCCTGCCTGCCGGTATGAGCCAGACCAATCTTTTAGTCAATGGAGGTTTTGAGGAAGTGAATGTCTGTACCGAATACAAGGCCGAATGCGGGGTGGAAGGCTGGTTCTATCTCAGGGATGTGAAAGTACAGATGCTGGGCAATGACGGGGATAACCCACTGACCGGTTACATCAGCATTGTCATGCTGTATAACTGGGTTTCATATACCGGCTTTACCCCTGTTATCGGCACCATACTCCCCTGCAGACTCCAGCCCGGGAAAAATTATACCCTGAAAGGACTGATGAAGGTTGCCCTGAATCCTAAACTCAATTTCAAAGCGGGGATATGCCTTGGAGAGCGGTTTTATGTGCCCAGACGACCCTATGCCGCTGGTATGAAACCCGACAGTATCAACTCCATTACCCCGGTACCCAACACCAATTTTGTGGAATTTGATTATCATTTCACCGCCACAGGAAATGAACGTTACCTGACTTTCGGCAGTTACATACATCAGGACAGCCTGGCAGGAAAAACACCACTGACCGGCACACAGACCATTTCAATGATCCTTGACCGGTTTTCCCTCACCCCTGATGATCCGAAAGAAACTCTTTGCGCCGCCTATTCATCGAACAAGGATATTATTTACCGGTATAATTTCCGGCATAAAGAGATGGATTATTCCCTGTATGGTAAAGGCCAGCTGGCTATTGAGCCTGAGTTTAGTGACAGCAGCATTACCGGGGAACAGGTGGTTGTCATTCAACCAGCAATCAAAACGGATACCCTCAGTCTGGGTGATGTTTTATTTGATTTTAATAAAGCAGTGCTTAAGCCCTCCGCGCTGAATATCCTCCGGGATTATTTTACACCGGACCGGCTGTCACGGATCGACAGTTTATATATTGACGGACATACCGATTCTATTGGTACGGATAGCCGGAATATTGAATTAAGCGGACAACGAAGTGAAGCCGTAAAAAACTGGCTGTTGCAAAACGGCTTGCCCGCCAGCACTCCCCTTTCGGTCCATCCATATGGACGAAACCGGCCGGTGGCATCCAACCAGACAGCGGAAGGAAGAGCCCTGAACCGGCGGGTGGAACTGATCCTGTTCCGGAAAAGGGAACTCCCGCCACAATGATGTAATTTGTCGCCTGCAATTTATCCCTTGACTGATCCGAAACAAATACTGAAAGAATACTGGGGCTATGACGCTTTTCGCCCGATGCAGGAAGACATTATAAAGTCTGTACTGAACGGGAAAGATGTGCTGGCCCTGATGCCAACGGGGGGTGGAAAATCACTTTGTTACCAGGTACCCGCCATGGCGATGGACGGCCTCTGCCTGGTGATTTCACCATTGATTGCCTTGATGAAAGACCAGGTGGAAAACCTGCGTAAAAGAGGAATTACAGCTTTTGCTATTTTCTCCGGCATGAGCCGCAAGGAAGTGATCCGCACGTTTCATACGGCCATGGAGAGTAATTGTAAATTCCTGTATGTCTCGCCTGAGCGTTTAGAAACTTCTCTTTTTAAAGAATACCTGCCGGGACTGGGTGTACACCTCATTGCCGTGGATGAAGCGCATTGTATTTCGCAGTGGGGCTATGATTTCCGGCCACCGTATTTACGCATTGCCGCCTTGCGGACCGAGTTACCCGATGTGCCGATCCTTGCCCTTACCGCATCGGCCACTCCTGAAGTACAGGACGATATTGCACAGAAGCTGGAGTTACATCAACCACAGATCTACCGGCAATCCTTCGAGCGAGCCAATCTTTCCTATAGCTGCTTCCGGATGGATTCCAAGATCAATAAGATCATAGAGATATTGAAAAAAGTACCGGGCACCGGTATCGTGTATTGCAAAAGCCGGAAACGCACCAAAGAGATAGCGGAGCTGTTACAACTGCAAGGTATACCCGCAGATTTTTATCATGCCGGACTGAACCAGGAAGAACGTTCCGCCAAACAGGAAGCATGGATCAAAAATTCCATCCGGGTCATTGTATGCACCAATGCCTTTGGGATGGGC
>DAORKK010000191.1:0-5932 GCA_035439525.1 Chitinophagaceae bacterium
GTTTCTTGATTATTCTTTGGATTCTTGGTTTCTTGGTTCTTGATTATTCTTTGCCGTCTTGCTTGCCCACCATAGCTTTAGCGAAGGTGGGGTTTCTTGGTTCTTTTCCCAAAATATCCCTTTTTCAGGGGATGCCTTCCCCTTAAAAAAATACAGACTTTAGTTCCCCAAAACCGGCCTCCCGGCAAACTCCCTTTTTATGAAAAAAACTCTGCTCTCCCTGTTTTTCCTTTTTACTGCCTGGACCCTGCTCTATGCGCAATCCCCTACCGGTAAATACATCCTGGTAAAAGACAGTGATGGCAAAACACCCAGGGGCGGAGCGGAGATCTCCATAACTTTTACCACAGGAAAATTCAACCTTAAGGCGGCCATGCCGGGACAAACTGTTACGGATAATGGCACCTGGAAGATCACGGGCAGCAATATCACTATTGCTTTTAAAGAAATGGAACAGGGTACTAAGACAGGCGCCTGGTCACTCATGAACGGCACACTGACCCTTCCTTTTATGATGCTAAGCAATGGAAAAGGAAGTTCAACCTGGCAGCAGGCAGGTACTGCATTCACGCCCACTGGCACGGTGAATGAAGTAATTATCCGGAACCGGGATGGGGTGCAAAAAATTATGAAGTATAAAGCCAAGGTTGATAGCTGGGCGCTGGGTGATGCTAAAAAATACAAAGGCGGGCTGGCCGAAGCCTACTATGTAATGGGCAATCTATTCTACTTTAAAAAACTAAGACCTGAAGCAGTTTATGCGTTTGCCAAAGCCGCCGAGCTCAAACCAACCAATGCGCTGTACCTGAATAATCTTTCAAGCCTTATCATGGATTATAATAAGTACAGTGACGCCGTGATCCTGCTGAAAGAAGTGACCCGCAATTTTCCCAACCTCTCTTCTTCATGGGGTAACCTGGCCCTGGCTCAACTCAAAATGGGAAATTATCCCGCCGCTGATTCGGCGATCCGCATTGCCCGCAGACTGGATCCGGAAAACGGGCTGTTCTGCTATACAGGTGGCAAGATCAAAGAAGGCAAGGGAGATAAGACCGGAGCGGCAAAGGATTTTGGTGAGGCCTGGGACAAGGGCTATGCCGGTGAAGGACGGGAAGGTGCAAAGAACGCCTCCATAGCAAAAAAACCAGCTCCACCAAAGAAGCCATCCAAAACAAAAGGAGAAGAAAAAAGAGATAAACTGGCCCAATGGGAAGGTCATTACGAAGCCGATGCCGTGAGTGCCCGTTCCGGTGAAACTGCCAAAGAAGCAAACACCACATTTGGGAAAGACCTGGCGCAAACCACGATCAACCTGCAAACCCTTGCCTGTGCCAAAGAGTTTTCGATGGACATCAGCAAATCGGGCACTATTACCGGTACTGGTAAAGTGATGTATGTATACCAGGGATCAGCAGGTGGTCCGGTGACCGGAATGTCTCCAGCACCGCTTACCGCCCTGTACGGAGGGTTTGGCACCAACCTTAAGGATGGGTTCCAGCTCCGTGACTGGAGTTTTACAGGTACCGTAGACGAAGAGGGCAATGTTGAAATTTCGGGTATGCCTTCGGGTGACCTGGATCTGTACAATGCAGGCGAATGGCAAAAGAAAAAAACCTGGTCCCCCTTTCCGCCCGATGCCGCAGGGGCTGCCATGAAAGGGCCCTTCCACATGAAAATTGTGAATGATGAAAAAATGGGACCCGTGATCAAAGTGGATCAATGGCTGGAACTGGGGGATAAACTGATCCGGCGGATCCATTACCGCGCTTATATCTATCGAAGTGATACTGATGTTTCCCCTGATTGTAAAACCCTTGGCGCCGATCCGGTAGCAAAATGCCCGGCTACTGAGTTCATTAAAACAAAAGTATCCTTCAATCCCCGGGAAAATATCAGCATTGAGCAGTCTACCACTTATGCACCCGGACAAGAGGCCCAACAGGAAATGGCCGTGAATATTGTAGCGGAACATGAATTCGGCCCACTTACCGGCGAAGCAGAATTTCACCAGGATGGCAGTTATGAATTTTCTATCGGTGTTGGGGTAGATACCGAATCCCTGACGCATGGCGGCCCATTCAAGCTTAGTGAAAAACTCGCACTCGTTTATGACAGTAAATGTGGCTGGGGTGTAAAAGCCAGTGCCGGGGCGGAGATGGAGGGTCTGGATACAAAAGCGGGTGTTTCTATAGAAGGGGTTATCTTTTTTAATAAGGGGTTATAGCATATAGTTCACAGGTTAACAAGTTTACAGGTTGACAAGGGGTCGGTCTTAGAAGATCCCTTGTCAACTTATCAACTTTTTAACCTGTCAATTTACCTTCACCCTGATATTCTTGTAAAACACTTTACTTTTCGGATCGTGGCCCTGTAGCGCAAAGGTGCCTGAAGTAAGAAGTCTTTCCTTCATACCCTCCGGACGTTCTACGTTATCCGGTTCGGTATAGTCAACTACCTTTTTATTATTTATTGAAGTGGTGACGTGCTTTCCTTTTACCACAATATGGATCGTGAACCACTCATCGTCCTTCACATAAGTTTCTTTCACATCCTGGATGGCATAGAGACTGGCTGTGCGGCGCCAGTCGGATTGTGAGTTATTAACCTGTACTTCGTATCCTTTCTTTGGCCAGCCACTTTCCTGGTACTGTGTATGAAAATAAATCCCGGAATTGGAACCAGGCCGGGTCATTACATCCACTTTCAATTCAAAATTTTTGAAATTATGCTGACCCACCGGACCATCATAAAAAAGATGGGCCACATTGCCATTCACCACGATCATGCCATTTTCTATTTTAAAGGAGGCAGCATTACTACCTACTTTCCAGCCATCGAAGGATTGTCCATCGAAGAGTTCTTCCCATTTCGCCTTTTCGGGCTGAAAGGAACTAAAGAAGAATAGTATGGCAAGTGCAGAGATGGTGAGTGTGGGTTTCATGGAATTAAGGTAAGGAATTTTTAGTTGGTCATGCTTCGGCAAGCCTGCCTGTCCGGTAGGCAGGCTCAGCATGACAACCGCTGTCACCCTTCGACACGCTCCCCGCATTTGGCGGGGCAGGCAGCATGACAGGGCCCGTTGTCATCCTGAGTAGTCCCGCCAACGAAATACATCAGGGAATATGAATAAATTTATGCGGGACGTATCGAAGGATGGTATTATCCATTATCCTTCCATCTCCACAAATGCACACAGGCATAGGTGCGGTAAGGACTCCATTTCGCAGAAACCTTCAGCATTTTTTCCCGCAGTTGCTTCTTATCGCTGTTGTCCAGTTTGTATAACTTAATCATGGCATTTTGTATACCGAGGTCATCCACGGCAAATACATCTTCGCGGCCGAGGGCAAACATGAGCAGCATTTCCACGGTCCAGCGGCCTACCCCTTTTATTTCGGTGAGATAAGCGATTATTTCCTCATTGTCCATTTTCTGCAGCTTCTTTGCATCCATGCCTTTCTCCATCTCAAACTGGGCGACATTTTTTACATAGCTGACTTTGGCATTACTGAGCCCAATGCCACGCAACTGTTCAAAAGGCGTATCCAGAATCTGTTGAGGCAGGGGTTCCTTCCCGCCATATAAAGCAATAAACCGTTTATAAATCACATCCGCCACTTTGGTACTCAGTTGCTGGCTCATGATGGAGGCACAGAGATAGGTACAGATATTTTTCCTTTTTTTTAGCTGGTGGGGCTCCGCCGCTTCCACCAGTTTCTTCAGTTTTTTATCCCTTGATAAATGAGCGATATACTCCATGGATTTTATTTCAATGCGTTCACAATAGTTTCGAATATACGCCGCCGCAGCGGGTTGAGGTTATAGTATTCGTTGGACGGCAAGAGTCCCCGTTGCTGCCGGTTGATCAGCAGGATCACGCTCAGTTCCATGGATGGCACTACGGCGATACTGGTGCCGGTAAAACCAGTGTGTCCAAAACTGCCATCCGGCGCATTTTTCATGAAGGAATTAACGGGATCCATCATCCATCCCAGTCCGTTATTGAACTGATCTTTTGTAAGAAACAAGTCCCTGGTCTTTTTACTGATCAGTCCGCCAGGTTCTTTATTGAGCAACATATTCACCAGCAATTGCAGGTCAGCGGCGGTAGAAAATAAACCGGCCGCCCCATTCACTCCCTCACAGGCATACCAGCAATTGCCATCATTCACTTCACCACGCAAAAAATAAGTTCTCCAGCCATTCCACTGATCGGGATTGATCTCTTTAAATACAAAGCCCAGGCTGCTGTCGTGTACCATCCGGTATTCGTAGGGGTTACCGAACGAGGTGGGAACAACGATTCCTTTATAATTATTTTTTACCGGTGTATAAAGGGTCTGCTTCATCCCCAGTGGCCGGAAAATATTTTCCAGCTCAAACGTATCCAGCGACATCCCGGATACGGTTTCAATGATTTGTCCAAGTATGGCAAAGCCCAGGTCACTGTAATGGCGTTCCTTCCCGACAGGATATTTCAGGGGCAGGGAGGCGATCAGCTTGTATGTAGCTGCTCTTGTATTGGCCCGGTAGTATAAGGGATACCATTCTATTAAACCGGAAGTATGGGTGAGCAGGTGGCGGATCGTGATCTCTTTTTTATCCGCACTATTGAATGCGGGTATAAACTTCCCTACCCGGTCATCCGGATGCAGTTTACCCTGATCCGTAAGCAACATGATAGCCGTAGTGGTGCCTGTGACCTTAGTCAGTGAAGCAATATCATATAAGTGAGTCAGCCTGAGTTGCTCCGGCTTTTTCAGTTCCGCTCCTGTTGCATCAAATCGCCG
Organism: Chitinophagaceae bacterium; assembly: GCA_035439525.1. GTDB lineage: Bacteria > Bacteroidota > Bacteroidia > Chitinophagales > Chitinophagaceae > JJ008. The sequence continues at coordinate 4,791 of DAORKK010000191.1, forward strand.
GGCATAACCTGCTGCCTGCTGATAAATGATCTTCCCCTTGTGCTGTACCTGTAATACCGCTCCGGGGATCAGTCCGGAGTCTACATAACTGGCCAGTATATGCGATAATTCCTTCCGGAGCGGAGCATGCTCCTGCCCTTTTACCCATAGGGGGAAGGTAAGGGTAAATAGTATGTAGCGTATTATCTTCATCTTTCGTATAGCTTGTATTGAAGCCTGCCTGCCGATAGGTAGGTTGAAAAGTTAACAGGTTAACAAGTTGATAAGGAAACCTTCTTAGAAGCCCCCCTTGTCAACCTGTCAACTTTTCAGCCTGTCAACTTTTCAACCTCTTACCAACGGCCCCCTCGTCTTCCTCAGCAACAACTCCGTATAACCTTCTTTCACAAAATCCGGTATTGATCCAACCTGTTTGAATCCAAAGTTGAGGTAAAGCTTCAGTGCACCTTTATTAAATTCCGACACACAAATAAAGAGATTCGGCGAATAAGCCGATACCCGTTCCTCACAATATTGCAATAATCGGGTCCCTACGCCGCTGCCTCTGAAGCGTGGAGCGGAGCAAAGGGTTTGGATATAGCCACGGAAAGAACCGGCAGTTTGTAAGATAGTAAAGCCGGCTATCATTTCATCGTTCCATGCCACATGTACTTCCTTGCCCATACCCTCAAAACCAAGGCGGCAACGGGCTTTATCCATGCCCAGGGTAATCCAGGGATCAGTGGCCGACATGATTTCCGCACACATATCAAAAACCAGCGGATCATGACATTCCCGGATAATTATACGCTTTGTATCGATCATCTGTTATTCTTTTTAATCAGGTATAAAAATACGATGGTCAGTCCTGCATTCAGCCCGATATTCATAAAACCAAGGTCAAACCGGTATTGCCGGAGAAAAAATTCGTTGAGCCCCCAGGTCAGCAGGGCAGCACCGACACAGGCCAATGGCACCCATTTCTCCTTTAACTTATACGAAGTAAAGAAACCAGTAAGGTACAGACCAAGGAGCGGACCATAGGTATATCCGGCAATTTTAAAAATGGTATTGATGATGGCCCCCTGGCTGTTCCAGAATGCCAGCACTATGATGAACATAACGAAATTAACACCCAGCAGTACCCGGTTCTTGATCTGTTT
>DAORKK010000192.1:0-5924 GCA_035439525.1 Chitinophagaceae bacterium
GTAAATAAACTGCCGGCGGATGTGGCACAAAAGGTGGTCGAAGGCGGACGCAGCATTTGCCTCGAAGCCGGCATTCCTTTAGCCGGTGGTCACAGTATTGATTCGCCGGAGCCGATCTTCGGACTGGCGGTAACCGGAATTCTCCCCATAGAAAACCTGAAGCAAAATAATACTGCTAAAGAAGGCGACCTGCTCTTTCTCACCAAACCTCTTGGTGTAGGTATTTTATCAACCGCACAGAAAAGAGGATTGATTACTGACGAACTGCTGGCTGTGATCATCAAACAAATGACGACCCTGAATAAAACAGGGGAGGAGTTGGGAAAAATAAAAGGCATACATGCCATGACCGATGTGACCGGCTTCGGTTTCCTGGGCCACCTGATCGAGATGGCTGAAGGCAGCGGACTGAGCGCGGAAGTATGGTATGATAAGATTCCCGCTATTCCCGGCGTGAAAGATTATATCGCCCAGGGCGTATTCCCCGATGGCACTACCCGCAACTGGAGTAGTTACGGCGAGAAAGTAAAATTTGAAAAAGGCACACCGGTGGCGGAAGCTTTTAAGTTGTTACCGGATCCGCAAACCAATGGCGGATTATTGATTGCCATTGCACCGGAAACAAAAGACGAACTGATAGCTGTACTTGAAAAGAATGGACTGGGTGGGTTCATCACTCCTCTCGGACAGATGAAAGCAAAAGGGGAAAAAGCGGTGATCATCCTTCCTTAATTTTTCGCTGCAGAAAGATCTCCGCCAGCATACAGCGTACACTGCCGCCTTCCACCTGTTCAATGGTAGGGACGGCTACCGGTACCAGTGTTGCAAAACTTTGTAGCTGTTGTACCTGGTCCGGACGTAATGCATTCATTGCCGTCTGGCTGAGTATGATCAGCGATTCTCCTTTTTTGTTTTTGATCTCAAGCATATTGCCTGCAAATGCATAGAGCTGGTCGCGGTTAATGGGGATGATGGTATGACCAGTTGATTCCAGTAATTGTTTCACCGCAATAAGCTCCCATTCTTCTTCGATCGCCTCTTCACAAAGCACGGCAAATTTTTCGCCCAGGGCCATCACCACGTTGGTATGATAGATCGGGTGGCCTTCTTTATCGGTGGCCAGGAATACAATGGCCTGAAATCCGTTGGCAGAAGCAAATTTTTCCAGGACCGATAAATTAGTACGCTCCGATATTGCCGCGTAGATCATATCATGATCATAGTCGATGACCATACTCCCCGTGCCTTCAAGGAAACGTCCTTCCGCCTCAAACTCACTCCAGTCCTGTACATCTGTTACCATATACTCGCGGACAATCTGATCAATCAATTCATCCCTTTTCTCTGTGCGCCGGTTGGGGGCATACATCGGGTAAATAAATATTTTACCGTCGGGAGATGTGCTGATCCAGTTATTGGGAAATACGGCATCAGGCTTGGGTGGTTCCTTGCTGTCTTCCAGCACAAGCAGTTCCACCTGATGACTGCGCAACAAATCCACCATCGCATCAAACTCAGCCAGGGCTTTTTGTTGCAGCGTAGTGCGGTCCAGCCCGGGATGATGCTGAAAGAAATTATTGGCGGCCGTTTCGTCGTTATAGCCAAATGCGGCCGGCCTCACCATTAACAATGTAGATGCAATAGGCAAATGATGAAATTAAAATTTTTCAAAGCGAAACATCGTAACGCGGGGAGTACAGCTTCCGCTGATAATATCCTGTACCACGAACTTATAAGTATTCCCCACAGCAATGCTGTCTTTTTTTATCTGGTCAATATGCAGCAGACTTCCGTTTAATTGTCTTGAATACAGGGTATCCTTCTTATCCTTAGATTGGATACCGGCTTCCAGTTCCAGCCATACATTGTACCAGGTGCTGTCCGTGGTTTCGAGTTTAATCAGTTTCGCCGGATGAATCGTTTCCTTATAGCTGCAGGGCCCGCCAGCAACTACTTTATCCCCGTTATTACAGGCAATAAACAACAAGCCGAATACCGGCAACAGCCGTTTTATATTCATAGTATTACATTAAATCAATCCATCAATCTTTGCTGCGAGCAATTGGTCTTTCTCCGTCACTATATCTCCCGCATCATGCGTACTCAGCCAGATCTCCACCGTATTCCACACATTGGTCCATAACGGATGATGATCCATCTTCTCGGCTTCCAATGCCACCCGGGTCATAAAAGCAAAAGCTTCGCTGAAGTTGCTGAACTTGAATTTGCGGTAGAGTTTGTTGTCGGTATGAGTCCACATAGTATGACGCGTTTTAAAAAATGAGTAATCAATAATGAGTAATGAGTAACGGTGGAAAAGAATAAACGGAATGAACATTTCCCAATGCGGGAAGTTCAGAAAGATAGTTATGTGCGATCAGCTACTCATTACTGATTACTCATTACTCATCCTAACTTATGCTGGTTCCGCATTAAAACACAAGATTTTCTTTATTCTTTATTTGCTCTATCGACAACTCCGTCACCAGCTGCACACTATTAATACTCCGGATCGTCTGAATCGTTTCCTGCAGCGTGTCATCATTCACCTCATCGCCTTTCATCAGCCATAGAAAATCGAAGTGCTTGAATTCGGGAAGGAGGTATTCGCCGTCAAACTGGTTGTTATAGATATAATGCTCCAGCGTTCCGGTGGGTATCCGGTATTCGTACACGGTGAAAAAATAATCCCTTTTCTTTTTGATCAGCTTGATCTCAATATCATTTATCCGGAAATCGAGACCGATCGTATTATTCAGGTGCCAGCAAAACTGGTAATCCTTGATCGGGGCCATCACACCCAGCAAACGGGTATCTTCAAAAAAGCCCTCCATGAGCTCCTTTGTATCAAGGACCAGTTTGTTTTTTTCGGCCATACTGTAATTTACGGATTAGAATTCAACCGTGGTCTCCAGGGTGTCTTTCCCGCGGAGGTAAACGACTTTCGCTTTATCTCCTTTCTTAAACTTGCCCAGGGTCTGCATATAGCTTTCCATGGAGGTAATCTTGAAATCCCCGATCTGCAGGATAATGTCACCCGCTTTCAGCCCGGCTTTCTGCGCCGGCTTGCCCTCACTTACCCCATCAGAACGTAAACCATTTCCGGACCAGGTATAATCGGGCATAATTCCCATGGATACACTGAAGCGGGCGGAGGTAGTGGTTTGTGCTTCGCGGGTTTTGAGAAAAGCAAGTTTAGGCTGGTTGTCCAGTTGCTGCACCACACCCAACACCTGTTTTACAATTAATTGCTCTCCGCCATAGTTGATCTTATCCGCATCATCCGATGGTTTATGGTAATCGGTATGCAGGCCCGTGAAATAAAACAATACCGGAATGTCCTTCCGATAGAAGGAGGTATGATCACTTGGACCGGTTCCGCTGCTGTCGATCCGTACCACAATTTGCGGATTGCCGGACTTATTGTCTGTTACCGGTTTTGTCGGCTGGATCACACTGGCCCAGGCCGGAGAAGTACCATAACCACCAATGGTCAGTACTTTGCTGCTGTCGTTTAACCGGCCCACCATATCCATATTGATCATATAGTTTACCGTCTTCAGGTCAATGGTCGGGTGCTCGGTATAATACTTGGATCCGTAAAGTCCGAGTTCCTCCCCGGAAAAAGCAATAAAGAGGTAGTTGTTATTCTTTAAAGAAGAGGCTTTCAGTTTTTTTGACAATTCAATAAGTGCCGCCGTTCCGCTGGCATTATCATCGGCCCCGTTATGAATGGCCGGTTCTGTTGTGGTATGCCTGGAATTGCCATCTTCCCCATAACCCAGGTGATCGAAATGAGCTCCGATAACAACCGTGGTGGGAGCACCATTGTCCACAAAACCAACCACATTATACCCGGTTCTTTTTTTATCACTCAGGGAAACCGCAAATTTTACATTGATCGTGGCAGAAGGATCTTTCAGGTATTTCGCGGCTGCTTCTTTCTTAATATAAATAACCGGTATAGTCAGCGTCGCTGATTTATCCTTTCCATTAAACGCCAGTTTATCATCGGTACCTGAAGTGTTATAAATAAATAAGGCGGTAGCTCCTTTATCCTTTGCTTTTTTGGTATTGGTATAAATATAATCAGGGAGATCAAAATGCGGGTTGGCCTTATTTTCCTCCAATGCGTCTTTCAGATCCACAAACCAGGGCATATCCGCTTCCTGTACCGCAATGGCAGGCAGGGCTTCCATTTTTCCTGGTGCACTATACGGAAATGGGAAATACTCTTTTCCGGTTTCCAGCTTACTGCCATTGATGGATAATTCCGTTGACGGGTCAATCTGTTTTCCTTCATTCACTTCAAACGCCTGGTAATAATTACTGGTTCCCTTTGGCAACAGCCCGGTACTGCTGAACTGGTTACTGATATACTCCATGGCCAGCTTTTCCCCGGCAGTCCCTGTACGGCGACCTTCCAGTTTATCATCAGACAAGTACTGGATATGAGCTTTCAGGTTGTCCAGCAGCTGTACATCCTCTTTATTAATTTTCTTGGAAGGCGAGCAGGCAATAACAAATACCAGCAGGCCGGTCAGGGATCTTGAAAAAGCGCGAACCATAGTAAATCGATTGATAAGTGGCAAAGGTATTGCGCCCGCCTGTTTCTTTGCTTGTTTATTGCCATAATTCCGTCAATCTTTTTCCGGATTGCACCTGCTAAAAATCGTATTTCGTAAGGCTGTTTCCCCTTACCGCAATACTTTTGCCTACCCGGAAGGGAGCTGTCACTTAAATGGAACAAAATAAACCACATATCGCCCTGGTCGGGAATCCCAACAGCGGAAAAAGTTCCCTATTTAACTGCCTGACTGGCCTGAATCAGCAGGTCGGCAATTTTCCAGGGGTTACGGTGGACAAAAAAACCGGTACCGCCCGGTTTGGCTCTTTCAACGCCGAGCTGATTGATCTGCCCGGATCCTACAGTCTTTATCCGAAGCGTCTGGACGAATGGGTGAGTTATAAAGTCCTGATCGGGGAAGATAAAGACATCAAAGCGGATGTGGTTGTCGCTGTGGCCGATGCCAGCAACCTGAAAAGAAACCTCCTTTTTTGTACCCAGATCATTGACCTGAAGATCCCGGTGGTGGTGGTACTGACCATGATGGACCTGGCGCGGCAAAAAGGAATCAAAATTGATATTCCCACCCTGGAGCGGGAGCTGGGTGTACCCGTGGTAGCCGTCAATCCAAGAAAAAACAAGGGGATCGTGGAACTGAAAAGAGCGATTTCCCTGACGGTTCAACAGGCTTATAAAACACCGGTCCGGGATTTTATTGATAATAATGCCCTGGCTGAAGCCCCGATTGAAGAAGTAAAACAGCATTTTCCCGCTCTGAGTGATTATAAAGCGATCCATTACCTGATCAATCATGAACATTTTGAGCTGAATGCTCCCATGCAGGAAACGATTGAAAATATCGAAATCCGTCACCAGTTCAACCCTACCAAGACCCAGGCTGAAGAAATCTTACAACGATATAGCCGGATCCGGCAGATCATGCAACAGGCCGTTTCCGAACCCGATCCGTTGAAAAAATCCATTTTCACGGAAAGGCTGGATAATCTGCTGCTCCACCGCCGCTGGGGTTACCTGATCCTGCTGGCCGTATTGTTCCTGCTTTTCCAAAGTGTGTTCTGGCTGGCCCAGTACCCGATGGACTGGATCGATCTCGGTTTTTCTAAAATAAACCAGGGCCTTTCACAGGCTTTGCCGGATACCCGGTGGACCGACCTGCTCCTGAACGGAGTCATTGCCGGACTGAGTGGCATTTTTGTCTTCGTCCCACAGATTATGATTCTTTTTGGCCTGATCACTTTACTTGAAGACAGTGGTTATATGGCACGGATCAGTTTTCTTTCAGACCGGCTGATGCGCAGTGTGGGACTGAACGGAAAAAGCGTGATGCCGATGATCA
>DAORKK010000193.1:0-5913 GCA_035439525.1 Chitinophagaceae bacterium
TAATTTATAAACTGTTACCTAAATACTGAAGAATTACACTACCGGCAGGCAGGCTCCCGACTACTAACTCCCGACTCCCGACTAATTTGGAGGGGCTGTTGACTCCCGACTCCTAACTCCCGACTCCCGACTACTGTACCGGTGGTGCCTTCGGCTTCGGATGCCCTCCACCGTCTGCAAATTTTTTACAGGTCTTGGGAAGCCTGTCATAGGCATCTTCGGCGGCGGGTACATCATCGGCATCATAGCCACAGTTGGCAATTGCCGTTTTGATTTGTTCGATATCGGTCCGGTCGGTCACATATTTTACCCGGGTTTCGCCTTTGCGGAAGTTGACATTGGTCTCCAGTACCCCATCATACCTTTTGAGATAGGCTTCGATACGCTCTTTGCATTGAATACAGAGGGCATTCGGGGTCTTAATCGTAGCGGTCAGTACCGGTTTGGTCTGTGCCTGGCTGACCAGGCTAAGTCCCAGGAATGCGATAAGGGTAAAGAGGATTTTCTTCATCTGACTTATGAATTTGCGTTTACTGGTACTAATTTACAAATTCCCTGTCCAGGTGGACGGACTCTCCCGCCATTTTAACAAAACTTCTTCCTGTGCCGGACTGATGATGCCCTTTTTCAGGGCCAGTTCGATCAGGGAGGGATAGTCGGTCAGGGACTGATAGGGCAATGACGCGGCTTCAAAAGCTTCGGTTGCAGCCGGAAAGCCATAGGTAAAGATGGACACCATCCCCACTACCTCAAGGCCCTGGGCTTTGAGCACATCCACTACCTGGAGACTGCTCTTACCGGTTGAGACCAGGTCTTCGACCACCACGGTCTTCTGTCCCTTTTCATAAAAACCCTCAATCTGATTGCCCAGTCCGTGTTCCTTGGGTTTTGGACGTACATAGATATAGGGCAGTTTGAGTTGATCGGCCGCCATGGCCCCCCAGGCGATACCGGCAGTAGCCACCCCGGCCAGCAGTTCGGCATCCGGGAATTTCTCGAAAATCACATTGCACATTTCGGATTTGATATAGTCCCGGATAAAGGGAAAGGAAAGGATTTTCCGGTTATCACAATAGATCGGGCTTTTCCAGCCACTGGCCCAGGTAAAGGGTTGTTCGGGATTTAACCTAACTGCACTAACTTGAAGCAGTTTTTCGGCTACCGCTTTTGCATCTGTCATGCAGCGAAGATAAAATGAACCCCGCACTATGTATATAAAAATTTATTTCAATGACAAGCCCCTCTTCCTCTGTGATGCAGTGGATGAGACCATCGAGCCGTACGTTCATCACGATGATGCCGTTTTCATTGACGAACTGGATATGCATACCGTGAAGACCATGCTCCACGAAATGCAACAGGAAAAAGTACATGCCGGCGTTTTTCTTCATCCCGATCTGGAGGAATTAAAAAAAGCATTTTTTAAAAAATTTGTCATGATCCAGGCGGCTGGTGGCCTGGTAGAAAATGAAAACGGGGAATGGCTGCTGATCTACCGCCGTGCAAAATGGGACCTGCCCAAGGGTAAACTGGAAAAGGGTGAAAAACTGGACAAATGTGCCGTGCGGGAAGTGGAGGAAGAAACCGGCTTAAAAAAAGTGCAGTTACTTCAGCCGCTGTGTGTGACCTGGCATACCTATCATGAAGGCACTAAATTTATCCTGAAGGAATCGCATTGGTATAAGATGAAAGCCGGCGGAAAGCAATCCCTGGTGCCGCAAACCGAAGAAGATATACTGGAAGTAAAATGGGTAAAACCATCGGGTATCGATGAATACCTGGGATTGTGCTTCCCTTCAGTAGCCGATGTATTGGTACAGGCCCGGGATGAAGCCTGATCAGCGTCGGGGAATCACCGCCACCGTCAGCCGGCTGACACAGATCAGTTTCTCCCGTTCATTGTAAATTTTTATATCCCATACCTGGGTGCTGGCGCCGATATGGATCGGGCTGGCCACACCGGTCACAAACCCTTCGCGGGCACTCCGCACATGATTGGCATTGATCTCGAGCCCTACGCAATTATATTTTACCGGATCTACAACCAGGGCAGCTCCCACACTGCCCAAGGTTTCGGCCAGTACACAGGAAGCTCCCCCATGTAATAAGCCATAAGGTTGTTTGGTCCGGTGATCCACCGGCATCCGGGCTTTGAGAAAATTATCGCCCAGTTCCGTCCATTCGATGCCAAGATGATCGGCCATCTGCTTTTCCTGGCTGAATATGCTGAAATCTTCAAGGCGCAGATCTTTCTTAAACCAGATTGACATTTTATTTCAAGGTTTTGATCGAACGGGCAACCAGTTCAGGTATAAAAGGAGCGGCATTCCCGCCATTACGAATGATATCTCTTACGATGGTAGAGGCCACGGATGTGTATTTTGGTTCACCAGTGAGGAAGATGGTCTCAATACTTTTATCGAGTGTGCGGTTGGCATCCGCAATCGTTTTTTCGTATTCGAAATCAGATACGTACCGGATGCCCCGCAGAATAAAGTTGGCACCGATCTGTTTGCAGTAATCGATTGTCAGTCCCTCATACATCGCACCCACCACCCTTTCTTCATCCTTATATATTTCACTGATCCACTGCAGCCGCTGATCCGCAGAAAACATGGGGGCTTTGGCAGAATTCAACCCGATACCCACCACAATCTTATCAAACAAAGGCAGGGCCCGGTTGATAATATCCACATGTCCCAGTGTTACGGGATCAAAGGTTCCGGGGAAGAGGCAGATTCTGGCCATGGCAATAGTTGTTAGGTGTTAGCTGTTAGGTGTTAGGTGTCTGCTGTCGGGTGTCAGGTGTCAGGGCTTCCTGAGTAAGTTCAGGCTAAAATAACCAGCTCAATCTCTTTTACGGGATCCGGCTGTTCCCTTCTAGCTTCTAGTTTCTCGCTTCTCGCTTTTTTAGTTGTTTCTGTTAGCAAGCAAGTACAATACCGCCATCCGCACCGCTACCCCATTCTCCACCTGCTGTAAGATAATGGATTGTTTGCTGTCGGCCACATCGCTGTCCAGTTCCACGCCACGGTTGATGGGACCGGGGTGCATGATCACAATTTCTTTATTCAGGCTGTCGAGCAACTGGCGGTTGATGCCGTAGGCAATACTGTATTCACGCAAGGAAGAGAAAAGCACCTGATTCTGTCGTTCCAGCTGGATCCGGAGCACATTGGCCACATCACACCATTCCAGGGTTTCACGCAAATTATAACTTACTTCTACTCCTAAAGCCTCGCGGATATATTTCGGGATCAGGGTGGGTGGTCCGCAAACCGTAACCTTTGCGCCCATTTTATTCAACAGGTAAATATTACTCTGGGCCACCCGGCTGTGCATGATATCACCGATGATCGCCACTTTACGTCCTTCAAGGCCTCCGGTCTTTTCTTTAATGGAAAAGGCATCCAGTAAGGCCTGGGTGGGATGTTCGTTGATTCCGTCGCCGGCATTGACAATCGCAGCCGGAATATGCTGGGATAAAAAGTGAGGGGCGCCACTGGCACTGTGCCGCATCACGACCATATCCACTTTCATGGACAGGATATTATTCACGGTATCGAGCAGGGTCTCCCCCTTGGCTGCGGAGGACGAACTGGCCGCGAAGTTGATCGTATCCGCACTCAGCCGCTTTTCCGCCAGTTCAAAAGAGAACCGCGTCCGGGTTGAATTCTCGTAAAACAGATTGACAATGGTCACATCCCGGAGGGAAGGGACTTTCTTTACGGGTCGTTGTAAGACTTCTTTAAATTGCTCGGCGGTGGATAAAATAAGGGAGATATCTTCCTTCGTGAGGTTTTTAATGCCCAGCAGATGTCGCGTAGATAGTTGCATTAAAAAGCGAAGTTAGGGTAAATGAGTTTTATCTGTTATAAAAATATCCACCATTATCCCGGAATCAGGACAAACTCGTGGTTGACCAGTTTTACTTTATCAGAACGTTCGGTAAACACGGTAGTACCCACATAATCAGCCTGTATGGGAAACTGACGGTGTTCTTTCCGGTCGACCAGCACACAGAGTTCCACTTTGGCCGGACGTCCGTAATCAAATAATACGTCCAACGCGGCTTTGATGGTACGACCGGTGAAGAGCACATCGTCGATCAGGATCACGGTTTTATTCTCCACCCCGAAATGGATATTCATTTTATCGGGAGGAATGATATTCTTCCGGATATCATCCCGGTAAAAAGTAATATCGAGTTGTCCGTACGGAATGGTACGGCCAGGGTGCATGCGTTGCAGTTCTGCCACGAGTTGTTCGCCCAGGACAGCCCCGCCCTGCTGGATCCCCACAAATACCACGTCCGCAAAATCAGGATGCCGCTGACTGAGCGCAGTGGCCAGTACAGCAATGTTCGCCGCCAGTTGTTCAGATGTTATGATTACAGCCATGATCCGGTTTTATAGTTCAAGTTACAACGCCGTACCGACAAATCACTTATTCTTCTCCAAGGAATGCATAACGATAATCTGTAGGCGGATTAAAGGTTTCTTTTATCGTCCGCGGACTCAGCCAGCGGTAGAGATTCAGGATAGAACCGGCCTTATCATTGGTACCACTGCCCCGGGCTCCGCCAAAAGGTTGTTGTCCCACCACGGCTCCGGTCGGTTTATCATTGATATAAAAATTACCCGCCGCATTTCTCAGTTTATTCGTGGCCAGTTCCACCGCCGCCCGGTCCTGGGATATGATGGATCCGGTCAATGCATAGGGAGATGTATTATCCACAAGTTCGAGTGTCTTTTCAAAACTGTTGGCCGGGTAAACATATACGGTCAGTACCGGGCCGAATATCTCCTCGCACATCGTAACATACTTCGCATCTTTGGCCTGGATCACTGTGGGCTGGATAAACCATCCGTTCTTGCTGTCACATTTTCCACCAACCCATAGCTCAGCCTTCGGATCTTTCTTCGCGTTATCAATATAGCGTTTGATGCTGTTGAAACTTTTTTCATCAATCACGGCATTGACAAAATTGGTAAAGTCTTCCACTGTACCCATTTTGAAACTCTTTACGCCCGCGATCAGTTTCTTCTTTACTTCCTCGGCAATATTCGAAGGAATATAGGCGCGGGAAGCAGCTGAACATTTTTGTCCCTGGTATTCAAAAGCCCCTCTTAATAAAGCAGTAGCCACCACATCGGGATCGGCACTTTTATGCACCATCACAAAATCCTTTCCACCGGTTTCTCCCACGATCCGTGGGTAGCTGCGGTAATTCGGCATATTTTTCCCAATGGTCTCCCACATATTATTGAATACACCGGTAGAACCCGTAAAATGCACGCCGGCAAATTCACGGTGATTGAAACAAACCCGACCGATTGTCGGTCCGTCCACATAGATCAGGTTGATCACGCCATCCGGCAGACCAGCTTCCTTCATGATCCGCATAAACATCTGGGCGGAGAAAACCTGGGTATTCGCACATTTCCAAACCACCACATTGCCACACATGGCAGCAGAGGTTGGCAGGTTACCGCCAATAGCCGTGAAGTTAAAAGGTGTTACCGCCAGTACAAATCCTTCCAGCGGACGATATTCCAGGCGGTTGTGCATACCCGGACTGCTGATCGGTTGTTGCTTATAAATTTCAGAGAGATAATGTACATTAAAACGGAGGAAGTCGATGATCTCGCAGGCACTATCGATCTCGGCCTGGAAAGCATTCTTGCTTTGGCCCAGCATGGTAGTGCCGTTGAGGTAGGGCCTGTATTTTGTAGCGATCAGGTCGGCGGCTTTTAAAAAGATATTCGCCCGGTTTTCCCAACTGGTGGCGGCCCAGCTTTCTCTGGCACCCAGAGCGGCTTCGATCGCCAGGTGTACATGCTTCTCTTCACCGGCATGGAAATATCCCAGTGTATGGGCTTTTTCATGGGGCGGGGGCATCGCCACTTTTTT
>DAORKK010000194.1:0-5873 GCA_035439525.1 Chitinophagaceae bacterium
CTGCCAGGCTATGCTTCACATCACCCAGGCGTTCAGGGCCGAAAACCGGTTGCAGGTCAGTGCCGGCTTCGCTGTTAAGCCCGTTAAATAATTCCAGCAGACTGGTTTGTTCACCACAGGCTATATTATAGACCTGGTTAATGGCTTCAGGGTTGCTGGTAAACAAGGACAGGATATTCGCCTGTACTGCATTAGACACATAGGTGAAGTCACGGCTGTGCGTACCGTTTCCGTTGATCGTAGGCGGAACTTTTTGCAGGAGTGCTTCGGCAAATAAGGGTATTACAGCCGCATAAGGACCTTTGGGATTCTGACGGGGCCCGAAAATATTAAAATACCGGAGGCCGATAAACTCCATACCAAAGAGATTGCCGTAGACCCGGGCATATAATTCATTCACCAGTTTGGTAACAGCATAGGGAGAGAGGGGATTACCGGTCTGATCTTCTATTTTGGGCAGTCCGGGGTGATCTCCGTAAGTAGATGAACTGGCTGCGTACACCACCCGTTTAATACCGGCATCGCGGGCTGCTGTAAATACATGAAGCGTACCAGTGATGTTTACATTGTTGGAGGTAACCGGATCATTGATGGAACGGGGAACAGACCCGAGCGCTGCCTGATGGGTGATCCGGTCAATCTGCGCACAAGCTTTCTGGCAGGTATCCATATCCCGGATATCCCCTTCCATGAATTCAAACCTGGGGTCTGCAAAAAAGGGTTCTATGTTACGAAGAAATCCGGTGGAAAGATTATCCAGTACACGGACACCTTCCACCCTTTCATCCTTCAGCAAAGCTTCCACAATACTTGAGCCGATAAACCCTGCCCCACCGGTAACCAGTACACGCATAAAAGTTGCTTATTTATTTTTCTTTTTTCTCTTCTTAATGCCCAGCATTTTGCGGAAATCGAACCGCCCGATCAACCGTTCAATAAAATTATCCGGCCGGGTTTCTTCTTCGTAATAGCTGCCGTATCCATAACCATATCCATACCCGTAGCGGCCATAACCATAGTAGCCGTAACCAGGTTTCATTTTCACATCATTGATGATAATAGAAACCTTTGGCAGTTTTCCATCCTGATAGAATTCATCAATTAATGCGATCTGTTTTTTGAAAGTATGACCCTGTCTGACCAGGTAGAGTGTGCAATCAGCAAATTTACCAAGGGTCATGGCATCACTCACCATGCCTACCGGGGCTGTATCGATCAGTACAATATCAAAATGTGCTTTGAGCCAGTCGAACATTTGTCCCAGTCTCGGATCCAGTAACATTTCTGCCGGGTTGGGGGGAACGGGGCCGCAGCCCAGTACAAAGAGGTTATCATAGCCGTTTACCGGGCGAATCAGTTGTTCGAGGTCTGTACTTTTCCCTACCAGGTAATTGGTGATACCCGGTCCTTTGGGCATTCCTAAGCCGGAAAGTACTTTAGGTTTCCGTATATCAAATTCAAGTATAATGGTTCGCTTTCCGGCCAGGGCCAGTACAGCTCCCATATTGGTGGATATATAGGATTTTCCTTCCCCGCTGAATGAAGAAGTGGTCATGATCACCGCTTTTTCCTTTTTATTCAATACATACTGCAGATTGGAACGGATAATCCGGAATTGCTCGGCCACCATACTTCGGGTGGTTTTATTGACCACCAATGTATCATCGGAGAAAGAGTGGCCGATTTCACCCAGGATGGGCGTACCAGTGATTTTTTCTATATCAAAACGGGTAGTGACTTTATCATTCAGTACTTCCGAAATAAAAATAATCAATCCGGGGATGGCTAATCCGATCAGGATTGCCATGATCTGGATCGTGCGGCGATCAGGTTTTACCGGGTTTTGATTGGGTATGGATTTATCAATGATCGCCGAATTAGGAATTTCAGAGGCCATGGTAATCGCCGTTTCCTCTTTCTTCTGTGTAAAGAGTTTGAACAATCCCTGGTAGGTTTCTACCTGCCTTTTAATCTCAGCCAGTTCTTTTACCTTGACCGGCATGGCCCTGAGTTGTTGCTGGCTTACATTACTCCTTTTCTCAACATCCGCGATCTGGCTGGCAGAAATTGAACGGATATTACGCAGGTTCTCCCTGATACTGACCCGCATTTTTTCGATCTGGCCATCCAGTTCTTTGATTACCGGATTAGCTACCGGCACATTCCCATCCACCAGTAGCCTGCGGTCCAGCTGTGCTTTATTATAACCCGCCACCAGGTCGTTCAGGGTAGGGTCATCAATGCCCAGTGAAGAGGGCACCACTACCTTGGCAAATTCATTCTTTTTATCGGACAGATACTGATCCAGGGATTGGACAACATTCAGTTTGAAATGCTGTTCATTCAGGACATTATCAGCATTTCCAATAATGTCAAAGTAGGTCGATGACTGGGTTTCGGCATCGATCAGGTTATAGCGGGTCTGGTATTCCAGTGACATCCGCTGTACACTGTCCAGTTTACCACCGATTTCAATCAGTCTTCCATCAATAAAGGCCAGTATCTGTTCAGAAGATTTCTTTTTCTGTTCCAGGCTATAGGAACTGTATTCTTCCATCAGCTTATTAATGATATCGGTACCCAACTGTGCATTGGGAATGCGCATGCTGATGATCAGAATGCTGGTTCCGGGGGTTTTGGGCAGCACCTGCAGGGCGGAGGCGTAAACCCCTGCCGCATTAATTGTAGGAGACCAGTCCACCCTGTAGATATTATCACCGGGAATTCCCACATTCTTTACCAGCATGAATACACCCTGTGGTGTTTTAAATTCCTGGTTAAATTTCAACACTGTGGCGTCGTCATTTAAACGGAATTCAGTATCGGTAACAAACTTGAATTTAAACGAAAACGGCCGGGATGAATCGGCCACCTGCAGGGCCTTAATCATGAACGGCCCTCCTTTGTACACATTGATTGTTTTTACCTTACCTATCGCATAATAAGAGAACTGGAGGTTCAGTTTATTCACTACCCGCTGCATCAGGGGGTTGGACTTCAGTATTTCAATCTCACTCTGAATATTCTGGTTTTTGTTATTGCTGAACAGTTCATCAAACTTATCCGCGCTACCTCCCCGTTGTTCGCTTTTTATGATCATACTGCCGGAAGCACTGTATACCGGTACGGTCCACCGCAGATACAAATAGGCTCCTAACAGGGCAAAGGCCACTGAAAGGATAAAGATGGGCAGGAAGCGGACATATTTATAAAACAGGTCCCTGAAACTGAGGTTAGACAGTTCACCCTTGGCCGGGTTGAAATTGGGGTTTTTATGATCTTCCATTGAAAAGGATAAACGTTAATAAAGCTGTTGCCTCGTTAGTTTCTGATTAAGATATTTGATAATGCCGCGGAAGCGGTTACCAGTGTCAATGCAAAAGATATTTTCTGCATCGTACGGGCCTGTTCAGTTTCTTTCAGTTTTTGCGAAGTGGATTCCACAATGATGATATCGTTCTGCACCAGGTTATAAAATGGTGAATCAAAGAGATCTTTTGAAGTCAGGTCCACAAACCCGGTTTCCCGCTGGCCGTTTGTTTCCCGTACTACCCGGATATTGGTCTTCTTGCCATAGTCGGTAATACCACCGGCAAGTCCGACCGCTTCGAGTATATTGATCCGTTCACCCGGTACAGAAATTGCTCCTTCCCGGCCAACCTGACCAAGAATAGTGATTTTAAGATTCATAAACCGGATCAGCACGGTGGGATCGGTCATCACTTCCACCGGTTCTTTCAACCGCTTCTTTATTTCAGCGGCCAGTTCTGATTTGGTCAGCCCTTCTGCATGGATTGTACCCAGGCGATGGTGTTCAATGTTCCCGTTATTATCGACCAGGTAACCGGCAACCCCGGCACTGGTAACCGGCTGATTGTAGATGGCATCCGACACTTCAGGCTTGGTACTCAGGCTGAATATCTGAACCGACAGCAGGTCGTTTTTCTGGATTTTAAGGTCGGCCACTTTTACCATTCCCTTTCCGGTGGAATCATTCACATGCTCCAGGTAATTGGGTATCTTTTGCAACGGTTTACAGGAGATAAAGTAAAGGGGAAATGCAAGCAGTAATAAAAACCGGGTGAATTTCATTACAGGTGTCTTTTTATGAAAGCAGCGGACTGCAAAATATTCGATTAGTTATCATTCGGGCAGCGCCGAAGTTAGTTTAGTTCTGTCAATATAGGCGACTAAAATATAGCCAAGGCTTTCGATGGCGATTTTAGCGGTTTTATGTCTCAATTCCAGCACTTTTCCTTCCTTGTCCATAAGGGTGCCGTTGATAATACGGACGCGTTGATTAAGCTTAACATCCATGGGACGGGCTTCCACATATGCATACTCATTCAGAAACCGGCGGATGGCATTGATTTCCTTTTCTTTAATCACCGCTGGCTTGCCGTTCCAGTATACAAAATTGATTGCACCACTGGTCATGCGGACTTCGGTACGTTCAGCTTCAGCGACTTTTACAAATACATAGGATTTAAACAGCGGTTCTTCGACGACTTTGATCCGGTCACTCCATTTCCGCTTTACTTTATTAAGCGGACAGTAACTCTCAAATCCTTTCTCGGTCAGGAGCTGATTCACTTTCTTTTCCCATCTTGGCCGGGTATAAATGGCCAACCACTTCTTTGACAATTATTAAAATATTTTATTCATGGCTTCGCCACTTCAATCACATATTTTTGTTATATATAATTGACTTACAGTAACTTATGATTAAAAAAGTGGCTGTTTCACCGATCAGCCCTCAATTTGGAGGCAAATATAGTCCAAGATGTGAGTGGGCAATGAATAAAAGCAGCAGATTTTGAAGGATTTACCCCCATAAGTTGATAACTATTAGTAGAATTACGAGTCTGCATTCTTTAAATTTCTCATACCTTTTTTGGGGACAGAGAAACGACCGGAGTAAGTTCAAATACGGAGGTTCAGGAATCTGAACTTTGATTTACCTTCAAGCACCAAAACGAATGCTGTGAATCAACGCTTTTATTCCCTCGACGTGTTCCGCGGAGCGACCGTCTGCCTGATGATACTGGTCAATAACCCGGGTTCCTGGGGATCAATTTATGCCCCTTTGGAACATGCCCCCTGGCATGGCCTGACCCCCACCGACCTGGTTTTCCCCTTCTTTTTATTTGCCGTAGGGAATGCGATGTCCTTCGTGATGCCCCGGCTGGAAGCGGGGGGTGACCGCCTTTTCTGGAAAAAAGTGTTGAAGCGCACCGCACTGATTTTCCTGATTGGATTATTTCTGAACTGGTGGCCTTTTGTAACAGAAGTCAACCGGTTGGTGGAAGGCACGACCGATTTCCAGAAAGAAACCATTTTCAAAGGATTTACCTGGGTCGACTATTACAAAGACAAAGCGGGCACTATCATTGAATCGGTAAAAGGAGTCCGGGTAATGGGCGTTTTACAACGGATCGCCCTTGCCTATTTCTTTGCCTCGGTGCTGGTGTATTACCTGAAAGCCCGGAAAGCCTTCCTTACCGGACTGATCCTCTTGTTGATTTATTGGGTGCTTTGTTATGCGGGTAATCCGGCAGACCCTTACAGTCTGAAAGGCTGGTTTGGAACGGCCATTGATAAAATGATCCTTGGCGAAACCCATATGTACAAGGGAGAGGGCCTCCCTTTTGATCCGGAAGGACTGATGAGTACCCTCCCGGCCATTGTGCAGGTGATCTTCGGCTATCTCGTTGGGGATTATATACAGAAAAAAAGCAAAGTACTTCCCCTCCCCGATCAATCCGGAGGAACCACCGGCGGGATGTATGAAATGCTCACCGGCATTTTTGTCATCGGCATTGCCATGATCGTGACCGGCTTCTGCTGGGATATGGTTTTCCCGATCAATAAAA
>DAORKK010000195.1:0-5829 GCA_035439525.1 Chitinophagaceae bacterium
CAATACACCTTCTAAGGAGGTTGAGTCTAAATTAACTGCTGATACTCGTTTTACGGGATGCTTTTCGTACTTCGTACTTCGTACCTCGTACTTAATCAAGATCCTTTTCTTAGAAGACTATTCAAACAACTCATACTTTGTCTTCGGTCTCCTGCTCTCCAGCCACTGAAATTTCTCCAGCCGCATTTCCGAAGGTTGTTTGTCTTTCATCGGCCAGATGGTGCCGGTAACCCCGCTGCGGAAGACAATCTTGTCGAGCTCTTTCTCGACGAAATAGATATCCATCACATCGCATTTGGATTCATTGATGCCGGTATAAGCACTGTCTTCATCCTGTATAAAATAGATACATTCAGCATAGCCTTCCGCCCTGACGGAATCCAGCGATCCTTCTTTGAACCAGCCATCCATCCGGATCGATTTTACCTGGTTATAAACACCCGGATCGGATTCATTGACCAGGAAACTGTTCTCAAACACTTTTACCCGGTCGGCCTTTTTATTTTTTGTAAACAGGAGCACCGTATCGCCGGTGATCTGGCTGCCCTTGGACCAGAGTATGGGATTTTGAAAAAGACGGAATACCGAATCTTTGAATGAATAAAACATACTGTCACTCACGGCCTGCATGGAATCCGAAAAGATCCGCACGTTCCGGTACGCTTCAAAATAACGGTCGGTACTGTCTTTTTTATTCGGGTCCCTCTTGGCTAAAGACAATGAATCCGTAGCCGGAAGTTTTGCAAGGGAGTCCCTGTTAGCGGCAGGTTTTAGTTGTACAACGGGTATTCTCTTTTTGCTGCTATCCGCAACCGGGGGAAGATTCTCCGCCGCTACGATTACCGGGGCCGCCACACTGTCTTTTATCAATGAATCCTTTTCGGGTGCAGATGATACGAGGTCCTCTTCTTTTTTTGCAAGTGAATCCATGGTCTGTATTACCGGTTGGAGGGCCGTCAGACTGTCTCCTTTAGCGGCCCCTTTATTTTTACCGAGATTAATCACTTTCACTCCTTTCACTGTATCTTTTACCATCGAATCTTTCCGGGCGTACAGGTCACTCAGCCGGGCCGAGAACAAAGTGTCCGCCGTTACATAAATGGAGTCGTTGTCCTGTTTGATGATCATCAGCGGCTTGTTGGTGGCCAGCATCCGGTCATTCTTTTTATCCTGCCATACCACACCGGCCAGTATTGTAGTTCCCTGAACCGAATCAATAATTACCACATTCCCTAGTGCCTGGGAGGTCTGCAGGCTGTCATTAAATGCCATCTGGTCACCCGTAATATAGACTCTTGATTTGGTATCACGGATCACCGGGCGTTTGCCAAACTCGGCTTTGCCCGTAGCCATATTGTAAAATCCATCCGAGGTTTCAATAATACGGCCGCTGGTATCCTTGATCACCGTTTGTGCAATAAAGCGGGTGGATTGACTTTGGGTATTATACAACAATGAATCCGTGTAGATATCATAGGCCGGATCCTTCATGATCACATTCTTCTTGAAATAAATATCCCGTAAACCGGCATAATACCAGCCTTCCTGGCTGGTGAGCACAGATTTGTTATTTACCACCCGCCCACCGTTTTTATAAATACCGATTTCCGTATTCATATCATACTCCAGATCGGGTGTGGTCAGGCTGCCCTTACCATCAGTGAGTTTGACCCCGCCATCCAGGTAAGCCAGTTTTTTATCAATCAGGTAACGTAAATGACGGGAGGTGATATTCACCGTATCCACATCTTTAATATGCACATTGCCCCAGGCTTCAAAAATCTTAATGCCGTTGTTGAGCACACAACTATCGCAATTGAATAAACTCTTGCCTTGTTTGAGCCGTACATTTCCGGCCAGTATCTGCAGGGTCGTACTGTCATTTACTTTCAGAATGGTAAAACGGTCGGAGCCCAGAATCTGAATATCGGTGAGCGAATCTGCTGTTGCCTGCGGGTTGATAGGGGTGGCCGCGGGTTCTTTTACCTGCGCGTAGCTCATGACAGGAATGCCTGTCAATCCTGTAAGCAGTAGTCCGAAAAATAAAATGAAGCTTCGCATTAGTTAGCTGCCGCGGCAGTATCTTTTTTCGCAGGCGAAGTTAATGGCCCTGTTTTATCTTTCTTGCCAAAGATGGAAAGATTAACGTAGCGTTTAGGATGCGTACGCAGGTCATCAATCAAAATTTCAGCACTCAGTATCGCGTTATTTAACTTATCGTATAAAGCCCGGTCATTCATTAAAGCGCCCAATGTGCCATCCGTACTGTTCAGTTTGGCGGCTGTGGCTTTCAGGGAACTGATCATGGTATTCAGCGAATCAATGGTAGGCTGTAATTCCAGGGCCGCCAGTTTTTCACTTACTTTTTTGGCATTACCGATAGTGGTGGTGATATCCGCACTGTTATTTTTGAGGCTTTCGGTCATGGCCTGTGCATTATTCAATGTTTTGGCTAGCGCACCGTTCTTGTTATCGAGCAGACCATTCAGGGCATTGCTGGCCTGGCTAAGGTTGTGCAGGGTTTCTTTGAGGTAAGCTTTGTTTTCCATATTCAGCATTCCGTTCACACCGCTCAGTGTTTCCTTCAGGGAATCCAGTACATCCCGGATCCTTGCCATCGTAGGATTCATCTGCGCTTTCACATCACCCAGGATTCCGGTCTCCATCCGCGTCGTCAGCGTATCACCATCTCCCATCATTTCGGTGGAATTGCCTCTTTCAATAATTATATAGGATGAACCAACCAGGCTGGAAGAAATATAGGCTACGGAATTTTTTGGGATATTGATATCCCGGGTCAGGCTGATCGTTACCACCACCGCACTGACATCCTTATCCCGTTCTTTTTTATCATAAACATTGCCGATCGGCAGACCATTGATCTTGACTTCATTTGATTTTTCCAGGGTGCCCAGTTCTTTGAAAACGGCATAGATCTTTTTACTGCGACTGAATACATCCTTGCCCTTCAGGAAATTGAAGCCCACGATCAGGATCACGAGGGCGACAATGGTTAAGATTCCGACTTTGGTTTCGTTGCTGATTTTCATTCTGCTGCGATAAGGCTGATTAAAGCCATTCCGGGTGCCAAATTAGCTAATTATTTTTAAACGGTCCTGCGGACTCAGAATGCCTTAGGGGCTTCTTCGTTGCCTGCTGCTGCTGGTTTGTTCCTTAATTCCAGCTTTTCCTTGTAATTTTTGATAGCGGTGAAGATATTGGCCACGATTTCTGCCTGTCCGCTTTCACTGTTCATATATTCTTCTTCTTCCTGGTTGGAGATAAAGCCGATTTCGATCAGGATACTCGGCATTCCGGTGGCCTGTAAGACCCAGATTCCTTTGTCATTCCGTTGTTTTACACCCCGGTCGACCCGGCCGGCAGCCGTAAATTCCTGTTGCACGAGATCGGCCAGGTTGAGGCTTTTCCGGAAATAGCTCTGGGCATAAATAAGCATCCTGGCTTTTTCGGAAGGATCAGACGGGTCGGGCAATGCCAGGGTAGTGGTGGAGTCGATTTCACCCGAATAATCAGTGATTTTATTCACCGATTTGACTTTGTCATCATTTTTATTGGTTGCCCATACATAGGTCTCTGTCCCCTTGGCTTTATTCGGCACCCATACATTTTCGTATTCGTATTCGTAATAAGTCTTCTTATAGGTTTTTTTACCTTTCTTTACTATTCTTGTTTTTGGAATTTTATTGACCACCCGGCGTTCATACCAGCCACCCGGCTTATGACCGGCTGCATTTAAATGGATGGCAATAAACAAATCACCTCCGGATTCGTTGGCGAGGTCAGCCCTGTATTTCAGAGCGGCATCTTTCGTTGGTTTGTTACCGGGTAAAACATCCGTGGTGCGGGTAAAAACAAGCTTCATATCGGGCCAGGCTTTGGCAATCGTATCGCCCAGTTTCAGTGAGACCTGCAGGGCTACCTGGGCTTCTGTGGATTTCATGCCGGGCGCCCCTGGATCAATACCGCCATGACCCGGGTCGATGATGATCGTTTGTAATGGTTTTTTCCCTTGCTGTGCACCGAGCTCATTCATCCACCCAAGGCAGGTGAGCAAGGTATATGCGATCCATAGATTTTTCATTCGGTTCCTGTTTAATGGTCTTTCGAATTGCGTTACAATCAACGGGTCCTGTTACAACCCAGTTCCTCTATCCGGTGGAGCATCGCCGAAACATCATGTGTGGCTTGCCTGCCGTTATTTCCACTATTATCCTGCTCACTGGTCTGCTGTTGTTTTTCCAGCCATGCAATATAATTGAAAACCGCACGAATGATACATCCGGCCAGTTCTTTTTGTCCTTCCTTACTATTCAGGTAATCTTCTTCCGCCCGGTTGGTGATATAACCGGTTTCAACCAGGATGCTGGGCATAGCCGTTGCCTGTAAAACCCAGATGCCTACTCCCCGCTGACGGACATCACGGTCCACACGGCCCGCCCGGGAAAACTCATCCTGCACATACCCGGCAAGCGTGGCACTTCTTTTGAAAAATTGTTTTGTTTTTAAAAGCGATAGGGCAATGAACTCCGGCGAGTTGGGGTCCACATCCCCGTAATTGGCCTTATAATTTTCTTCCATCAGCATGGGGGCATTTTCCCGCATGGCCACTTCTTTGTCTTCATTTTTATGCGAACCCCAGATATAAGTCTCGGTACCCTTGGCCGGGTTGGGTTGTGTATACGTGCGGTATTGGGGTACTTTTTTCGTCTGCTTTTTCCGGTTCTTGCCCTTGCCGGTATAATAAGTTACCGTTTTATGGCCGATCAGTTCGGACCGTTTGATCGGTACAGCCGCATTCACATGGATACAGATAAACAAATCGCCCTTGTTTTCATTGGCAATCTCTGCCCGCCTGTGAATCGGGGTGATTTTTTCAGTGGGACGGGATTCCACAATCCGGATCTCCGGCATTTCTGCATGAAATTTTTTAACCAGCTCTTTGGACACGGCCAGGCAAATCTCATCCTCATAGGAATAAGCGCCCCTGGCCCCGTTGTGCCCGCCATTGGGCATGATACCATGACCGGCATCCACAATGATGGTTTTAATGACTTTCTGTTTTTTTGAGGTATTAGCCGGAGTTCCGGCACGAAAGGAAATGAAACTGATGCATAGGGAAAGAAAAAGAAAGGCCAGAAAAATGCGCTTGATCATAGTTTTTCATTTTGCGTCGGTGGACGATTCATCACAGGGTCGGCATAAGTTTCACAAATTGTTTAGGCCAATCAATAGGTAGCCGTGGGAGAATGAATTACATTTGCTCCCGTTGATGATGCCTCTATACAAATTTAGGTCAAAATACTTTTCTTACGGGATACTGACTGCTGTTATAATTTACTCACAAACGTGGATAACAGCAGCTGACAGTGTGCCGCATCATTATTTTGGGACTTCATTAACATCTTCTGCCGACACCAGCAAACCATTAGCATCGAAAGGTACTGCAGCAACTGTCATCAGCACGCCTGATACCTCCCGGCTGCCCGAAACTGATACCAGTGGAAAACGGCTGTCTGATACTTCCGGGTTGCCGGTTGTGGATACCGGTTTCATACAGAAGACGGACACATTCAATCTGAAGTTGTCTAAGGACTCCCTGGAAGCCCCGTTAAAATATTCAGCGGAGGATTCGGTGGTGGTGATGATCAAATCAAAAAAAATCTATCTCTACGGGAAAACCAAAACGGAGTATACCGATATTGTACTTACGGCACCTAAAGTGGAAATGGACCAGGCCACCCAGGTAGTCACCGCTTTTAACCGGAAAGACAGTACCGGTAAAGTGCTGGAGACCGCAAAGTTCAAACA
>DAORKK010000196.1:0-5805 GCA_035439525.1 Chitinophagaceae bacterium
CATAAACCTTGAATTTCTCACCGGCCTGGGGGGCTCCGTTTAATCCGAGTACTACTGCAGGTGCAGACGGTCCGGCCTCCTCTTCTTTCTTATTCCGTTCATTGAACATGGCTTTCACCCGTCCGTAGTACTGACCACTCACGATCAGGTCACCATGACGAAGGGTTCCGTTTTCCACCAGCAAGGTGGCTACGTATCCACGTCCTTTATCGAGTGAGGCTTCAATAATGGTACCGGTAGCTTCCCGGTCAGGGTTGGCTTTCAGGTCCAGGATCTCTGCTTCGAGCAATACTTTTTCGAGTAATTTGTCAATATTCAATCCCTTCTTGGCGGATATTTCCTGGCTCTGGAATTTACCACCCCATTCTTCTAACAGGATGTTCATCTGCGAAAGCTGTTCATAGATCTTTTGTGAATTGGCGCCGTCCTTATCGATCTTGTTGATCGCAAAGATCATCGGTACACCAGCCGCCTGTGCGTGACTGATCGCCTCACGGGTCTGTGGCATCACCGCGTCATCCGCTGCTACCACGATCACCGCGATATCCGTCACTTTCGCACCACGGGCACGCATCGCGGTAAACGCTTCGTGACCTGGTGTATCGAGGAAGGTAATTTCTTTTCCATTCTGCAACTCTACCTGGTAAGCACCAATGTGCTGGGTGATACCACCCGCCTCACCGGCCACTACATTCGCATTCCGGATATAGTCAAGTAAAGATGTTTTACCATGGTCAACGTGACCCATGATGGTAACAATGGGTGAACGGAACTGCAGTTCTTCCTCTGTATCCTGGTCTTCTTCTTCTTCCATTTCCATCTGCTTCTCCATATCGATGAATTCCACATCGAAACCGAATTCACTGGCCACGAGTTCGATCACTTCCGCATCAAGACGTTGGTTGATCGACACCATGATACCGAGACTCATACACTTGCTGATCACTTCCGCGAAACTTACATCCATCAGGTTGGCGAGTTCGCTCACACTGATAAACTCCGTTACCTGCAGTTTGTTATCCACTGCATCCCCCATTGAATCGGCCATTTCCTGGCGTTTTTCCCTGCGGTGTTTGGCTTTCAGGCTCTTGCCCTTACCACCACCACCGGAAAGCTTGGCCTGCGTTTCCTGGATCTTCCGCTGAATTTCTTTCTCATCAATGAGTTTATCTTCCCGACGTCCAAGTACAGGACGGGGGCCGCCACGGTGAGGGCCACCTGCAGCACCACCACGACCACGCTGGAATCCGCCAGCACCGCCGCCCGGACGTTTGTCTTCTTCTTTATTAATGAAGATTTCCCGTTTGTTGTCTTTTTTCTCAATCGGGATACGCTTCCGTTTTTTCTTCTCGTCTTTCACCGGACGGGTATCATTGTCCACCGGCAGTTCAATCTTACCGAGGATCTTTGGACCAGTCAGTTTTTCTACTTCAATATTTTCAATCACAGCGGCCTGCTGCTCTTCTGCCACCGGTGCTTCCTCCACAGGCGTGGATTCCACCACCGGTACTTCAGCCACCACTTCTTCCTCTTTCTTTTTAAGCTTGGGTTTGGCAACAGGCTTGGCTTCCTCTGCTGCAGGAGCTGCTTCTTCTTTCTTAGCTTTTACCAGCTTCTTGGGACGAGTGGAGGAGTCAATCGCAGAGAGGTCGATCTTTGTAACGACCTTGGGGCCTTCAATTCCTGTTGTTTCAGGTTTGGCGGGCTCTTCCGCTGCTTTCTCCACTTCAGGTGCGGGTTCGGGTGCAATTTCCTTCACTTCTTCCTTCACCGGTTTCTCTTCTGCAACGGCCGCCACGGCGGGTTTCGCTTCTTCTTCTTTCTTTGCGGCCTTTGCGGGAGCTTTCTCTTCTTTCTTGAAGCTGATTTCTTCCTCTTCCTTTTTCTTTTTCGCATCGGGCTGACTGCCTTTAGGCAATTCCAGCTGATCGCTCTTCATCTTTGCGGCCTTGTCTCCCTGGAACTCCTGCTGAAGGGCACGATACATGTCCTCCGACAGCTTTGAAGTGGGCTTCAGGTCGTCCTTCGGGAATCCTTTCCCGATCAGGAAATCGATGATCGTGTCCTGTCCTACGTTAAATTCTTTAGCCGCAGCTAATAATCGTGGAAGTTTTAATTCTGCCATTAATGTTTTTTAAATCAAAACGGTCAAATAGGTCAAACTAGTCATATCATTCAAACGAGCTGTACGGGTCAAGGCTGCCAGTTGAGTTATATGACCTTTATAACTCTACCGGACTGTTATGACAATGCTCATTCTTTCTCAAATTCTTCTTTCAGGATCCTGCGTACATCGGCGATCGTTTCTTTCTCGAGGTCTGTACGGCGTTCCAGTTCTTCCGGTGTCAGGTTCAGTACACTGCGTCCTGTATCACAACCCACCCGTTTCAGTTCATCAATGATCCATGTTTCGATCTCATCGCTGAATTCCTCCAGGTCGATATCGAATTCTTCTTCTTCTCCTTCATTATCCCGGTAAACATCCAGTTCATAGCCGGTCAGTTCGGAAGCCAGTTTGATATTCACCCCGCGGCGGCCGATAGCCAGGGATACCTGGTCGGGCTTGAGGTAAACATTCGCATGATGGGCTTCATTATCCAGTTCCATACTGGTGATTTTAGCCGGTGTCAGTGAACGCTGGATCAGCAACTGGATATTGCTGGTATAATTGATAACGTCAATATTCTCGTTTTTCAGTTCGCGCACGATACCATGGATCCGGCTTCCTTTCATACCCACGCAGGCGCCTACGGGGTCAATACGGTCGTCGTAGGATTCCACAGCCACTTTCGCTCTTTCTCCCGGATCACGCACGATCTTTTTGATCACGATCAGTCCGTCAAAAATTTCCGGTACTTCGATTTCCAGCAATTTCGCCAGGAAATCAGGAGAAGTACGGGACAGGATGATTACCGGATTATTATTTTTCATATCCACCCTGGCCACAACGGCCCGGATGTTTTCGCCTTTTTTGAAATAATCCTGGGGAATCTGCTCGCTCTTGGGGAGGATCAGTTCATTGCCTTCCTCATCCAGCAGGAGGATTTCCTTTTTCCATACCTGGTAGACTTCCGCGCTGATGATCTCACCGATACGGTCGCCATATTTTTTAGCCAGCACATTTTTCTTCAGGTCGCTGATCCGGCTGGCCAGGGTCTGTTTGGCAGCCAGGATAGCACGGCGGCCGAAATCCAGCAGGTCAATCTCTTCATATAATTCTTCCCCTACTTCAAAGTCGGGTTCAATTTTAACCGCATCGGAGTAACCCACCTGGGCCAGGGGATCTTCCACTTGTCCGTCTTCCACAATCATCCGGCGGCGGATAATTTCAAGGTCTCCTTTCTCGGCATTCACGATCACGTCGAAATTATCATCACTGCCATATTTTTTACGCAAGAGGGTTTTAAAAACATCTTCCACCACTTTCATCATTGTGGGGCGGTCAATATTTTCCGCATCTTTAAAATCCTGGAATGCGTCGATCAGGTTAATACTTGACATAGCTCAAAATTTTGTAATCCGGTTTGATTAAAATTTAATTTGAATTTTTGTTGTTTTTATCTGGCTGAAGGGAAGTGTATGCAGCACGGTCGTTGCTTTTTTCCCCTTCCCTTTTATTTCTTCCACCACTATTTCTTCATCGTTGGCACTGAGCAGTTTCCCTTCCGCTTTAGTTCCGTCCAGCATCACCACTTCCACAAAACGACCCACATTTTTCAGGTATTGCCGGTGCAGTTTCAGGGGTTCGTCCAGTCCGGGGGAGGATAATTCCAGTGAAAAATCGCCTTCCGGATAC
Source organism: Chitinophagaceae bacterium (assembly GCA_035439525.1). GTDB lineage: Bacteria > Bacteroidota > Bacteroidia > Chitinophagales > Chitinophagaceae > JJ008. The sequence continues at coordinate 3,797 of DAORKK010000196.1, forward strand.
TGCCCTTCTTCTTCCAGTTGCTTGTACAGTTTGCGGTTGTAACTAACCAGCTTTTCCACGCTAATACCCTGATTACCATCAATATAGATCTTAAAATTGTTGGTCGGTTTGATCCGGATATCCACCAGGAAATGGTCGGGTTCTTCGCTGATCAGGGCGAGGACCTTCTGCTCTAAAGCCTTTATTTGTGTTTCGTTGCTCATGGGTATATAAAAGAAGAAGGGAACGGCACCGTTCCCTTCAATCGTCTAATTCCAGTGCAAATGTAAGGGATTTTCATATTTCATCCCAAATACAATTCCTGAAAACCAACCCGTTAATAAATCGGTAAATGGACCCGAAAAGCCGGTAACCGGAAACAGGCCCTTATTATCTTTACAGTCCGATGAAGTACGTTTTAATGGCGATAGGTTTATACATCCTTTACCAGTTTATTTTCAAACTGGTGATACCGGTCTTTATCGCCACCCGGAAAATCAAAAAAGGATTTCGTGAAATGCAAAGCCGTATGCAGGAACAAATGCAGCAACAACAGCAGCAGCAATCCGGCTATGCGCAACAACCGGAGACCAGTGCTCCCGATTCAAAATTTAAATCAGGTGATTATATTGAGTTTGAGGAGGTGAAGTAGGGGTTCATGCTTCGATACGACTGCCTCTGTAGCTTTTGTTTTTGCCCCTGTGCATATCGTAAAGAGGCAGTCTACTCAGCATGACAACAGCATTCCGCTTCGTAGGTAGAAAAGCAGAACCTATTCGAAAGGGTGGTATCGCTTATCAATCATTTAAAAAAATCATATCATGGTTCGGCAGGCTCACCATGACAACGGCATTCCGCTTCGCAACAATAAAAGCAGTAAGAATCGTAAACATTTGCCCCCTGTCACACAGGAGATCGAAGCTGACGAAATGTTGTTGTCAGGCTGAGAAGTCCCGCCAAAGCAGATTTACAGGGGTGTTGATCAGATCCAGGCGGGACGTATCGAAGCCGACGAGTACGAAGGGCGACCAACGAAACTACTTCAACTCAAACCCCACTTCTTTCACCATATCCGAACTGCTGCCGATAAATAACTTAAACTCACCCGGCTCATAGATGTACTGCAACTGATCATTGTAAAACCGAAGATCATTGGCGGTAAGGGTAAAACTGATGACTTTTGATTCACCTTCTTTCAGATATACCTGCTGAAATCCCTTTAATTCCTTTACGGGTCTTACCACAGAACCCGTGATGTCCCGGATATACAGCTGTACGGTTTCTGTTCCAGGACGGCTACTTTTATTGGTCAATGTAACGGTGGCGGTAAGACGTTGACTGGCCGTAAAAGAAGGGGCACTGAGTGTGATATCACTGTAGTCAAAATTGGAATAACTCAGTCCGTGTCCGAATGCATATTTCGGGTAAATGGAAAGATCCGTGTAGGCAGAACGGTAATTACGGTCACTGTCATTCTTTGCCGGACGACCGGTATTGTAATGATTATAATAAATGGGAATCTGACCCTCGGTGCGCGGGAAACTCATGGGCAGTTTACCGGAAGGATTATAATCCCCAAAGAGCACATCCGCCATGGCATTACCAGCTTCGGTACCCAGCCACCAGGTATAAAGAATGGCTGGGGCATGATCCGCGGTCCAGTTAAATACCAATGGACGACCGGCACTGATCATCACCACGGTGGGTTTGCCCAGGGCGACAATTTCCTTAACGAGATCTTCCTGCACACCGGGTAATTGAATACTGCTGCGGCTCTTGGCTTCGCCACTCATATCGCGGGTTTCACCAATGGTCAGGATTACATAATCAGCTAAACGGGCCGTTGCTACGGCTTCGGCAAATCCGGTTTTATCCAGCTCAGTTATACCACATCCTTTGGCATAAAGCATTTTAGTGGAGGGAGCAACTTTTGATTTCACCCCTTCCCATAAAGAAACAATGCGGGTGGAATCATCGGGCCAGTCATAGCTCCAGAATCCGAGGTGATCACTTTTTGCTTTTACAAAGGG
>DAORKK010000197.1:0-5790 GCA_035439525.1 Chitinophagaceae bacterium
GTAAGTCTTATGCGGATATCCGGGAACATAGCGGATATTTCAGTTATAAAGTGATTGATGATAACACCGAGAGCCTGGTTAAAATACAGGTGGGGGAAGTGTTTTATTCACCGGTAGAATTATCCTCACTGATCCTAAAAGAATTAAAAACAAGAGCCGAACATATTCTGAAAACACCGGTTACCAAAGCCGTGATCACAGTACCTGCTTATTTCAATGATGCCCAACGTCAGGCAACCCGTGATGCCGGCAAACTCGCCGGTCTGGATGTACTCCGGATAGTGAACGAACCAACGGCCGCCAGCCTGGCTTACGGCCTTGGATTAAGTCGTGAGGAAGTAAAGACCATTGCCGTATATGACCTGGGGGGTGGTACATTTGATATTTCTGTACTCCGGATCTCAGGAGGAATCTTTGAAGTACTGTCGACCAATGGAGACACCTATCTCGGCGGAGATGATATTGATCGAACAATTGTACAACATTGGGCTGCGGAAGCGGGGATCACTGAAGAAGAACTTCAGGTTCATAAGCATCTTTCCCAGGAACTCCGCCTGCTGGCAGAAGCTGCCAAGATTGCACTGAGCAGCACTGAAAGCTATTCAGGTGTGGTGGCAGAACAGGCGTTTAGTCTGACCCGGCAACAGTTGGAGCATTTAATCAAACCGCTGGTTGACCGGACGATCACCTGCTGTATCAATGCGCTGAAAGATGCAGGCCTGGATACCAGGGCTATTGATGAAGTGGTGATGGTGGGTGGTTCAACGCGGGTACCAATGGTAAAGAATTCAGTCAGTACTTTTTTTGGAAAAAAAGTGCATGACACACTTAACCCCGATGAAGTGGTGGCATTGGGTGCTGCCGTACAGGCAGATGTGCTCGCCGGAAACAATAAGGACCTCCTGTTGCTGGATATTACACCACTCTCCCTGGGGATTGAAACAATGGGAGGTCTGATGGATGTACTGATTCCACGCAATTCCAAAATCCCTTCTAAAGCGGGCAGACAATATACCACACAAAAAGACGGGCAGGGCAGTATGCGCATCAGTGTTTTCCAGGGCGAACGCGACCTGGTGAAGGATAACCGGAAACTGGCTGAATTTAATCTGACCGGCATACCTGGTATGCCGGCTGGTTTGCCAAAGGTCGAAGTATCGTTTCTGGTGAATGCGGATGGGATCCTTACCGTAAAGGCAAAGGAACTGAGAAGCGGGGTGGAACAATATATAGAAGTGAAACCACAGTATGGACTAACTGACGCTGAAGTGGAGAAAATGCTGATGGAATCGATCACCCATGCCCGTGAGGATATCCAGACACGTGCATTGGTTGAGGCGCAGACAGAAGCATTACAGATCATTGATACCACCCGCCAGTTTATACAACGTAATACCGGATTCCTGACAGCCACTGAACTTGCTGATACAACGCATGCCATCGATGAACTGGCCCGTCTGCGGGAACAGGGTACCAAGGATGAGATACAGGCCGGAGTGGAAAAGCTGAATGAAATTTCAAGACCGTATGCGGAACGTCTGATGGATACAGCAGTGGCGGCTGCCTTGAAAGATAAAACGATTAAATAAAAATAAGTCAGGTATTGGCAATCAGGCACCAGTCCCCGTCACAATCCACACAATCCGCACTGGCCGTTCCGGTTACCTGTTGCAGGTACTCTTTCTCCGGGAAGAAATGCAGGTGGAGGTCCAGTGTATAGTAATAGTATCGTTGCCTGGGTGTGACAATAATCAACTGCTTCCGGGTTACTCTTTTTAATTCCGAAATAGCTTTCTTTAAATCGGGTAAATGTTCTATTGTGTGATGACAGGTAACAATGTCAAAAGCGTGGTCCTCAAATGGCAGGCGGTAAATGGAGCCTTTTCTGAATGTAAATTCTTTTTTAACCGTTTCTTCTTCAAAAACATCACAGCCGGTTAACTGAAGTTCTTTCCGGGTATTGCCAACCAGGGTGAGCCAGTGCCCTCTTCCGCATCCCACATCAAGCAATGTTTTTGCTTCGGGATGGAGCTTGCTTAGCATCCGTTGTATACATTTCTCATTAAGATCTGTTGGCCGGTCCGTAGCCCGGCAATCCAGTTCCCGGTAAATTCCGTTGAATTCTTCCTCCGTTAATCCCCAGGCGATTTTTTTAAAATCCATATAGGTGGGGAGTTTTTTTCCCTTGAACCAGTACCAGAAAAAGGGGTACATAAACCAGCGGCTGTCCCGGATAAACGCCGGAATTCCTTCATCCATGATGAAGCGGATTGTATTAGTCAGCTTTCTGTTCACTGGTATTTTTTTTCCTTCGGCTAAAATACACTAAACCGGCAATAGTAAAGAGAAGTGAACCGATAGCCATGTATAAAATGAAGGTTGCTTTATAGCGGAACTCCACCACCTGGTCGCCAGCCGGAATCAGCACACCCATAAATGCATGGTTGGCGGGCAGTATTTCAGCTTTCTGCCCATTGATCCTGACTTCCCAGTTCGGGTAATGATTCTGCAGTAAAACAAGGAAGGATGGACTGGCAGCCCTGACAGCAAACTGAATTTTAGCTGGCCCGAACGAAGTGATGGAGGCTTTAGCTGTTTGTTGTGCCCGGGGCGTTTGCGGGACTGTTGAGCCAAGATCGGCCAGGGCAAATTTCCCCGTTGTAGAATCCGATAAAAAGCTGTTTTTATCCTGAATAGCGTAAACCGTATCGGCTATATAAAAAAACGGATACTGAAGAATTTTTTCCCGGAATACAGTGTCTTCCCAGAAATCAAGTTGCCAGGATAAATTCGCCGGGGTGATAATATAATCGGATCGGCCTGGTTTTTTATTAAACGGATTGAGGCAACCGATTTCATTAAAATAGCGCATGCCGTCTGCCGATAGTTCCTGCAGGGAAGCCTGGCTGTCGGTTATCGGGTAGCCTGCCGGTTGCGCATTGAGTAGTTGTTGTACTGATTGCGGCGAATAGGTCCTGAAATACGTCAGCGGAATCATAAACTGTGCGATGAGGATCATTTCAGCACAGAGAACTGGCAGCAGAAATCGTTGCAGCTTGTGTTTTTTTAACACCCACCTTAAAACAAGGAGCGTTGTAAAGGCGAGAGCCGCATTCAGAAAAAGAAAATCAGAAAAACGGATCGAGTCATAAAAATTTTTCAGTGCTGTCCGGTCGCTGCCTTTAACAATTGCTGTTGTCAGCAGGAGTAACCGGCTTTTCACTAATCCGGTAATCAATAAGAGACCGGTTATTATTAGCAATATGTTTGTCGTTCTGAAAACTGCCGATTGGTAAGGCAACGGGTCTTTCAGGTATTTGTCAATTGCCAGGAAGGCCAGTAACTGGGCAGCGAATAAAAAAAACAGTTTTGCATTTGCCGGATGACGGAAGCTGTCCAGCAGCGGCAGGGTATAATAAGTGAGTACACGGAGACCTCCGGCTTTTCCCAGGCTGAACAGCAAAAAGAAAATAAGGGTGCCTGACAGAAAATACTGTAGAAAAGTTTTTTTACCGCGCAGCCGGGTAAAAGCAATAAGAAATACCAGGGGAATCAACCCGATATAGCAATTACGGATAAGGGGATCAGTATATTGCTCCCAGTCAAGCCGTAGTGTTGGCCAGGGGGTCAGCACCGATAAAAAATTTACAGGTGATTGTGAATTGGAGAGGGCCACATCAAGGTCCACTCCATTTCCGCGCCGGATCGATGCAAGAAAGGGCAGATAGGAAAGTATGGCAGGTAAGCAGATCAGGAAAAAACTCAGTCCGGCAATCAGGGTTGGTTTCAGGCAACGAATCAGGCTTTTAGTCCAGCCTGTTTCTTTGCTATACCGGATAACGGATAAAATAAAATAGGCCAGTAGTAGATATCCCAGTAAAATAAAATCGGCAGGATAGGCAGATAATAGCATCAGGGAAAAACTAAGTCCGAGGAGAAATGCATCCCGTGCGCTGAACTTTTCAAAACTCCGGATTGCGTATAGCATGACCAGGGGCAGATAAGCGGCTGCATAGAGCCAGTTCAGGAACTGCCCCGAATCAGTAATATAACCATTCAGCATATAGGCGGCACTTCCTGTCAGCAGGATCACCCGTTTAAGGTTGAAATGATTCAGTAGTTTATAAAAGCTGAAACCCGCAATGATCACCGTGAGGATGGTTTCCAGTTGCAGCCAGTAAATATCATATTTACGTATAAGGCTCATCACCAATACCACGGGATTCCAGGTGCCGGATTGCATATCACCATGGAGCGGATAGCCGAGATTAATATAGGGAGACCAGAGCGGGAAATGACCGGATTGAATGGCTTCGCTGGTATTATACCGCATCGCCAGGAAATAGTTGATCGCGTCGTTCTTAACGCTGAACAGCATAAAGGAAACGGGCCAGTAAGCCAGCAGGGCCAGTATGATAATAAACAGGTAGTCCTGGTATTTTCTATTTAGCCAGGAGGTATTCATCGGCCGGTATAGTATTTCTTAAGAATAAAAACTTCACGGATCACCCTGAAAATGCTGTACCAGCGGAGTTTGGAGCCTTTTCTTTCTGTCCATTCCAGCAAGGGTTCTTCCAATCCGTTATCATTCAGGGGGCCATACGCATTGTAAAGCCGGCAGATGATCTCCACATCAAACAGCCATTTTGTTCTGAATGGGTTACTAAAAGCGGTTTCAATCGTATCCTGCCTGAAAAGTTTGGCGCTGCATTGGGTATCGTACACATCCAGCCGGATGATGGAACCGACGATGGTTGCGATAATCCGGCTGTAAAAGTGCCTCCATTCATTCCGGGTAATACGTGCGCCGATTTTTTTTACGCGACTTCCCAGGATAAATCTTTTTTGGGCTGTATGGAAAAGTTCAAACAACCGGTCTATTTCTTCAAGGCTGACGGATAAATCGGCATCCATATACCCTGAAACGGTAGCAGATGGAAAAAGAGTAAGACTTTCCATCATTCCCCTGCGAACGGCTTCTCCTTTCCCGCTACGGGATGTTAGTGAAAGCAGGGTAACTTGTTGCGGGTTTTCATGCCGGATCTGTTCCAGAATAGCCTGAGTGTTATCCGTGCTGCCGTCATTGACAAAAAGTAAATGAATGCCAGCGCGCTGCTGCAGAAAAGCGGAAAATTTTCCAGGTTCCAGCCGCAGGGCTTCATTATGACAGGGTATAATTATGGAGCGTACCGGCATATGCAGTAACAGGTGAGTCCGGGTATTTTGATTCCGGTGCGGGCAAGATACCAAGTAATTTTAAATTCAGCCCAAAACCAGGTGGTAAGGAAACGGGTTATTAGTGGACCGCCTTTCCAGTTATGTATACTGTCATTCTCTTTTGCAGGGGCTTTTTTTTCAACCCATTTCTGAAGGTACCGCACCGGCAGCAGGCTGTTGAAAAAATAGCCACTGGTTTCTATCCGGAGGCCCAACGGAGATAGCAGCTGTTCAAGTTGTTTCAGGTTATATCTCCGGTAATGACCAAGATTTTTATCATGAGTGGAAAAAAGTTGCTGAAAGGCGGGTACTGTAATAACAAACCGGGTATCATTAGTCACAGATTTAAGTTGCAGCAGTTCCTTCAGCAGTTCTTCCGGTTTTTCGATATGCTCAAGGACGTCCATCAGTATAACGGCATCAGCCGGTTGATCCGTGGGAAATGCTGTTAAGTTCCGGTTGAAATGCAGGTTGTCCGGTGTTGATTGGTTCAGTTCCTTCAGCAGTTCATCGGTATAGTTTATATCGATTGCAGTTACACGCGCCTCCGGGTATCTGGCCGCGATACCGGCA
>DAORKK010000198.1:0-5672 GCA_035439525.1 Chitinophagaceae bacterium
GGTCGAAAAACGAGATGGCACTTCCCATCAGGAAGTTGGAGCTGATCCAGCCGATGAGGATCACAAAAGCAATAATGAGCACAAAACCAAGTCCGGGGATATTGACATAAGGCAACAGTATACCATCCACTTTTTGAAAAAGCCAGTACAAAGCATAAACTGTGATTCCAATCGGAGCTAAAATGATAATTCCCTGTATAAAATACCTTAGTATTTTTCTTAATATTTTAGGAGAAGATGGTTTAGGCGCTGCCATTTTGCGGAATTATATAGCTAAGGTAGTGTAAAAAGGAGCGCATTGACCGGTCAAAATAATCGGTGAACGGTCGAAAAAACAGGATGGAAACTTTTGTCACGAAAATAGTTTCCGTAGTTTTGCCCTTTCAAAACAAAAAAAATGGAACCAAAAGAACGAATCTCCGCCAAAGCCGAAGAACTGTTTATGCAGTTTGGCATCCGTTCGGTATCCATGGACGATATTGCCCACAGCCTGGGGATGAGCAAAAAAACGCTCTACCAGTATTATACCGACAAGGATGAGCTGGTATATGCGATGATTGAAAGCCATATCCGTGACATGCAGCAGGATTGTGAAAGCTGCCGGGAACAGGCCAATGACGCTATTCATGAAATCTTTATCACCATGGAACGCATCGTGGATGAGCTCAGCAATATGAACCCCATGGTGCTGTACGACCTGGAAAAATTTCACCATAAGGCCTTCCGGCATTTCAAAGAACATAAAGACAAATACCTGGTAAAAATTGTACGCAACAATATTGAGTGGGGCATCTCACAGGGACTTTACCGTGAAAATGTAAATGTGGACGTTATGTCCAAGTACCGCATGGAGTCGATGATGATCCCCTTCAATGTGACGGTATTCCCGCCGGGCAAGTATAACCTGGCCACGATTTCAGAAATGATCATCGAAAATTTCATATACGGACTGGCCACCATCAAAGGACATCAGCTGATACAACAATATTATGAACAACGTAAAAACCATCTTACTTATGAAACGAACAGGTAATAAACGGGGATTGCTCCTCGCCGTCCTGCTCCCTTTGCTGGGAGCGGCTCAGCCGGGCGGAGGAACAAATCCGGATACCACGAAACCCGTGAAGCATGAATTTACTATTCAGCAGGCGGTTGACTATGCAAAGAAGAACAACCTGAATGTGAAGAATGCCTTGCTGGATGTACAATACCAGGAGCAGGTAAATAAAGAAATCACCTCCAGGGCTTACCCGGGTATCAACGCCAGCCTGAGTACCACTTACAATCCCAATGTAGCTACCCAGGTGCTGCCCAACTTTATTTCGCCTTCCACTTACCAGGTGCTGATTGACCAGGGCGTGAAAGATGGCAATGGCAACCCGATCCAGATGCCGGCGGATTTTGGCTTTATAGCCGCCCAGTTTGGTACGAAATACAGCGCCAGTGCAGGCATTGCCCTTTCCCAGTTGCTTTTTGACGGCCAGGTATTCGTAGGACTCCAGGCCCGTGATGCCACCATGCGCTTTGCCCGGAAAAATGTGGAAGTAACGGAGGAAATGATCAAAACCAATATTTATAAGATCTATTACCAGCTGGTGGTAAGTAAAACCCAGGTGGAACTGCTGGAAGCAAATATTCAGCGGCTGGAAAAACTCGAGCATGATACAAAGATCATTTTTGAGAATGGCTTTGCTGAAAAGCTGGACGTGGACAAACTGAATGTGGCCCTGACCAACCTGCGGACGGAGAAAGGGAAAGTGATGAACAGTATTTCCAACGGTTACTACGGTCTTAAAGTACTGATGGGCATGCCGGTGAAGGATGAACTGGTGCTGACGGATCTGCTTACTGAAGAGCAGATTAAAGACGGCATCCTTGAAGCCAGTATTTACAAGTATGAAGACCGGAAGGATTTTCAGTATGCCCAGATCGGTAAGGAACTGAATGAGTACAATATAAAGCGTTACAAACTGAGCCAGATCCCGACTATTTCCCTGAGCGGGCAATATGCGAAGAATGCCCAGCGGAATAAATGGAACTTCCTGGGCAAGGGCGACTGGTTCACCATTTCTTCGGTTAACCTGAATATGTCTATTCCGATTTTTAACGGCTTTTATACCAAATCAAAAATCCAGCAGACACGTATTGACCTCCGCAAAACCGAGAATCAGATCGAAGCCCTGAAACTATCCATTGACAGTGAAGTGGAAACGGCAAAGAATAATTACCGTTCTGCGATCAGCACCATGGATTACCAGAAGAAAAACATGGAACTGGCGGAGACCGTCTATCAGCAGACCAAGAAAAAGTATGAAGTAGGAACCGGTTCACAAACCGAGATCAACGCGGCACAAGTGGAACTGAAAACGGCGCAGACCAGTTATATCACCGCATTGTATGACGCGGTCATTGCCCGTATCGATTTTCTCAAAGCCACCGGCAAACTTTAATAAAAAACCAACCATTGACTTATAAATTAAAAAGTATGAATACGATCTTGAAAATAGCTTCAGCAGTACTGCTGACAGTTTCAATAGCTGCCTGTGGGGGCAGTGCCAAAGAAGAGAAAGGCAAACTCACTGATCTTAAAACCGAACTGGAGAAACTCAAAAAGGATAAATCCGGGTTGGATGATCAGATCAAAAAAATTGAAGAGCAGATCGCTAAACTTGACACCAATGCCGCCAGCCAGGTGAAAACACTGGTAGCCGTGGATACTCTACGTGCCTCTGATTTTGCCCACTATATCGATCTGCAGGGAAAAATTTCCGCAAGCGGTATCGGTTATGTGGCGCCGAAGGGGCAGGGAGGACTGATCCGTTCCATTTTTGTGAATGTGGGTCAGAAAGTAGGCGTGGGCCAACTGGTACTTAAACTGGATGATGCTATTCAGCGGCAGCAACTGGCTTCAGCGCAGCAGGGTGTGAGCCAGCTGAAAACAAGGCTGGCCCAAGCTCAAACTGTTTATGAGCGTTACCAGAATCTATGGAAACAGAATATCGGGGCAGAGATCAATGTGATCAATGCCAAAGCAGATGTGGATGCCATGACTGCCCAGTTAAAATCTGCTGAAGCCGGTGTAAGTCAGGCTGCAGAAGCACTGGATATGACCAATGTACGTGCCGGTATGAGCGGAGTAGTGGAAGAAATAAATGTGCGGGTGGGCGAATTTTTCTCAGGTGCCACACAGCAGGGTGGACAGATCGTGATCGTAAATGCAGCATCATTAAAAGCGGAAGTGCCTGTGCCGGATAATTATGTAGCGAAAGTGAAGAAGGGAGATAAAGTACTGATCTCCGTTCCTGAAACCGGGAAAGCGCCTTATGCATCCGTCATCAGTGTGGTGGGTGCTTCTATCGATGCAACAACCAGATCTTTCCTGACTGAAGCACGGCTGCCTTCTGATCCTTTATTGAAACCCAATCAGACCGCATTGATGAAGATACTGGATTATGAAGCCAAGAGTACGATTGTCATTCCGGTGAATACAGTACAGAGTGATGAGAATGGAAAATTTGTTTATGTGATGGAAAAAGCCGGTGATAAGATGGTGGCCCGCAAAAAGACCGTGAATGTAGGGGAAGTATATGAAGGCCGTATTGAGATCAAAAGCGGACTGAGTGGTGGTGAACTGCTGATTACGGAGGGGTACCAGTCCGTGTATGACGGACAGTCTATTACCACCGGCAACAACAAATAATTACAGCCAAAAAACTGATTTATGAAAATAGCGGAAGGAATCGTAAAAAAGATCAAGGAGTTTAAACCGACCAGCTGGGCAATCGATAACCAGGTGGCGGTTTACATCCTGGCGATCATCATTTCGGCCATCGGGTTGACCCAGTTTGTCACCCTGCCGAAAGAACAGTTTCCGGATATCGTGGTGCCCACCATTTCGGTGACCACCATCTATGCGGGTAACTCAGCCAAAGACATTGAAAACCTGGTTACCCAGCCAATTGAAAAGGAACTGAAAGGTATCAGCGGGGCCAAAGTGAACAAGATCCAGAGTATTTCTCAGGCCGACTACAGTCTGATCGTGGTGGAATTTGATACGGATGTGAAAACAGATATCGCGAAACAGAAAGTCAAGGATGCGATTGACCGGGCGGTATCAGACCTGCCAACGGACCTGACCTCTGAACCAAACGTGCAGGAATTCGCATTCAGTGATATGCCCATCATGTTTGTGAATATCAGTGGTGACTTTGACGGACTCCAGCTGAAGAAATATGCCGATAAAATGCAGGATCGTTTTGAAGCATTCAGTGAAGTAAACCGGGCAGAGATCGTGGGTGCACCGGAAAGAGAGATCCAGGTGAATGTGGATCCGTTTAAACTGACAGCTGCAAGAGTGAGTCTGACCGATGTGGAAAATGCGATCAGCCGCGAAAACCATGATATCACCGGTGGCCTGATCCAGACCGGGGAAATGAAACGTACGCTTAAAGTAAAGGGACAGTTCACCAGCGTGAATGATCTTTATGATGTGGTGGTACGAAGCAGCTCGCAGGGAGCAACGGTTTACCTGCGGGATGTGGCGCAACTCAAAGACACCATCAAGGAAAAAGAAAGTTATGCCCGCCTGGATGGAAAGAATGTAGTGACCCTGAATATTGTCAAACGTTCCGGTGAGAACCTGATCGATTGTGCGGATAAAGTAAAAGCGGAAACCGAGCTGATGCAGAAAACAGGGGAGTTGCCTCCCAACCTGCGGGTGGAGTTTACCGGGGATACCAGCAAGCAGACCAAGACGTCCTTCAACGAACTGATCAATACGATCATCATCGGTTTCGTACTGGTATTGCTGATCCTGATGTTTTTTATGGGTGTTACGAATGCCTTCTTTGTGGCCCTGAGTGTGCCGTTGAGTGTATTTGTGGCCTTCCTTTTTATACCACTGGTAAGCAGTATTTCCGGTATCAATATCACCCTCAACTTTATTGTGCTCTTTGCCCTGCTCTTCGGATTAGGGATTATTGTGGATGACGCGATTGTGGTGATTGAGAATACACACCGGCTTTATGCCAATGGGAAAATGCCGATTGTGAAGAGTGCGAAGGAGGCGGCGGGCGAAGTCTTCATACCGGTACTTGCGGGAACCGCGACTACACTTGCGCCATTCTTCCCGTTATTATTATGGAAAGGACTGATCGGTAAATTCATGATCTATCTGCCTATTGTATTGATTCTTACACTGGCAGCATCACTGATAGTGGCTTTCCTTTTCAACCCGGTCTTTGCAGTTAGTTTCATGAAGCCAGAAGGTAAAGAGTTTGAAAAACCGAAGCGGGAAGTATTCCGTAATAAATGGTTCTGGACCTCCATCATTGGTGGTATCCTGTTACACCTGATGTCTTTCCATGGTACGGCGAACTTCCTGTTGCTGATGGCGATCCTGATGGTGTTTAATGCTTATGTACTGAATGGCATAATCCATCGTTTCCAGGATCGTTTCCTGCCGGGACTGATGAACCGGTATGAAAAACTGTTACGTTGGGTATTACAAGGCAAGCGTCCGGTTCGTGCTTTCTACTCGTTGTTCTTATTATTTATAGTGGCCGTCGGATTACTGGTGGTCAGTGTGATGACCGGTCGGACCAAGTCGACTTTCTTTCCGAGTGGTGATCCCAATTTCGTGTATGTATACCTGAAAATGCCGGTGGGTACGG
>DAORKK010000199.1:0-5653 GCA_035439525.1 Chitinophagaceae bacterium
GTCACCACTACCAGCATCATGACGGAAATGGGGTCAATCACCAATCCGATATCAATCGACATTTCATTAGTGAAAGCCAGCCAGGTAAATTTCAGCGGGATAAATTGCTGATAGACGCCATCCACCTTGCCATACACAAAGAAATACTCATAAGCGGTATAAAAAGCCAGGGCAGCAGATCCGAGCAGGAGGGCGGTGCCAATGAGACCCGCGCTGCCTTTCAGGTATTTCCGACCGAATAAGCCCAGTAATACAAAAGCGGCCAGGGGAAGCAGGGGGATCAGTGCTATGTTGGTTGCGTTCGGCATAGTCTGTTAATACTTTAATTCTTCAGCATTATTGACATCAATGGACTGGTTGTTCCGGTACAGGTTGATGATAATGGCGATGGCCACTGCCGCTTCAGCAGCTGCAATAGCGATGATAAATATGGTAAAGAAAAGGCCATCCATTTTTTCAGGCCACACATACTTGTTAAAGGCGATAAAGTTCAGATTCACGCTGTTCAGAATCAGCTCGATACTCATCAGCATGGTGATCAGGTTTCTCCGGGTCAGAAATCCGAATACACCTATAAAAAATAAAGCGGTGCTGATAAATAAAATATGATATAATCCGGGTTCCATCATTTTATTTCTGGTTTACTGCGTGTAGCAATCACGATACATCCAACCATGGCTGCCAGCAGCAGCATGGAAATAATTTCAAAAGGCAGGGCATAGCCCCCCTCATCCATAGACATCATTTTTTCACCAATACGGCGTACTGTAACCGTAGTGGGGTTGCCGGACAAGGGAAACTGATATTGTGCTACCTGCACCATGGTCAGGGCAAAAGCGCAAAATACCGCCAATGCCGCCCAGATCTTTTTGTCCAGCCTTTGTTTGGGTAGTTTTTCACCAGCCTGCTGAGTCAGGAAGATGGAGAATATGATCAGCACTACAATCCCCCCTACATAGACCACGATCTGCACCGCGGCTATGAATTCGTAGGAGAGCCAGAAATAAATACCGGCAATCCCGATCAGGGTAAATAATAAATAGATCGCGGCCCGGAAGATATGCCGGGTGGCGATGGACATGATACCGCAACTGAGGGTCAGGGCCGCCAGCAGGTAAAAGAGTATGGTGGATCCGTTCATCATTCTACGCCTTCCATGATTTTAGAGCCCGGGTTATTTAAAATTTTTGTCAGGTCACTGCGGTTAAACACGCTGTGTTCAAAAGTCTGTGCCATTTTGATCGCATCAGAAGGACAGGCTTCTATGCAGAGGTTGCACATCGTGCAGAGTTCCAGGTGGTACACCAGCTTGTCAATGGCTTTCTTTTTCTTTCCTTCCGGAGTGATATCAAACTTGGTGACCACTTTGATGGTGCCGTTGGGACAGGCCAGTTCACAAGCTGTACAGCCGGTGCACCGGTGTTCATTCTTCTCATCATGCGGCATCACCACTTCACCCTTGAAGCGTTCAGCCATCACCAGCGTAGCCCGGTTATCCGGATACTGTTCGGTAATGATCTCCTTATGATGGGTAAAATAGTACAGGGTCCGTTTCAGGCCTGTTGCCAGGGACTTCACCGCACCGGTAACGTCTTTTATGTAGTCGGTTAAAAACATTTTATGTTTAATTCATTTTATCTGTTATCGGTCTTTATAATAATGTCACCCCTTCGGGGTTTATCCGTTCCTTTCCGGATAAGAGATTGCTGCTATAAAAATGTCAGCCTTTCAGGCTTATGAAACTTCGTCTTTAATACTTTTTCCCAGTTTCAAGCAATTCCCTTTATCACGCCCCCCATTCACCATTCACCACTCACCACTCACCACTCACTAGAAATGCCATCCCAAAATCGCCATCGCTGTAGCCAGCAGTAAGTTGATCATACTGATCGGCAGCAGGTATTTCCATTCCAGGTTCAGCAGCTGGTCAATCCGCAAACGCGGGAAGGTCCAGCGGAACCACATGATCAGGAAAATCAGGAAGAAGGTCTTCCCGAAGAACCAGATACTGGACGGGATATAATCCATGGCATTGTTGAAGGCATTATTCGATCCGAAATGCAGTGGCATCCAGCCTCCCAGGAATAAAGTGGCACCGATGGCACATACAATAAATACATTGATATATTCTGCCAGGAAGAAGAGCGCAAACTTCATCCCGGAATACTCCGTGTGGAAACCGGCGGTCAGTTCTGATTCTGCTTCAGCCAGGTCAAACGGAGCCCGGTTGGTTTCGGCGGTGACGGCAATAATAAAAATCACAAAGGAAATCCAGACCGGTAAGTGGCCTTTAAATATCCACCAGCCATTGCTTTGCGCCTGAATGATATCGGACACCTGCAAACTGCCGGTGAGTACAATGATGGTCATTATAGATAAACCGGCACTGAGTTCATAACTCACGATCTGTGCACCGCTGCGCATGGCGCCCATCAGTGAGTATTTATTATTACTGGACCAACCGGCCATTAGTATACTGATGACCATGATGGAAGAAACAGCCGTTACATATAAGACGCCGATATTGAGGTCCCATAACTGGAAATCTTTGGCAAATGCAATGGGGGCCATCAGCAACATCGCTACAATCATGGCAATAAAGGGAGCGATATTGAACATCACTTTATCCGCGCCATCGGGGGTCAGTCCTTCTTTTACAATTAATTTCAGCGTATCCGCCATGGATTGTAATAAACCAAAAGGACCTACCCGGTTCGGACCCAGTCGGATCTGTATCCAGGCCGCTACCCGTCTTTCCATCAGAACCAATACCAGTCCGAGACCGGCAAATAATCCAATGACGGCCACACCGGCCATTACCATTTCGATGACCAGGGTCCAGGTGGGATTGAACGTATTGCTCAACCACGTATGGATTTCATTGGCGATATGTGCGAGACTCCACATGCTGCATTGTTCAGGTTAGTATGATTGACCGGTGCAACTGTTTAGCAGTTGCCGGTTCTTTATTTTCATTTTGACCGGACAGTGACAAACCCCTTTTTCACAGTAAAACCCCTGTTTACCTTAGTTAAACAGAGATTACCTGTCGATATCGGGGATGACCAGGTCCAGTGTTCCCATCATGGCCACCAGGTCGCCAATCTTGCTGCCACGTGCAATATGATCGAGCACGGACAGGTTGGAAAAACCAGGTGAACGGAATTTGATCCGGTATGGAGTGGTGCCGCCTTCACTTACAATATACACACCCAGTTCGCCACGGGCGGTTTCCACTTTGGTATAAAATTCACCCTTGGGCAGTTTCAGCACAGCCTTGGTCTTGGCTTGAAAATCACCTTCAGGAATATTATCAATGAGTTGTTCAATAATGCGGATGGATTGCTGCATTTCACGGATCCGAACCATATAGCGGGCAAAGGAATCGCCACCGGTTTCCAGGACTTCGTCAAATTCCAGTTTGTCATAAATACCGTATGGATATACTTTACGGATATCCGATGAAACCCCGCTTCCTCTTGCTGTAGGACCACTGCATCCATAGGATATGGCATCTTTTGCACTGAGCATGCCAACCCCTTTCATCCGGTTCTGAAAAATGATATTGCCGGTTACCAATTCGTCGTATTCGTGAATCTTACTTTTATAGAGTTTCAGGAATTCCCTGACCTTCCGCTGGAAATCAGGATGAAGATCCTGCATCACACCACCGGGCACATTATAGTTCATCGTCAGCCGGGCGCCACAGGTCTCTTCCATGATTTCATTGATGCTTTCCCGCTCCCTGAAGGCATGAAAGAAAGGCGTGAAAGCCCCCAGGTCCATGGCCATGGCTCCCCACCAGAGTTCATGGGAAGCAATCCGGGTCAGTTCATCCATCAGCACCCTGATCACTTTGGCCCTTTCCGGGACTTCAATCTGCATGCCTTTTTCCACGCAAAGCGCACAGGCATGATTATTTATATGTGAGGAGAGGTAGTCCATCCGGCTGGTCACATAAATAAACTGCCGGTAAGTCAGGCTCTCGCACATTTTTTCAATCGAACGGTGGATATAGCCCAGGTGGGGTTCCACTTTCATGATGGTTTCCCCGCTCAGGGTGATCACCAGGTGCAGTACCCCGTGGGTAGCCGGGTGTTGCGGACCCACGTTGATGGTGAATTCACCGGTCTCCCCGACAATGCCGGGACTGGTTTCTTTTATTATCTGGGTTTCCCTGTACATGCTGTGCTTGCTGTTTTGTCTTAAAGACGAATCATATTAATCGGGTCCTCAAAATCTTTTCGTAACGGATTCTTTCCTTCCCATCCGTCTGGTAAGATCAGTAATCGTAAATCAGGATGATTCAGAAAATTCACCCCAAACATTTCATATACTTCTCTTTCATGAAACTCGGCTGTACGCCAGCATTTGCAAACGCTTACGACTTCCGGTTTATTCCGGTCCAGTTTCACTTTCACCACTATGTTGTGCCGGAAGCTGGTGGAATGCAGGTGATAAACCATGGTCAGGTGGGTCTTCCAGTCGATGCAGGTCAGGCAGAACATGTAGTCAAGGGCCAGGTGACTGTCTTTACATAGCGCACCTGCCAGTTTAGGCCAATCTTCCGCAGTTAGTTCCACATTCAGCCATTCGCCGCTTTCATCAAAGGCGGCAGTGGGAAGCATTTCAGTAATCCGGAATTTCAACAGTTCTTTGGACATAATTATTCTTTGTCTGTTCTGATCTGTTCACGGGTCAATCCCGCTTTTATTTTATTCTGCAGTGAAATCAGGGCATGCAGCAGGGCTTCAGGCCTGGGCGGACAACCGGCCACATACACATCCACCGGGATCACGTGGTCCGCTCCTTTAACCACTGAATAGGTATTATAAAAGAAGGGTCCGCCGCTGATCGCGCAGGCCCCCATGGCAATCACATATTTGGGATCGGCCATCTGGTCGTATAAGCGTTTGAGTACCGGGGCCATTTTATTTACAATGGTTCCGGCAATAATAATCACATCGGCCTGGCGTGGGGTGGCACGGGCCACTTCAAATCCAAAACGGGAAAAATCATATTTGGCACCGGCGACAGCCATATACTCGATGCCACAGCAACTGGTGGCAAAGGTCAGCGGCCAAAGTGAATTGGACCGGGCCCAGTTGATGATATCATCCAGTTTGCTGAGGACAATGCCACCCCCCGGTGTCTCATGAATCTGTCCGGGGAAATCGTTGGCGGTATTTTGTTTCAATGACATCTTATTATATTATACTAAACCCATTTAAGGGCTCCTTTTTTGTGGGCATATAAAAACCCGGTAAACAGGATAAAAAAGAAAATCACTATTTCCACCAGTGCCACCCATCCCATACTCTTGGCTACTACGGCCCAGGGGTAAAGAAACACCAGTTCCACATCAAAAATCAGGAAGATCAGGGCAAACAGATAGTATCCCACATTCAGCTGAATCCAGGTCTTGCCTTTGGTGGGAATACCGCACTCATAAGGCTCACCTTTTTGTTTGTTTTTGGTGGCTTTTAATACAAAAGTAGATAGCATGATCGCGATGCCAGAGAAGGCAACAGCGGCAATAATCAGGACTATAAGCGAAGATGCGCCCATACGCAGATTGATTTCCACGAATATAGTAACAATGCGCTAAATGCGGTACATGACACATATCACCGCAAAACTTGTTCTTTGTCAG
>DAORKK010000200.1:0-5620 GCA_035439525.1 Chitinophagaceae bacterium
CTGGAATGGCATGATGTGCCTTTCTGGAGTTATTTCTGCCAGATCAGTGATTCCACCACTTCCTACGGTTCATATTCAGGGGCTGTGCCGAATGAAAAAATAACCTGGGGTAAACTGGATATCAATACACCCAAATTCATCGTGGAAAGTGATGCCACCATCGTGGCTCCGCTGATTTTTGCCTGGGTACTTGGCTGGTAATGAATGTTGAAAAGGATAAAAATGGAAGAACCCCGTACAGACAACTGTTCGGGGTTCTTGCTATTTAGAAGGTAGGGATCAAAATCGCTGTTAAAGTGATATTTATCAGACAGAGATCAGACCCCGGAAGTTGCGTTTAGTTTAAAAAAAATATTAAATACCCGGACCGGTCAGTGCTTCAGTTCCTTTTTAATTTTCTGTGCCTCTATGGCGCTCTGAAAACCAGCGATGATCAGAAAGACCACCACACCCTTCATAATCAGTCCACTGACGGCTGTAAGTCCGCCGGACAATACGGCCATATAAATCCAGATGGCGGCAACGATCACGGCACAAATAATCATGGCCAGCAACGGTTCCTTGCCGGAAAGAAAAGCCAGACCCACAAATAATAAAGGGATGACGGAAATCACGATCATTGTAGCCGGATTGACCGCATTGGCGGCTATCAGCTGAATCAGGTCACTGATAAAAAAGATAGCGGCCAGGGTAAAAAGCTTGTTCTTTGTTTTTTTGAGTTCTATTTCCAGGATTTCTTTCTGTGTATCCTGGTAATTGTCATAAATACCGGAAACAATACTTTCATCTTGCGGATCTTGTTGCATGGGGAAGGTTTTAGCTAAAGTAATAAAAATAAGCTGAAAACTTTCGACGCTGGCCAGGGATGATTTGCCTTCGGCAAAAGGGTAAGCCACGAATTAACACGAAAAGGCACAAAAAATACAGAAAGGCAGCAATTTAATCCTTGTTGATCCGTGCAATCCGTGGCTTCTTTTATTTACCGAAGGCAAATTCCTTTGCGTCCTGTGTCGCTGTATTTATTCGTGTCTTTTCGTGGCCATTTGTGGTCAACCCCTTTTTGCCGCAGGCAAAAAAAAGCCCCGGCTTAATGGGGCTTTCAAATCAATTGAGGGGATCACATTCCGCGCTTCGGAATCTCGAGTTTGATATCCCTTTTCAGCATTTCATTCCGGTTCGCCATTTCCCAGGCTGTAAAGAATACCAGTTTAGCTCTTTTTGCAAAAAGCTCATACTGTATTTTGTCAGGGGTATCCGTAGGCCGGTGATAATCGGCTCCCAGCATACCATCATAATAGAAAATGATAGGCACTCCCTTGGCGGCAAAATTGTAATGATCACTGCGGAAGTAGATACGGTTCGGATCTTTCGGATCATTGAATTTATAATCCAGTTCCATTTTTACATATAATTTATTCATTCCTTCACTGATGACTTTCAGGTCTGAACTGATCTTATCATCGCCTACCACATACACATAATTGGTGGAATCCCCCACTTTACGACTGGCATCATTCCGGCCGATCATGTCAATATTGAGGTCAACGGTGGTTTTATCCAACGGGAAAATGGGATGATTGCCATAATAACCGGAACCCCATAACCCTTTTTCTTCTCCGCTCACCGTCATAAATACAATACTGCGTCGCGGACCCTTGCCGGCTGCTTTGGCTTTCACAAAGGCTTCAGCGATTTCCAATACTCCTGTGGTGCCTGAACCATCATCATCCGCCCCATAAAAGATCACGGTATCACGCATGCCCAGGTGGTCGTAGTGTGCGGTGATAAATACATATTCATCTTTCAGGTCCGTGCCTTCCAGTACACCGATCACATTGGATGCATTGGCGGTCTTTGATGTCTTCATGTATTCCAGGTCTACTTCTGCAGGGTATGCTTTCGTTGCTACGGAACCTGCTTTGATTTTATCGGCCAGTGCTTTACCATCTTCGCCCAGTATTTTTCCGGCTACATCGGTTGAAACAGTGAAACTGAAAATGGCCTGCGCCGCTTTATACCCGTTCATGCTCCAGTTACTGGTGGTATTCATCATCCGGGTGCGTGGGAAACCGGTATTAATGATCATAATTGCAGCAGCACCCCTGCTCAGGGCGGCGTTCATTTTGCCCATATTGCCGGCCGGCGAATTAAATCCGGTCTGGGAGGGCTTATAATCTGCCGGACTGCCATCCATGATCATCACCAGTTTACCTGCTACTTTGAGGTCCTTATAATCGTCTCTTTTATCTCCATCACTGATTCCATAGCCTGCAAACACCACTTCAGAAAAGCGCATCGAGGCTGTATAGTTACTGGTCTGGGGTTGAAAATCTTTATTGATTTCCAATGTGGCTCCATTCAGTTTCATGGCCGTGCTGGTCATGGAGTCCATATACAACGGATAGAATTGCCGGTAACTGCCGTTATTACCCGGCAGCAACCCATGTGATTTAAAATGTGTTTCTATATAATCAGCCGCCCGGTCCAGTCCCGCTGAAGGAGTACCCCGGCCCTGCATTTCTTTGCTGGCAATAATATAAAGGTGTTTTTTAAGGTCATCCACCGTTATAGTGGAGGCCGCTTTTACCGCGTTCTTGTCTTTTTTCTGTGCAGTGGCCAGTAAGGGAACCAGCACGAAGGCACAAATGATGATTTTTTTAAACATATGGTTGTTATTGGTTTGTAGTAAGGGTAAAAATAATCCCTTCCGGGAAAGGAAGGGATAAAATATGGATGACCGGCTTTTTTCAGCTGCAGGAAATCTTGTTGACCCTGGTGGCATGACGACCTCCTTCAAAAGCGGTGGTCATAAAATGGGCGACCATTTTCTCGGCATCTCCCTCGCGTACAAAACGGGCCGGGATACAAATCACATTGGCATTATTATGTGCCCTTGATAACTGGGCCAGTTCTTCTCCCCAGCAAATCGCGGCCCGGATGCCCTGGTGTTTGTTGGCTGTAATAGCCACGCCATTGGCGCTGCCACAGATCAGGATGCCAAATGCCGCTTCCCCGTTTTCAACGGCAGAAGCCACCGGGTGTGCAAAATCCGGATAATCTACCGAGTCGGCACTATGTGTTCCAAAATCTGTAAAGGGCAAACCTTTTCCTTCCAGGAAGGAAATCAGTTGTTCCTTGTATTTAAACCCGGCATGATCACTGCCGATGGCGATGGGTTTGTGCAGATCAAAGGGAGAATGCATAAGAAGAAGTTGAATATAGGTGATATTGTTACTGCCCTGTAAAGTTACGGAACATAGGACAAACACAAGCTACGAGTTGCGAGCTGTGAGTTACGAGACTGAAAGGTCGGTTCGTACTATAGGTCTCAAAACTCACAGCTCGAAACTCGTAGCTGGAATTTTCCGTCAGTAGGGGCTGTTGACTCCCGACTACGAACTACTAACTCCCGACTAGATCATCAGCTCCATTCCTTCGCCACTTTCTCCTGCTGCTTATTGATTCTTGCAGCCACCATGATACTGGCTTCGAAGAGCAGGTAAAGCGGAATGGTAACAATGGTCAGGCTGAATGGATCGGTGGAAGGAGTGATAATTGCAGCAGCAATCACGATGATCACAAACGCATGACGGCGGTATTTGCGGAGGAATTTGGCCGTAACGATACCGATACGGGCCAGCACCATAACAAGCAACGGCATTTGAAAAAGCACACCGATGCCCACGGTTGTATAAATCAGGTTCTCCAGGTAATCAGAAAAAGAAGGCATGATCACGATCTGAGAACTGAGTTTGAAGTTGAAATAGAAATTCACCATGAACGGGGTGAGGATGAAATAACCAAATGCCACTCCGGAAAAGAATAACATCGACACCCAGAAAATAACCCCCCTTGTTTTTTTCAGTTCTTTCTCGGATAAAGCGGGCCTGACAAAGCGCCAGAATTCCCAGAAGATATAAGGGAAGGCGATCACAAAACCGCCCATAAATCCCAGGGTGAAATAGGCCAGGAACTGACCGGTCATGGTGTTCTCCAGGAATTTGGCATCAATGCCGGGAAAACAAAGTGCGTCCCCGATCCCGATACTTTTACCCATGGAACAGAGCCATTGGGCAGATACGAAATCGGCCCGGGTGGGTGCCATCAGCACATCTTCCACAACCTCCTTTGAAAAGATCATTACCCCAATGGCACAGATCACTACGGCAATCACCGACCGCACCAGGTGCCAGCGCAATTCCTCCAGGTGGTCGATAAAAGTCATCTCTCCCTGGGTTTCCGTCTTCCGCCGGTTAAAAAAATCGAATAGTGCCATGGTTTTTATTACGAGAGGCAAAGATAAGGGGGATTGGGGGATCACTTCAGCTTCTTCATCTTCACCGTCTCAATCCTTGTATCCGTTACATGAATAATGTCGAATTCGTAATCGTCAATGATAATGCGTTCTTTCTGGCGGGGAATGGTTTCGTGGTGATTGATGATATAGCCGGAAAGGGTTTCTGCTTCTTCCTGGCCGAAGATAAAACCGTATTTTTCTTCCAGGTAATCCAGTTCAAGGCGGCCGGAGAACATGTATTCATTTTCTGCCAGTTGTTTTTCCACGAACTCCTCCGTGTCATATTCATCATGGATCTCACCGAATAATTCCTCCAGCACATCTTCCATCGTGATGATCCCGGCGGTACCGCCAAACTCGTCCACCACCCAGGCAATGCTCTTCCGCTCCTTGCTGAACTTGCCGATCAGGTCGGTGGCACTCATGCTTTCAGGAACGGCGGGTATGGGCAGCAGGACAGATTGCATGGTTTCCGGTTTCTTAAACATATCCAGCTGGTGCACATAACCAATGATATGGTCGATATTGTTTTCATAGACCAGCAATTTACTGAGCTTGGTCTCCATAAATTTTTTAGTAAGCTCCTCCACGGTGGCTTTGCTTTCAATGCCTACGATTTCTTTACGCGGAACCAGGCACTGGCGGATTTTTATTTTCGGCAGTTCCTGCGCATTTTCCATCAGCTGGGTATTACGCTCCTGACGTTCGTCGTTATTGCCTGACTGAAACAGGTGTTTCAGGTCACTCCGTTTCAGGGCTTCCTTATTGTTTTTATCCATCCGGATATTGAACACATATTTAAGCAGCCATTCTGAAAGATCAATAAAGGAGGCGGCAATCGGGAATAATAACTGGTAACATACATTGGTTACCTGGGCCAGCCGTTGTAATAACCAGTTGCTCCGTGCCCTGAAAAATGCACGGGGAATAAACTCCGCGAAAATGAGCACGATAAATGTAGCGAGAATGATCTCCACAATAATATGTACTGTATCGGAACCAATATGCCAGTAACGCCAGATCGGCTGCATAACGGTACTAATCTGCAGTCCCAGGAAAACCAGGAAAATATTAAAGCCCAGCAATGTAGTGCCCAGGAAACGGGCCGGTGATTCCAGGAATTCGGAGAGAATCTCCATATTACTGTCGCCTTGTTTCTTTTTCAACTCCAGGCTCAGCCGGTTGGCACTGTAAAAAGCCATTTCAATTCCTGCGAAAAAACCCATGAGCAGGAGCGTGAGGAGGAAAAACACAATAGAGTACCAATCGATCATGAGGCAAATATAGTAAATGGAGAATAGAGAATAGAAAATGGGGCCTCCT
>DAORKK010000201.1:0-5603 GCA_035439525.1 Chitinophagaceae bacterium
TTTTTACGGTAATGGCCTGGATCTATGCCCGCCGGAAAAAATTTATACTTCACCACCGGTTTATGATCCGGAGTTATGCGCTAACCCTTTCGGCACTCACGCTGCGGCTCTGGAAACCGGTGTTTGTCACTTTTACCAATCTGGATACTAATACAATTTACCAGGTGGATGCCTGGCTGGGATTCGGACTGAATCTGTTGGTAGCGGAGTGGATTATCAGGAGGAAAAAGAAATCAACGCTCTAAATAAATACTATTTTCCAGAATATAAAGGGCAAAGAAAGTAAGGATGGAAAAACTTACGAGAAAGATCAGGATCCGCCAGCCAATCCCATACCGATTCCCCTCCAGTACTTTTTCAAAAGGTTTCCAGGCAAGTACAGAAAGCCAAATATTAACAAACAGGATCACAATGGCAAGCAGGAGCAGCATAGGAACAGTTTAGCCGAAATTATTAAAAAAAAGGGTGTGCGGATGAACATTCACTTATTTTTATGAAACAGTTTTTACATGCGGGTATTCCTTTCCATATTATTTTCCGTTTACTGTTGCCAGGCTGCCGCTCAATCCCGTTTCAGCCCTTCCGTTACTGATAGTGTGCTTTTTAGTACTATGAACCGGTTCACAACTGTTCAGGCAGACCCGGAAGTTATCCGTATCCTGGAAGTGGTAGACCGTAAAATCCGTTTCATCAGCGATACAATCTACCGGTATAAATCAATGAAGCATACCATCTTTCAGCCCCAGTTTATAAGTTTACGAAAACTGGTTCCTGCAAAAGATGCAACCATTATGATAGTGACAGATACCAACCGTTACAAAAGCCGGATCAATGACCTGGCCCGGTTTGACTATGACACGCTCCGGTTTCTCCAATATCACCTGGGCGGACATGATTTACCCGAACCTTATTCAGATAAGCTCTTTCCGGTGGAAACTGCACTGGTGGACCCGCTGCGGATTGGTCCGGTTTTGCAGACAAAGTCGATCCTTTTCTTTAATCCTTTCCTGCAAAAGCTAAAAGACAGTTTAGCCCGACGTTTACCAAAGAAAGAAAGAGTCCTGCTGAACGATTATTTAAACAGTCAGTATGATTATTGCGATCCCCGTCATCACCGGTTTCAGGCAAAAGCTGTCGGTATCAGCTATATTATTACCGGTCCGGGTACGCTCCGTTATGCCGGTATTGATATCTATGGACGGCATTTCCTGTGGACCCTGGATCAAGACAAAAATTACGAAGTGATAAAGGTGGAAGGGTTGTGGGTGTATTGAAGACTTACCCGACGGAAATCCATGAAATATTTTTTATTTTTATTGTATACCTATAAAACGGATCCGAGACAATTCATCCAAAAAGGAATTATGAAAAAAAAGTTGCGTAAATGGGGGCTTCGCCTCACGGCCACCGCCTTACTGATAGCCAGCCTTTTACTGATGATCCTGTTAAATCCCATCCTGAGTTATGGAAACAAAACCACCTACCAGCAATACAGTATCTATCATAATAAGCCCATCGGGGATCAGTTCCGGCCCATGCTTGATGAAGTGACCGGTTTACTGAAGAAAAGCGAATTTTATAACCCGGAAATGAACATTGATATCTGTCTGAATGATGGCTCCTGTTATCCATTGCTGGTGGAAAAGCTCAATGGCCGTGCTTTTGCGAGGGGCTTCTATAACAAAGTAGTCATTCAGGCAAACACGAATCTGGCTCAAAATTATGCGGTCATCGATGTATACCGGTGGAATCTCACCCGGTTGCTGGCACATGAAATGGTACACTGCATGCAATTTGACCGGCTTGGGTTCTGGCATTCCAATCCTGTTGCCGCTCTTCCTGTCTGGAAATGGGAAGGGTATGCGGAATATATTTCGCGGCAATCAGAACAACCCAATAAACTACACGATTTAATAACCCTTTTTCATCGTACCGACAAAGACAGCTGGGCCGTTTACCTGCCCGACAGCACAATCATACCCCGTGAATATTTAGCTTACCGCATGCTGGTTCAGTATTGTATGGACATAAAACGAATGAGTTATTCCGGATTATTGAAAGATACGCTTAGCGAGGAAGCTATCCGGCAGGACATGATGAAATGGCATTTTCAAAACAAATAAGATTTAAAATATCTATCCTCACTCTTTCTTTTTTGATTCAGTTAATTTAAGCCCCTTGCCGGGTGATTCCTTCATCAGTTTCTACTGGAAATAAAGCTGTTTTACCTGAACAGTTTGTATATTCATTTTCTATAAACCAATGAAACTGCTGCCATGCGAAAATCACTTATCATTTTATTCATAATTTTTTTTACTGTTATGACCAAGGCCCAGGATACCGTCAACTACCGGTTCACCTTTAACCACCTCGCCCTTTCTGTAAAAGATCTTCAGCGTAGTGTTGACTTTTATAAACACGTCTTGCACCTGAAAGAAATTGAAAACCGCACCAAAAACGAAGGTATCCGTTGGGTATCACTGGGTGAAGGAAAAGAGCTGCACATCATTTCCACCACACCCGGCGAAGTAAAAATCACCAAAGCTGTGCACCTGGCCCTGACCTCGCCCCGGTTCCATGATTTTGTGAAAGAACTGGAAGCAAAGAAAATTCCGTTCACCGACTGGCCCGGCACGCCCGGCAAAGTGCATGTTCGTCCCGATGGTATCCTGCAGATCTATTTACAGGACCCGGATGGGTACTGGATCGAAGTGAATAGCGTGGCGCAGTAATGGTGGTTTTTGTCCAGGCCACTCTAAGCGGCCAGCACAAAAACCGAAAACAAACATTTATGAAAATCAGGTACGAAACCAAGCTAAAGATCTTTTTCCATTCCTTTGGACCTGTATTGTTATCTGCCACAGGTTTAATCTTTAGTTTTTTCGTTAGTGCCGCTGATGGGCTTATTATCCTGTTTGGGTCACTCATTACTATTGCCTTGTTTCATTTTCTTTTCAGCAGCAGAAAGTACCTGACCGGTTTCCGTATATCCAGGGATCACTATACAATCTATTATCTTGACCGCATATTGACTCCTCACCAGGTAGATATTGAAAAGGGAACGGAGTTTCTGCTCATCCAAAGCAATAACAAATGGGTACGCGTATCAAGTAATATTAACTTTTTTGTTCAGGGCAAAAAACTAAGCTTTGAGATACTGGAAAAAAGAATTTTCGATTTTCTTGCTGACTTAAATCTGAAACGCTGACCTCTCCAAAATATAACTGGACGCTGATCCCCCTTGCGGGTATCCCTTTATTCATTCTATTGTACATAATCGCCACCACTCTCTATCCCGGTGGCCATCCCGGCGATTCCCGGGCCGACGGATTCAGCTGGCTGCACAATTATTGGTGCAATCTCCTCAATGAACAGGCCATTAACGGAGAAAAGAATCCGGGACGCCCGGTGGCCCTGGCCGGGATGTTCGTATTATGCACCAGTCTCGCTACCTTCTGGTTTTATTATCCGGTTAAGCCGGGCATTCCCCGCAAACTGCAATGGCTGATCCGGATCAGTGGTCCGCTGGCGATGGGGACGGCACTCTTTATTACGGTCTTTGATCATGATGGGGTGACCAATATCGCCTCCTTACTGGGACTGATTGCCGTAACCGGTACCTTAGTTATACTCTATAAAACAAAACAGACCTGGTTATTCCGGCTAGGACTGCTGAACCTGTTGCTGGTGGCGGTTAACAACCTGTTTTATTACACTCCTTCTTTACTCCATCTGCTGCCTGTGGTGCAAAAAATTAGTTTTGTATCGGTGTTAGGGTGGATATGGCTTTGCGTTTATGAAACCACTAATTTTAAGCTGCAAAACGCCGATATGAAAAAGCTCCTCTTTTTAGTAGTCCTCTTTGCCTGTACCACGGGCCAATCACAAATCACCACCCGGATCGAACTCAGTAATGCCCTGTTCAAAACCGGTGATAATCCGGAATGGAGTAAACCGGGACTGGATGACCATGACTGGAAACCCATCAAACCCCAATACAACTGGGAAAAGCAAGGCTTTGCCGACTATGATGGATTTGGCTGGTACCGTTTTCATTTTGAATTATCCTCGCTGATAAAGCTCAATAGCTTCTGGCCCGATAGTGTCCGGTTCTTTCTTGCCAAAATGGATGACGCAGATGAAGTATACCTGAATGGAAAGCGGATCAGCAAGACCGGGCGCTTCCCGGATGATCCGGGTGGGTATAGTACGCAGTGGGACCGCTGGCGTGACCTGCGGATTGCCTCGAATGATCCGGTTCTGTTGTGGGATAAGGACAATGTATTGGCCATCCGGGTATATGACGGAGGTGGTATCGGGGGGATGTTTGGCGGAATACCCGGCATCAGTATGCCCCAGCTGAAAGATATGGCCAGTTTGGAATACAAAAACAAAACCCTGCATTTCCGGCACCAGCTGCCTGAAAAAATCACCGGGGTGCTGACGATAAAAATAACCGATCCGGCCACACAGACCGTGGTGAAAAATAGCAGTCAGACCATTTCGACAGAACCAAACAGCGACTATACATTGCCGTTACCAACAGATCCTAAGACCCGGCAGGAGATTGCAGTCAGTTTTATGGAAAATAAAAGCGGGCAACAGCTTTACCTGCTGACTGTTCCTCCTTACCTGCTTACGCCTGCTCCCAAAGCCATACCCCGGATCAATAATGCAACCGTCTTTGGGGTTCGTCCCGGCTCCCCCTTCCTTTTCAAAATTGCAGCCACCGGGGAAAAGCCCTTACAATATAATGCCGTGGGTCTTCCAAAAGGCTTAAAACTGGATCCGGTTACCGGAATCATAACCGGCACCCTTCCCCGTACCGGAGAATATAACGTGCAACTGGTGGTAAAGAATAAAAAAGGCAGGGCCCGCCAGGACTTTACCATTAAATGTGGCGACGGGCTGGCGCTTACGCCACCCATGGGCTGGAACAGCTGGAATTGCTGGGGACTCAGTGTGAGCTCGGAAAAAGTAAAAGCATCGGCCCAGGCCCTGATTGATAAAGGACTGATTGATCATGGATGGAGTTATATGAATATTGATGACGGATGGGAGGCGCCAACGCGCAATGAAAAAGGAGAGATTGTTACCAATGACAAATTTCCCGATATGAAAGCCCTGGGTGATTGGCTCCACAGCAAGGGATTGAAGTTCGGCATCTATTCATCTCCCGGCCCGCTCACCTGTGGCGGTTATCTGGGTTCTTACCAACATGAAAAACAGGATGCGGATATGTACACGCGTTGGGGTATTGATTATTTAAAATACGACTGGTGCAGTTACGGACAGATCCATGGCGGGAAAGATACAAGTACGGCTTCCTATATAAAACCTTATACCACGATGCAGGCCGCCCTGCGGGCCCAACCCCGCGATATCGTGTATAGTTTATGTCAGTATGGAATGAAAGATGTTTGGAAATGGGGACATGAAGTGGATGGAAACTGCTGGCGAACGACGGGTGATATTGAAGATACTTGGGAAAGCATGTATGCCATTGCCTTTAATCAGACAGCCATGCAGCCCTATGCAAAGCCAGGTCGCTGGAATGATCCCGATATGCTGATTGTTGGAAATGTGGGCTGGGGAGAGAACCT
>DAORKK010000202.1:0-5581 GCA_035439525.1 Chitinophagaceae bacterium
CCAACCTCAAACTTCCAACCTCCAACCTTTTCAGCCATTCATGATTAAACCACTTCGCTTTCTCATAATCAAATTTCGCACCCGCACTATGCACCCGTTCCATGGAGAATTTTTCAACCAGTTCTTCTTTGGAATAGATCTCCTGTTCCGTGCCTTCATTCCAGCCCAGCAGGGCCAGCAGGTTGATAAAGGCTTCGGGTAAGAAACCTTTTTCTTTAAAGCCTTCGGTGAGTTCACCGGTCTTGGGATCCGTCCAGTTCATGGCAAATACAGGGAAACCATATTTGGCTCCGTCGCGTTTGCTGAGTTTACCATTGGGGCCGAGTATCAGGGGGAAATGCGCCCATTGCGGCATCTGGTCGAGACCAAACAGGTATTTCCATAATAGAATATGAACAGGAGCGGAAGGCAGCCATTCTTCCCCGCGGAAAGCATGGGAGATTTCCATGGCCTGATCATCCACCACCACGGCGAGGTGATAGGTAGGCATGCCATCGGCTTTCAATAATACTTTATCATCCACGGTGCCGGTTTCAAAACGCACTTCGCCACGGATCATATCGGTGAATGAGACAGTTTCATTTTCCGGCATTTTAATCCGGATCACATGGCGGGTTCCGTTGGCCAGTAATCGGGCGGTTTCCTCAGCGGTTAATGTGAGGGAATTCCGCATTTTCATCCGGATCGTATGGTCGTACTGGGGAGAAGGATTCTCCGGCGTTTTATAATCCTGACGCATGGCTTCCAGGTCTTCCGGGGTATCAAACGCATAGTAAGCCTGGCCTGCATTGACTAATTGTTCAGCAAATTTCCGGTAACTGGCTTTACGTTCACTCTGACGATAAGGCCCATAATTACCGCCGTGTTGTACACTTTCATCGGGTTCAAGACCGCACCATTTAAGCGTTTCGAAAATATATTCTTCCGCTCCGGGAACGTAGCGGTTCTGATCGGTATCTTCTATCCGTACCAGGAAATCGCCACCATGTTTTCTGGCAAACAGGTAATTGTATAAAACCGTTCTCACGCCACCGAGGTGAAGACCGCCTGTAGGACTGGGTGCAAAACGTACACGTACTCTTTTACTCATAGGCTGCAAAGATAGAGGCCATATAACGGAGTTGAAAATGATTTTGAAAGGGGAGTATCTTTGTCCTGATGCAGACATTCCTGATAAAGACACCCTGGTGGTTACATACCCTTTACCCGAAACGGGTTTGGCATATGGACCGGGGGACAAGGACAATTTATCTCACGTTTGATGATGGTCCTCATCCGAAGGCGACTCCTTTTGTCCTGGATCTGTTAAAAAAGTATGACGCCCGCGCTACCTTTTTTTGTATTGGAAAAAATGTGGAACTGTATCCTGAAATTTATGCACGTATCATCAGTGAAGGACATATGGTGGGCAATCATACCCAGCAACACCTGAATGGATGGAAGACGGATACGGAAACTTATCTGGAGAATATAAAAGAAGCAGAAAAAAGCATAAAATCCGGCCTTTTTCGGCCACCCTATGGCCGGTTAAAGTCGGCCCAGGCCCGTAAATTGTCCCGTTTCCGGATCATTATGTGGGATGTTTTGAGCGGGGACTTCGATCAATCGGTGAGTGCAGAAACCTGCGTGGATAATGTGGTCAGGCATACGAACAATGGTTCCATTGTTGTATTTCATGACAGTGAAAAAGCATGGATAAATATGAGTAATACATTACCCCTTGTATTGGAGCACTTTATGAAGGAGGGGTTTTCATTTGCGGCTATACCTGCCTAAAAAAGTTAGGGCCTGGGTAGAAACCCTGGCCCGTTTTTAATCCGTACCCTATGAAAACTGGTTTAAAGGTATAATATTTTTTTTATTACGGCAAAGTAATTTGGTAAGAAACTCCATTAATTGTCAGGACGGCCAGGTTATCGCAACTACCGTTTCCGAAGTTTAATGTGGCGATCCAGGGGTTATTCGTACTGGCATTTACCCGGGTCGTTTTCACAATTCCTTTAGCAATCCAGCGGCAATTGAATCGTTTCATCAGGGGTTCGGTAATATTGGAGTTAAAACCGACCAGCAGATTTCCTCTTTTCACCTGTCCGCGGCTTCCCCCCTCAATTTTGAAGATATCGTCCATCGGGAGGATTGTACTTAGTCCCTCCACCTGGGAAATGGTTTTCTCACTGTTCCAGGAAATATAGTTTCCGTTGGGTTTTGTCAGTTTACCGTTGGTGATCACCACCCTGAATTTGCGGTCAACCGGAGCGGTTCCGGGGGTTACAGCGGTGCTGATATTGGTGATTTTATGGGTGCCTTCCACTTTTACACTGTCCATATAAAAACCTTCAAAACTGGTTTCAGCAACAGCACCGGGAACCAGTAAGCGTTTTGTGTAGATCGTAATCACTTTTCCTTTCCGGAAATGGCCATCAGGACCAACACATCCGTTGGTACCGAAATCCATTTCGATACGTACAGGGAACAGGTCCGGGGGATTCTGGCGGGTAATAGTTACGGTAGGACAAACATTCAGCCGGCCGAAAACGCCGGTACCACCGATAGCCACTTCATCATTTACCCCCATGGCATCGTCAAATACCCCATTGAAGACGGTCTCCGCTTCAGATTCTGACTCTCCGGAAATACGGGAGGCTTCCACTTCCTGGGCTTCCTGCTCACTGGAACTCTGTTCTTTCTGACAGGAAGTAAATAGAAAACTGGTAAAAAGGAAGCTGAGGGTGATATAGGAAGCTGAAATAAACCGGCGTTTCATAAACTATGTTTTGATTTGGGATGACAAGTTAACTTCTTTAGGAAGGTTCCCGGGGCGAAAAGTTTAAGGGAATCTTAAAGTTTTTTGCAGAGTTTTGCGGCCTGAACCCCATTTTCCATGATCATAACGGACACCCACGCCCATATCTACCTGCCAGAATTTGCCGACACCCGGAAAGAAATGCTGGAACGGGCTGAAAAAGAAGGGGTTACAAAAATTTTGCTCCCGGCCATTGATTCGGAGTCACATGCATCCCTGGTAAAGCTGGCTAAGGAGTTTCCCGGTCAATGCCGGCCCATGATGGGTTTGCATCCCTGTTATGTGAAGGAAAATTACCGGGAGGAGCTCAAAATAGCCCGTGACTACCTCGAACAAGGCGGTTTTGTGGCTGTCGGGGAGATCGGGCTGGATTTTTACTGGGATAAGACCTTTACCGAACAGCAATACCTCGCTTTTGAGGAACAGATACGTTGGGCATTGGAGTTTGACCTGCCCATCGCCATTCATTCCCGCAATTCAACCGATGAGTGTATAGACGTGGTTCGGCGGAATCAGCATGGAAAACTGAAGGGCGTATTTCATTGTTTTTCCGGAAATGCAGAGCAGGCCCAACAAATCATGGATCTTGGTTTCTACCTGGGTATTGGCGGAGTAGTAACGTTTAAAAACGGCGGGCTTGACAAAGTTTTTGAAACAATCGGGCTGGAGCGGGTGGTTCTTGAAACAGATGCCCCTTACCTGGCCCCGGTACCGTTCAGGGGCAAGCGAAATGAACCTTCTTATTTGAAATATGTGGTGGAGAAACTGGCCGGGTTGAAAGGCATTTCTATTGAAGATGTAGCTGAGATAACGGAGCTGAATGTACGCACGTTGTTTGGTAAGCGAGAAGCGAGAAGCTAGATGCGAGAAGCTAGAAGCTAGAAGCTAGAGGCTAGAAGGAAACAGCCCCTACTGAGTACTTGCATCTTAATGAACAAAAAGTTTCTCGTTTTACGGCATCCCCTTCTCGCTTCTAGCTTCTAGCTTCTCGCTATTGCATCCCCTTCTCCGGGTATTTTCCGGTTATGCCGGCAAAGAACCCGAGTATCGTTTTCATATCCTGTTCTTCATTGGAAGGATAGAGAGGCTCCGAAAAACAAACCTGTTTGGTTTTGAAATCAAATCCCACCAACACAATCGGAACGCCTGCTTTTTCAGCAATATGATAAAAACCACTACGCAGTTTATCCACTTTCTTGCGGGTGCCTTCCGGGGCCAGTGCAATCTTGAAGTTGGGATCCTTACTGAATAATTCAGCCACCTGTTCCACCATGCCTTTGTTACTGAAACGATCCACCGGTTTACCATCCAGGGCCCGGAACATCCAGCCAAAGGGGCCGTCAAACAGTTCCTTTTTACCCAGGAAATAAATCGGACCAATGCGCATCAGGCTCCTGGTAGCCACGCCAATGATAAAATCCTGCCAGCTGGTATGCGGACCCACTGCCAGCACCGCCTGTGGCAGGGAGGCCGGAAAAGGTTCCCGGAGTTTCCATCCGGTGAGTTTGAAATAAAGTTTCCAGAAGTAGTACATAATGCGGCGGAAAGTTAAGTGTTTCAGGAGTCAGATACAGTAATGTTAAGCGAATGTTTCCGGATATATTACTTAATAGTTAATAAAGCGGCCAGGTTCTCCGCGCTAACATTTACTTACCGAACATTGTTCTCCAAACCAACAAGCATGAACCGGAACAATGACAAATTGCTTTTTACACCTGGTCCGCTGACCACCAGTATGACCACAAAAGTGGCCATGATGCGGGACCTCGGATCACGTGATTTTGAGTTTATCGAACAGGTTAAGTTTATCCGGGAAAGGTTGTTGCAACTGGCAGGCGTATCTGTGGAAGCAGGCTATGAATCCATCATCATGCAGGGGTCAGGAACGTTTGGAATTGAAGCGGTCATTTCATCGGTAATACCGGATGATGGCCACCTGCTGGTGATTATTAACGGAGTTTACGGGGAGCGGATATCCCGGATGGCATCGATACATCGGATCCACCAATCCAGTCTCCGGTTTGCTGAAAACGAAGTGCCGGATATAGCTGTTGTGAAGGCGTTTATTCATGAAAACACCGATATCACCCATGTGGCTGTCATTCATTGTGAGACCACCACAGGTATCATAAATCCTATTCATGAAATCGGGCAGTTATGTGCGGAGGCGGGGAAAGTGTTTATCGTTGATGCTATGAGCAGTTTTGGGGCCTACCCGGTAGACCTGCAGGCATCCGGTATCCATTTTCTGATCTCATCATCCAATAAATGCATTGAGGGGGTACCCGGATTTTCTTTTGTGATTGCACAACGGGAACAGTTAGTGTCGTGCGAATACAATGCCCGTACACTTTCACTGGATCTTTTTGCACAGTGGAAAGGGCTGGAATCAAACGGGCAGTTCAGGTTTACCCCGCCCACCCATGCGTTACTGGCATTTGCAGCGGCACTTGCGGGACTTGAGCTGGAAGGAGGAGTGGCCGGACGGGCAAAACGATATATTGAAAATTACCAGG
Source organism: Chitinophagaceae bacterium (assembly GCA_035439525.1). Taxonomy (GTDB): domain Bacteria; phylum Bacteroidota; class Bacteroidia; order Chitinophagales; family Chitinophagaceae; genus JJ008. Next base: position 5,320 of record DAORKK010000202.1, read on the forward strand.
CGCTGGCTGCAGGTATGAAAGAACTCGGCTTTCGCGAATACCTGGTCCCGGAACACCGCGGTTATATTATTACCTGTTTTCATTATCCGGAAGATCCTTCATTTGACTTTGTTTCTTTTTACGAAGCGCTCAATGAGCGTGGATTTGTGATTTACCCCGGAAAACTGAGTGAAGTGAATTGTTTCAGGATCGGGAATATCGGTCATATTAACCGGGAAGATATTCATAACCTGGTCCGGTCTGTCGGAGAAGTATTGGCTGA
>DAORKK010000203.1:0-5576 GCA_035439525.1 Chitinophagaceae bacterium
CTTTCACCGCGGAAAATTTCTTTGCAGTCCAGCAGGTTAGCCTTGCCTTCTTTTACACCGATCTCGGATACATAGATCTTATTCCGTCCGCTGCCATAGGAATAGATGAGGTAAGATTTGCCATCATCATCCGTGAATACCGTCTGGTCACCGGTATTGGGGGTACCGATCATTTCCTTCATGCTGATCTGGTTGTGCCAGGTATAATTTCCGGCCGGTGTATCGGAGGTGGTAAACAATACCTGGTTGCCATGTTGTACCACCATCACATATTTTTTCAGATCATCCAGCCAGGCAACGCCTAACCGTCCGAGCCAGCGTTTATAACCGCCGTTCTTTTCAAGTTCGGCCATGGTGAGTACATTATGTTCAAAGCTCCAGTTCACGAGGTCGGTAGAACTGTAACAGGTCACGCTTTCAAAAGTAGACGTAGGTAAGGTGACTGAGGGATTCAGCCGGTAGGTTTCTGCTTCGCGGTAACGCACCCCGTACCAGTAATATTTTTCTACAGCACTTGCCGGATCTTTGAATCGGAAGATGCCGCCGCCCTGGCTGTAGATGGGTTGACCTTCTTTGGTAAACCAGAAGGTATCGTTTTGGATGAGGGAGGATTGGGCAGAGAGGTGGATAAAAGAAAATACAGCAATCAGGAGCAGTATACTCGTTTGAATCGGCTTTTTTATCATTGCACGGTGAAGTTAAACAACCAATAAATACAAAGTACGAAGCTGGAAGTACGAAGTATGAATGAGTTAAAATGAAGTAAAACCCTGAGGTAAAAGGAATTATAGACTGGTACAAATCGGTGTTGCCTTGTTATTTTTTTACCAGCTCAACGTATCAACGCCAAATTTCGCCCGATCCTTTTTCTCTACGATATATCCATACCTGAAAGTGTAATTTTTATCTCTTGCAAATGCTTCATTTTGTTTATTGACTCGAAATGATTTGAGGTCAATACCCGGTAAGGTGGAAATCATTCCACCATCAGAAGTGGCGGCAAAGCAATATATATTGTTTTTGTCTTTGAAGTAATATGGATTCAGCATGGTGAAAGTCGCAGTATCGACTACCCTCTTCATAAAAGCAGGTCCGCCATCTTCTTCCTCCTGTCCATTGTAAATCCGGGTAATATATCTGTCCATAAATTCATCTCCGGTACTGTCATGAAACACTTCCACCGATTTGTAGGCGATATCCAGGCTGTCACTTATGTAGAGTCCGCATCTTAGTGGTTTGTACTCAACTTTTGGATAAAGTGTAGCTGGAATTAACCGGGCGGTATCAACCGGCTCCTGTTGCGTTTTGTTTTGATGATTACAGGCGAAACAGGTCAGGCTGAGTATAATAAGCAAGGAAAATTTCATAGAAGTGTGTTATGGAAAAGATTTTCGGTGGTCAAAGGGGCGATTTAAAATTACTGAATAGCCGCAAAGCCTATTTCGTTTTACTCCCATTGGCGAGCAGAAGCGTTAATAATACTGCGATCAGCAGGAAATTGAACTCCACTCCATTGCTTCCCCCGCCTACCACAAACCAGCCTTCTTTAAAATGAACCATCACAATACCGGCTACCAGGATCAGGATGGTGATAACAGCGGCCCATTTTACATATTTGTTCAGCAAGAGGCAGATGGCAGCGGCTACATGGGAAAGTTTAATGGCCCAGGCCAGGGGTAACCCGGCAGGGGCGAAGCCAACCTCATTAAGATAGTGATTGCCAAAATCATTAATCCCGTTATTAAACATACCGGGAATGCTGTGCATGAACAGAATAATGGCAACGGCCAGTCGCAGTATGAAAGTGGGATGGAGTATAGTGGTTGGCATAAGTAAGTAGTATTTAAACCAAAGATACTTTTTACAGACCGATGCATCGGGAAATTAGAGGATGTTTTGATTTCTCGCTGCCTTGCAAATACAAGGTTCCTCACTTTGTTCGGAATGACGGGCTGTGGGGGAGAGAGAAAGGAAATACAAGATTTCTCGCTTCGCTCGAAATAGCAGTAGCAGTACATTCTTCATACAAACCAACTCAGCAGGGGCTGTTTCCTTCTCGTTTCTAGCTTCTAGCTTCTAGCTTCTTCTCCAGCTTCTCCATATACTGTGTCCAGGCTCCCGAGCATCCCCCATAACATTCAAAATGCGGAACCAGTCCCTCATGTGTGAACAGGACTTTTGTTTTCCCGTTTTCATTTTCTATATCAAAGCAGATTTTTGTGCCGGCCCATTCGTTGGTGTTTTTCAGGAATGATAAATTGCTTTCGGTTACCTCCCAGGCTATTCTTTTATCAGGTACCAGCTCCGTTAATTTTTGCCTGGAAAAATGTACCCCATCGCCGGCGCTGAATGTAAACTCGTCATTGACCGCCTGACTTTTTCCTTCAATGGTTTCACCAAACAAACCGACCCACCAGTTTTTGGGATCCAGCAAAAGCGTAAATACTTCGGCTGGATTTTTGGGGGTGGTAAAGCTGTATTGAAAATTTTGATTACTCATGGGGGGTTATTTAAGCAATGCGATCTGACCGGTATGGTATTGCAGGTGAGAAGTCCGGGAGATGATAATGTTTAATTTGTTGCGATGCGGTTCTTTGGCAAAATCTTCTGCTGAAACGGCCGTATGTTTTTCAAACCATTGATCTGCAGTAAACTGATCAAATTTTTCCCGGAGCAAGGCATTTTGTCCAGACCAGTAGTCACGCAGTACTGCAACGGAGGGAAGTTCCGTGGCCACATTATCGGCCAGTTTTATAAAGGGCTCAGTCAGCTCCGGGTGTTGTTTTTCCCCCAGGTCCAGGAGGGTCAGCATATCATCGTGTACGGCGACCAGGTGGCCCAGTAAATAGATGCCCCTGTTTTTGCCGGGGGCTGTTTCTTTTAGCAATTGCTCGTCTGTCAGCACGTTCAGCACCTTATCCAGGCTGGCAACAGAACCGTACCAACGGTCCAGGGTCATTTTAATGGCTGTTTCAATGGGAGTCATACTTTACAATTTAGAGGATAAAGTTAATGGGTGGAAAATAAAACCAGGTGATGCATTCCGAAAATTTCAGGGTGCAGCTGATTTCATAATTATGGAAGAGGTTTGAATATGCCGGAACAAATTAAGTCAAAATGCGAATCGGTGCCGGAAAATATTTGCCGGTTTCTTTTTTCACCCTAATTAGCTGCATTTGCCAAAAAGAAACTTATCAGGGCGGTAATGCTTATTGTCGCCATCATTTTCTGATCGGTGATTGAATATACTTCCCGGATATTTTTTCGGCACATTACATACAGGGTTGCAACAAAAAACAACAGCTGAATAATAAACACAGTTAAGGGTGGAGTCTGATAAAAATTTTCAAAGACTCCATAAGCTGAATGTTTACGGGTAAAAGTCAGGAACATAAACCAAAGAACAGTTACCACAGTAAAACTCAGGTAAATGGTTAAGAGTATCCAGCCCAACATTTTTCTTTTCCAGAAAAATAATAATGCAACGGGTAACAGCACAAGGGAAAAAAAGTATAAAACGGTAAGAAAGGGGTAGCTGGAAAAGTCTTTGATATAGGCAATATGTTCCCTGAAATCGCTTATTAACTGGTAGAGAAAAATCACTCCAAAAACAATTGTTATCCGCCTGATCATTTTCTCCGTAGAAGGAATTCCCTGTTGTATCGGGTTGATGGCCTCAAAGAAGCCGGTCCCGGCGATTTTCAATTTTTCTTCCACGGCTTTTATTTTCTTCCGCTCCGCTTCTTTCCGCTGCACTTTCTCCACCAGGGGTTGCCGCGCTTCCTGTAATGCTGTCTCACTCAGCTGCCGGCTCTCCAGTTCCGCCTTGGCCGCTTCGATGGCCGACGGCTGATAGTCACCGGGATTATTCAGTATGGCCAGCAGTTCTGTAGCGGTGATGGTTTTGTAGTAGTCGGAGAAGTGGTTGGAGGAAGACATTAGTAAATGATTGGATGTAAATCTACTTAATTTGGTTTTTTATGATTGTAGGGAATCAGGTTGGAATAACTGATCAGATTGGTTTTTGCAGGATGTTTAAAAATTAGTTTAATCAAAATTATACACGGTAACCGGAATTCCGTAAGGTATAAAGGCGGAGATAATTATGGGTTCAACCTCATCCCAGGTGCCCCCGGCCAGGCCACAACCAATTTTTGGCATATGAACCGAGGCATTAAGCGGTTTACAGAAATCAGCAACTTTTCGTAATCCATCTGCCACTGCTTTATACCGGATGGGTGGAATATTTTGATTGTTTCTTTTGATGCCATGTTGGCCGATCAGGTTTGCCACCCAGGTTTCTGCTTCTACTTGTACAAACTGTACTTCGCCCAGTGAAAAATTGACCGCTGAATTAAACCAGTTTCTGTATTCGTTTTCAGGTTTTTTCCAGCGGCTGGAGATCGCCATAACGAAACCCCTGCCCCAACCGCCAATATCATTGCATATATGTACAATTACTTTGTTTCCCGTACCGGTCGGTTGAGTAGCATCGCCTTTGGTATAGTGTACTTCGTTCGTCATTTGACGTGATAAAGTTCAGTATATATTGATCACTTCGATCAATTCACTCTTCTTTTCCATGAACAACTCCACGATCCGGTTAAAATGGTCCAGTTTGTCTTTCAGGATTTCTTCTTTGTACTTCAGGAATTGTTCAAACTGTGCTGTATTAATGAAGTAGGGATTCTCGAGAATCCAGAATTTCAGCACCTGGTGTCTGGAGATCAGTTCGGCCGATACCGATTTTTTTAGAAAGGGGAAGGCGGATTTACTGAAATAGTCCAGCATCTTTTTCCGGGGTGCGGCATAGCGTTCCCGGAAGTCAGCCTCGTAGGGAGTGGTTTCCGGGTCGCCGATATAATGGCTCACATCATTGGTCAGCAACAGGTATAGCACCCCTTTCTCGAAGGCTTCCTGTTTGTTGTTGCTGATCAGCAGCGGGGGCAGGTGATCCATGTCGTGATAATATTTGCTGTCCAGCCCGAATTCACCGAATTGCTGGTGTTTGATCAGCGGGTAAAACCGGTCTTGCTGCGGATTGCCTTCGATGATCTTTGTAAAATCGAATTGCAGGGCGGCTTCCAGTTTTTTGTATTCGGCAACGGAAATCCGCTCCAGTTCTGATTCCCAGTTGTCCTCCGTTACCTTGCTGCCGAGTACTTCCAGCACCACTTGCCTTTCTTCAGCTGTCAAATCTTTATAACACCAGAGCTGTTTATAAAATGCATGCTGGTATTTATCCCGTAGGGACTGAATCATACTGGCCGAGCTGGCATGGTCCAGCAGGATGGTATGCTTATCTGTTATTTCATCGCCATCGTTGTGGCCAAAGGAGATGATGTTGCGACGGTAGAGGTAGAACATGGAAGGGTTTCGGTTAGTGAATGAAGGTATCTATAAGATGACAAATTTAAATCAAACATGCAAAAAAACTACTCAACAAGCGACTCATCTAACCGGTTAAGCAGCTTACACATGTTGTAAAGACCTTTATCAATTGGTGAAGAGCCCGATACACTGTGATAGCGTTTACCCGTACAGGCATCGGGTATTGGTTTGTAAGCTTCCAGTCT
>DAORKK010000204.1:0-5569 GCA_035439525.1 Chitinophagaceae bacterium
ATCACGATCAATGCACCTTCGATCAGGTTTTTCTCTACGGTACCAATGGCATTATTCACCATTTTTGTCCGGTCCAGGAAAGGAACGATCTCCACACCTTCCGGAAGCGTCTTTTCGATCTGCGTGATTTTCTCCTTTACATCTTTGATCACTACGGAGGAATTACTGCCTTTGAGCATCATGACCACCGCTCCGGCCACTTCTCCTTCATCATTATAACACATGGCACCGTAACGGACGGCCGAACCGGTTTTAACGTCGGCCACATCCTTGATATAAACAGGGATACCTGAACTGGTATGCCTTACAAAAATTTTCCCGATATCTTCAATGGTTTTTGCCAGCCCTTCACTACGGATATAAAGTACGGTCGGGCCTTTTTCTATATAAGCCCCCCCGGTATTCTGGTTATTCAGCTGGAGCGCATTGAAAACATCATCCACTGTCACATTCATACTCTTCAGCCGGTCAGTGTTGATTGACACTTCATATTGTTTGAGATTACCCCCAAAACTGCTTACATCAGCCACACCGGGTGTGCCTAATAATTGTCTTCGTACAATCCAGTCCTGGATCGTACGGAGTTCTGCAGGGGTAAATCTTGATTCAAATCCTTTTTTGGGTTTTACCGCATACTGGAAAATTTCCCCAAGACCGGTGGTAACCGGTCCCATAAAGGGATTGCCTGCGTCGGCCGGAATTTCTGCCCGTACCTGTTGCAGTCGTTCGGAAATCTGCTGTCGGGCCCAGTATACATTGGTGTTATCATCAAATACAATGGTCACCAGCGACAGACCAAAACGGGAAAAAGAGCGGATCTCTTCAATACCCGGCACACTGGCCATGGCCTGTTCGATTGGAAAAGTAATCAGTCGCTCTACTTCAGGAGCGGCCAGTGAGGGAGATACGGTGATTACCTGGACCTGGTTATTGGTTATATCCGGAACAGCATCAATAGGCAACTTTGAAAAGGATATGGCTCCCCAGCCAATTAATCCCAGCATTAATAGCCCAATGATCAGCTTGTTCCGGATGGAAAAGCGGATAATATGATTCAGCATAATAAATTACTTAATCTGAAAAATCAGTGAAAAAAAAAGAGTGATAAAAAAGAGAAATTATACCAGTGCACGGGGAGGTTGGAAAATATCAAAGGAAGTGAATTGAGGGGCATGTCCATCATTAAAATGATGAAATTCACGAATGGGCTCAGCAGGTGGCTGGATATCCATGACCACCGGTGCATATTCGCATATGGACGTACTCACCACCAACCCGCAATCTGTATCACGGAAAGGTAATTGACGGTCTTCCTGGTAATCACTGTCAATGACGTATGCATCGAAGTAATGCAGTTTAATAAAGGACCAGAAACTGGTATTATTGTTTTGCTGGTGGTGTTCGTGGAAATGTTCAATCAGGACGGGTATCTTCAGCAGGTTATGGAACTCCGCAAAGGAGAACATATAAACAGAGATGAGTAAAATACCTGCAAAACGTTTCACCGGTTAAAGATACAAAAAAAGGCAAGGCCTTTACATATTCATTTAGCGTAATGTGAATCGCAGACCGGCAAACAACCTTCTTCCCTGATTGGGTGCGTACACATAAGCCGGATCAAAACTAAGTCCATACGGATTATCAGCCGTGACTTTTACCGAACCATCCTGTTCATATTCAACTGCTTTATCAAAAGGATCCTGTGACCGTGCAATAAGAAATGGCACCCGGCGGGCAGGGGTCCAGTTCAGGATATTTTTGACCCCGGCAAAACATTCAATCGCCCGTCCCAGTTTTTTGGTACCCTGCAGATTCTGCAGGCTCCAGACCGGGGAATAGGCCGGTCGCGGATCCCGGGGGCCCAGTATGGGCAAACGCATGGGACCGTAAATATTTCCCGTATAATCAAATGACCATCCACCGCCGGGTATAGAATAACTAACGGACCAGGTGCCACTCCATTTTTCGGTTAATACCGGCACTTGTGATGTTTTATTTCCCGCTGCATCTATTTCCATTTTCTTAATGGATTGAATGGTGATGCCGGCCAGGGCTTTTAACCGGTGACCATAATTAAAATCAAGATTCAGGGTCATCCCTTTTGATAAAGAATATCCATCCAGGTTTTTATAAATGATCTTATTGGGATCGGCATCATAGTCCGGTATGATCTGATTACTGAAATAAGAATACCAGGCTGATCCATCCACCTGCAGGGAAAAATGTTTTCCTTTCAGCAGGCGGTTATAATTGAAGTTGATATTATAACTGCGTTCCGGACGAAGGGCCTCAATTATTTCCACCACCCTGGCCCCTGTAAGCGCGGCATGTTCTTCGGTAAACAGATTGACCACCCTGAAACCGGTGCCGGCATTGATCCGGATAACCTGTTGTTTTCCTGGACTCCATTTCCAGGCCAGGCGGGGAGTGATAATAGACTTATGCACGGGGTGATAATCTGCACGTAACCCCAACAATAAAAGCTGCTGCTCATTCAGTTTCCATTCATCCTGTACAAAAAGTCCGGGAATTACACTCCGGTCCGGCTTTGAATGGCCGCTGAGGGTATCCCGGGTGGCCGTGGAGTTATCATCATAAAAATTGGAGCGGGCCGATACACCAGTCAGTAAAGTATGATGGTCACTGGTATTTTTATCCCAGGTGAGTTGAAAAAAACCGGTCCGTTGGGTAGCGAGATAAGGCAGCTGTCCGTAATAGGAATCCTGATGATGTCCTGTAGCAGAAAAAGAAATCAGCAGCTTTTCGTCTGTTGGTAACTGGTACTGACCAAAGAGTTCCCAACGGCTCGTATAGATACTTTCTCCGTACAGGCTATCGGTACCCCGGAATTTTTTGGACCAGCGCATATCCCCACCCCAGCGATCTTCATAAAAATATCGTCCTGCGAGGCTGGCCACCCTGTTGTTTTTTCGTAACCACTGAAACTTATTAAACAGGGATCCCCGGTGCTGCAGGGCCACATCGGTAAACTGATCGGCATTATGATCTGCGGGATCCTGGTAATTGAAATAATGTAATCCCAGCAAAGAATTGATTTTTTTTCCCGGTTTAAATTTTAATCCTGCATCAAATGAATGTTCTTTCCAGTTGCTGGTCATCAGCTGAGCGGTAACCGGCGATGCTTTAACCGGCGATTTGGTAATAATGTTAATCATTCCCCCAATGGCTTCCGCACCATACAGGCCGGAAGCGGGACCTTTGACGATTTCAATCCGGTCAATCAACTGGGTCGGTATACCGAATAGTCCGTATACGGAAGCCAGGCTGCTCATCACCGGCATCCCATCAATCGCCACCAGTGTATACGGACCTTCGAGTCCGTTGATATGAATATCCCCGGTATTGCAAACACTGCAATTCAACTGGGGTCTTACCCCGTTTACATTTTGCAATGATTCAAAAAGACTCGGTGCGGGATTTTTTTTAAGAAACTGGGGGGTATACACTTCCACAGCCACGGGACTCTCCGACCGTCGCACGGCTTTTAAGGTACCCGTAATCACCACCCCTTCAATCTGCTTTTGCTGAGGCATCAACGTGATCGTCAGGAAATCTTTCTGGTTGTTTAAAACGGCAGCTGTTTCATATCCCATTGCCGATACATGGATGCGTAAATTGGAAGGCGCATTGATTGTAAACCGGCCTTGTTTATCCGTCAGGGTTTTCAGGCTGTCGCCGGCATGAACCGAAGCCACGGGGATCGGTTCTCCGCTCAGGGCATCCCTGACTTCTCCACGGATGGTTTGTGCCGCCAATGGCAATATGCACCAGCAACTGAGGGCCAGTAGGAAGAATGGTTTTTGTTTCATGTGTTATGTGTAACTAAATCTTTTTTTAGACTTGTCTAAAAAAAGATTTATACGAATTTAAATTATTTATACGATTTCATCAAAAAAAAGGTCCCTCTTAAAAAGAGGAACCTTTTTTAGAACTTTTAAAAAAACATTGAGAATCAGTCAGGTACTTAGTTGATTTTATATCGCAGCCCGGCGTATATCATCCGTCCGCTAACAGGCCCCCAGACCAGGGAAGCATCGAAATAGGCGCCAAAGGGTTGTTCCGGACTGATGATCACCTCCCGCTGAAAATAATTTCCCAGATTTTCTCCACCCAGGTAAAGATCAACGGAGTGCTTTTTCCCTACGGTTTTACTCACTTGCGCATTCATGATCCAGAAAGAAGGCGAATAATTATCCCGCTGATAGATGCCGGGATTGTCACGGGTAGAAGGTATTCGTTTCGGACCGTTCAGGTTCAGGGTATAATCCAGTTTCCAGCCTTTTAATTCATAAGCCAGATTGGTAAATGCCCGGTGCCGGGACGTAAATGGTTTTTGTAAAGCAACTCCGCTATACGTACTATATACATCAAAGTACCGGTAGGCCAGCCTCCATTCCAGGTTTCGTAACGGAATGGCATGTAGTTCAACCTGCAGGCTGTTGGAATACGAATGTCCGGAGAGATTATAGAATGAGACTTCACGCGCCATCTCCAGGTCCACTACCACCTGGTTGCTGAAATCGTTTCTGAAAAAATCCATACTCAGCGAAGCACTCTGGTTAAACAAACGGAATTGCTGATCCACACTGATGCCTTTGTTCCAGGCCACTTCCGGATTCAATCCATAAGCATTCGTGTTGAGGGCCGGCATCACTAATGTCCTTGCACTGACGAGTACGCTGTTGTTTTCGGCAAAAATATTCGCCGTACGTTGTCCGCGACCGGCACTGATCCGGATACTGGTTCCTTTGACCGGTTCATACCGGACATGCAAACGGGGAGTCAGGAACCATCCATACAGATTATTATGATCAGTGCGGATTCCGGCTACGATCCCCAATTTAGTATCCGGCGTATAGGTATATTCAAAAAATCCACCTGGCACCCGCTCTGTCCTTTTATACGCCATGTTTCTGATCTTTTCATCATAACGGTCCGCCGTCCAGCTGAGCCCGGCCCGGAATTTATGATTGGTATTCCCAATAATGGATTGATAAATGAGGTTGGCATAAAAACTCTTTTGAGAGGCCAGGTAGGGCTGAGTCCCGAAGTAGGAATCCTGTTCATGTGAGAAGGCCATCAATTGCAGCCCGATACTTTTATATTTCTTACCAGGAAAAACATAGCCGGTTTTTGAAAAAGCCTCATAACGCCGGGTACTGATACCCAGCCCGTAATGGTTCGTAGTTAATTTATCCTTCGACGGATTAAAAGCTGTTTCGCCTCCGGTTTTTTCATCAGTCATCACCTTCACCCCAAACTGCGCCATGAAGCCTTTTCCATTTTCAAATTTCCAACGGTTCAATATGGAGAACAGGTTACCTGTCGGGAGGTCCCGGAATCCATCTTTATTAAAGTCCACTTTATTATACAGAAAGTCGTCATGTAATAATAAAGCGGTACTCCATTTCTTTCCAAACTTGCGGGTCAGGTTCAGGTTGATATCGGACTTGCCCATATTATTCAGGTAAACGTTGGCGTAGAGCTGTTCCGCTTTCTCCGGTTTTTTTAATTCAATATTGATTTGCCCGGCAATACTTTCATAGCC
>DAORKK010000205.1:0-5555 GCA_035439525.1 Chitinophagaceae bacterium
AGGTTGGGCTGGTAGGGCAGGGCATAACCGGCGGAATCCTGGAACTCCCATTCATTCAGTTTGTCATTGATGTTACTTTTATCAAAACCCAATCCCCATTGCCAGGCATGTTTGCCCAGGTCATAGTTTCCTTTGTGGGAGATATTCCAGTTTTCAATATTTAATTCATTCCGTGCCCAGTTCTGGTATACCCCGGCACCCAACGGATTAACAATTAATCCATAGGTAGGATTGCGTTTATCAAAATCACGGTCCCCAAACAAATACGCCCCGGTGATATCGATGTTCTCCGATTCATCATTGGCAAAGCGGGAAGCCATCCATTTCAACCGGAGTCTTTTTGTCGGCTGGTTGATCAGGGCAAAGCCCAGCATATTGGTCTGGTACTGGTCTTTTTCCCGTCCTTCAAAAAATATATCCACGCCAAGTGTGGCACTGTAGATGGGCGAGAAAACGGAAGTGGTGAGCTGGCTGAATTGAGGAATCAGGGTAAACTTAGTTTGAGAAATATTACTCAATAATTCAGCCTGCCATTTATTGCTGAACTGGTAATGCAGCAGGGCCTGGAAGTCGGCTGAAGACGGCACATAATTCCCCTTGGTGTCCTGACGGCTCAGCAGGTTGCGGTTGCTCCGGTTACGCGCCCCCAGCAGGTAACTGAATTTATTATTCTTACTGGCCCCTTCCAGTTGCAGGCCTTGTTCCAGTATCCCCACATAAGCCGATCCGCCGAATTTTTTGGGACGTTTATACTGGATATCCAGTACCGAGCTCATTTTATCGCCATAGCGGGCCTGGTAGCCGCCATTGTAGAAGCTGATATTGCGGACCATTTCGGGGTTGATAAAACTCAGTCCTTCCTGTTGTCCGCTCCGTACCAGGTAGGGCCGGAACACTTCAAAATCGTTTACATAAATCAGGTTCTCATCATAACTGCCCCCACGTACCGAATACTGGGAAGTCAGTTCATTATTGGATCCTACAAATATTTTGATCAGGCTTTCCACCCCGGTGATGGCGGAAGGCAGATTGAGAATGGTTTTAGGATTGGGTCGGATCAGTCCGGTCTCCCGCCGGTCCCGCTGATCGGTGACTATGACTTCCTGTAAGGTGTTCTCGCTTTTTTCCAGGCGGATCGTGACGGTTTCCTCTTCTCCTTCGCTGAGGAGGAAATTCTTTTGTTCGGCCCGGCGGCCGGCATAACTGAAAATCAGGGCAACCGCCTTATCGGCTTCCACCCGGATCCGGAAATAGCCAGAGTCATTGGTAGTGATGCCATTGGACTGACCAAGAATAACCACGGATACTTTGGTTAACGGGTTTTCGTTATCATCTACTACTTTGCCTGAGACAAAAGCATATTTTTTCTGGGAAAAACAGAGCAGGGTGAGAAACAAGAAGAGTATGGTCAGCCCGGAATGGCGGTTGATTATTTTCATAAGAAAATGATACCTCAAGATACAATATGTTCTCCGGCCTGCACAGTGAATCAGCGGGAAAAATAAAAATTATTGAAGCCTGCGGGAGTTAAGGAAACTCCATCTGCCTTCATACCCGTGATGGTATTTTCGCAACCGACTTTTACATTGTTGAAAATGGAATGTTTTATTTCTCTGTTTTCCTCCGTGATGCCGGTCAGCCGGATCGTCTTATCGATGGCCGGGAAGTAAAACTGATAGTCATAGCCGGCACTTAAAAAACTTTCAGGCATGGATATGGATGTGATCTCCAGCGTATCCTGTTGTACACGTAATCCAGGGGTTAATAAAAAACTGTCTGCAACCCCGGCGAAGTTGCTCCCGGGGAAATACCGGCGTACAAGTATTGTATCGGCTTCAGCCTGGGTAAATCCTTTGAGGCCAAAATGAAAACTACCGGTAAAACAGGGTGTGCTGGTACAGCTGCTCAGGCAGATCAATACAGTCAGGAAAGGGATAAGGAAACGTCGCATACCCGTGTAGACAATGGCTGCTGCCTTAACGTTGCTTGAGCTGCTGTATCATCCCGATCGGGTCAGGTGCTTTGAAGACGGTACTTCCGGCCACCAGTACATCGGCCCCGGCATCCACAATGGATTGGGCGTTTTCCAGGGTCACCCCGCCATCGATCTCGATATGGACATTCAGTCCGCGCTCAGTGATCATTTTACGCAGCTGCTTTATTTTTTCCAGGGTGAAGGGAATGAATTTTTGTCCGCCGAAGCCCGGGTTCACACTCATCAGGCAAACCAGGTCAATCTCGTGCAGGATATCGGCCAAGCCGGCCACAGGTGTATGCGGATTCAGGGCCACTCCGGCTTTCATCCCCATTGATTTTATCTGTTGAATATTGCGGTGCAAATGGCGGCAGGCCTCGATATGCACAGTCAGAATATCGGCCCCGGCTTTTTTAAACTCTTCGGCATACTTCTCCGGTTCTTCGATCATCAGGTGTACATCACAGGTCTTGGTCGTTGCCTTGCGGATAAACTCAATGATCATCGGGCCGAAACTGATATTCGGTACAAAACGCCCGTCCATTACATCCAGGTGAAACCAGTCTGCCTCGCTTTTATTCAGCATATCACATTCACTGCGAAGTTGGAGGAAGTCGGCGGCAAGTAATGATGGGGCTATGATGGCCATATTTCAGATTTTGGCGCAAGTTAGCGAATTAAGGTAATTGTCGAATGTCGACAGTCGACAGTCAACGGTCGACAGACGAGGTTTATGGCAGGAAAAGCTGAAAGGATTGAAGGCTGGATGAGGCCTGCAATCCAGTCCGGTTATACTTATCCCACTTTAGTCGACTGTCTGTGGACTGTCGACTGTGGTCTGTCGACTATAACTTATCCGCCGAATCTTTTGCCGCCTTGAACCCCTGGTCCAAACCAAAAGCCCGTTGATAATTCAGTTTCGCTTCTTCCTTCAGCCCTTGTGCCTGCTGACATTTGGCAATCCAGTAATAGTTGTCGGCGTATTTGGGAGAGATGGTGAGCGCCAGGTTAAAGACCTTCAGGGCTTCGGTGTATTTTTTCATCTCAAATAGTACGGCTCCTTTTTCAATATAGCCATCCAGGAAATAGTAATCATGTCTCACCGCTTCATCAAAAGCGGCTAGTGCTTTGTTTTTATCGTTGATGGTGGAATAATAAATGCCTTTGTAATAATAGGGTTCTGCATGTTCGCCCAGGGAATCGGCTTTGGCGAGAGAATCGCATAAAAGGAGGACCCTTGGATTTTTTGTTTCAGCATATTTCAGGGCCAGGATATAATTCAGTTCCACGTCATAAGGCGTGAGGTTGTAGGCTTTTTCCAGCAGACTGATGGCTTCGGGAATATTCCCTTTTTTTCCCAGCAGGTTGGCTTTCATTTTCAGGAGATCCACCTGTTCGGGATTCCTGCTTATAAGGCCGGTGATCAGTTGCAGGGCCTCGTCGGTTTTTCCCTGACTATCATAACTCCGTGCAAGGGTCAGGTTGAGCAGCAGACTTTCGGGCAACACCATCAATGCTTCTTTGAGAAAGACAAGGGCTTCCGCCGGTTTGGATTCCAGCAGGAGGGAGCCGATGCCCAGGGCATATTGTTCATTCTTTTTCAGTTCCCAGGCCTTGCGGAAATCGGCCAGGGCCGCTTCGGGCTGTTGATTCGAATTAAGCTGGATGGCCCGGCGGAAATAGAGTTCGTCTTTCTCAGGGCTATTTTTAATGCTGTCGGTTAAAGCACTGTAGGGTGGGGCAGACAATAATTGATCAAACGGTGTTGCACCATCATTATGATCAGTACAGGCACTGATTAAAGTCAGTATTCCGGCAATAAAGGACCCTATTTTTGCATACTTGTTCATCTTCGGTAGTTCATTAATTTGAAGGCTCAAAACTACTATTTTTGGCGCTGAGGTATGACAAATAGCTGACAAACCAACGTAATAACAAAAATAACTTTGCACCCTCCGGTACAGCCCCGGATTCCAAAGAAACACATCAGTATGAAAAAAATTGCATTGCTACTTATCATTGCCGGGGTAATTATTGCCCTTCCGGCCTGTAAGAATTCTTCGAAATTAACCGCCGCCAATGCCGCCGCCGATACCCTCCGGTATCCCGACGAGACCCGGCTGAAAAATATCCGCCAGCTGACTTTTGGCGGGGATAATGCCGAAGCCTATTGGAGCTATGATGGCAAATACCTTGTATTTCAACGGACCAACCCTAAAGAAGGAATCAATTGTGACCAGATTTTTGTTGGTAAAGTGCCCGCCAAAACGGGTGAACCGTTTACCTATAAACTGGTCAGCACCGGTACAGGGCGTACCACCTGTCCTTTCTTTACCAAAGACGGGAAACATATCATTTATGCCTCCACCCACCTGGGAAGCAAGGATTGTCCGCCTACCCCTGACCGAGCTAAATATGGCAATCGTTATATCTGGCCCTTGTACGACAGTTACGATATTTTCATGGCCGACCTGGATGGCAAAATCGTAAAACAACTGACTCATTCTAAAGGGTATGATGCGGAAGCTACCTTGTCACCCGATGGCAAAAAAATGCTCTATACCAGTGACAAGGACGGGGATATTGATCTTTACATTATGGACCTGGAAACAGGCGCTGAAAAAAGGGTTACCAATATGCTGGGTTATGACGGTGGTGCGTGGTTTAGTCCTGATGGTACCAAACTGATCTGGCGTGCTTCCCGTCCAAAAACTGAAGCAGAGATCAAAGAGTACAAAGAACTGCTGGCTGAACATCTTGTGGCTCCTACCAATATGGAAGTCTGGGTATCCAATGCCGATGGCAGTAATGCCCGTCAGGTTACAACTTATGGACAGGCCAACTGGGCGCCGGCTTATATGCCTGACAGTAAGCGGATTATTTTTGCCAGTAATCACGAATACAAAAGAGGTTTTCCGTTTAATCTTTATACCATAAATGAAGATGGCAGTAACCTCACCAAGATCAGCCGGGACAAAGGTTTTGATGCCTTCCCGATGTTCTCTCCCAATGGTAAAAAGATTGTTTTTTGCAGCAACCGGAATAATGGCGGCACAAGGGATACGAATGTGTTTGTTGCGGATTGGGAGGAATAAGATGTCTGTATAAACGGGGAAGCCTATATTTGTCTAAATTTTTTCACCATGGAAACAGGAATGCTGCATTTACATAGTTTACTCCGTTGGGTAATCTTACTCTTATTACTGCTTGGCCTTGTACAGGCTTTCGGGAAAAAAGAAAGTATCAGATCCACCAGTCTCTGGCTGATGATCGCTGCGCATACCATGCTGCTGATCGGCATCTACCAATGGGTAGCCGGCCGTTATGGTATCATGAATGGCTTGCCCGAATCAGTTCCTTCATTAATGAAGAACTCTTTTTACCGGTTTTACTGGGTCGAACATCCCCTCCTGATGGTTGTGGCAATCACCCTGATCACCCTGGCAAGAGGTAAGGCTAAGAAATTAAACTATAAGAATACCGGCTGGTTATTACTGATCGCCCTCATTTTTATCCTCGTGGCAGTGCCCTGGCCCTTCAGGGAAGCCGGAGCGGGAAGAGCGTGGTTCCCGGGGATGTA
>DAORKK010000206.1:0-5466 GCA_035439525.1 Chitinophagaceae bacterium
CACGATAAAAACAAAGAGATTTGCCAGGAGCTAACGGATACATTAAATAAGATAAGCGACACGCTCGATTTTAATGGTTTTGGGGTAGTCTTGGTTAATGATACCGGGGTCCTCTATCAAAATGGATTCGGCTATGCCAATGCTGCAACAAAGGAAAAATACACGGGCCAAACTCTTCAGAATATTGCCTCCATTTCCAAAACCTTTATTGGCATTGCGCTATTGAAAGCGCAGGAACTGGGAAAACTGAAGCTGGACGATCCGGTCAACCTCTATTTACCTTTCCGGGTTGATAATCCTTACCATCCGGACCTCCCGATTACAATCAGGCAGCTTGCCACGCATACCGCCGGTATTAATGATACGGAAGATTACCTGTTCAGGGCCTGGGTCTTACATGATACAATCAACCTGGCACATAACCTGAAAATTGATATCGGGGAATGCCAGTTCAGTGCACCGGACACAAAGATTCCGATGGAACAATTCCTGAAAAACATATTGGTAAAAGATGAAAAATGGTATAGTCCTACCAATTTCTCGAAAAACAAACCGGGGACCATCTATGCCTACTCAAATATGGGAGCCACCCTGGCTGCCCTGGTGGTTGAAAAAGCCACAGGAATAGCTTACGATCAATTTACCAGGAAGTATATTCTGGATCCATTAAATATGAGATCGTCCGGCTGGGGACTTAACGCAATTGATTTATCAAAGCACACAAAACTCTATATCAATAAAAAAGAAGCTTATCCCTTCTATAGTTGTATCACCTACCCGGACGGCAGTATGATCACTTCTGCAGAAGACTTCAGTAAATATATGGCCGAACTCATGAAGGGTTATTTTGGCAACGGCCGCTTATTGACAAAAGAGAGCTATGCCGAATATTTCAAGGGCCAGTTGAAAGCGGAGAATTTTATCAAACGCAATGAAGGCGAATACAGTGATGAATACAATATGGGTATCACCATGGGTATCAGTTCAACCGGAAATTTCGGACATACCGGTGGCGATCCGGGACTCTTTTCCATGATGTTTTTCAACCCCAAAACCCGGATCGGGAAATATATGATCGTAAACACCGACCTGAACGAACCCCGATCATGGAAGCAGCATCATACCATCTGGACCCTGCTGGATTCTTTTGCTGTCCGGTTGACAAATACTGGAATCGTAGCAAAGCAATAGAACAATCTATCCATACGGTATATAAGCTGCGGGTTTAAGCGTAACTACATTTATTCCCATTTCCGTCATTCCGGAGTTTACCCTGAGTTTATCGAAGGGAAGGAGGAACCTTGTATTTGAGCGCAGCTCCTTCCATTTCGAGCGTTGCGAGAAATCAAAGTACTTCACCCCCCCCATTTCGCATTTCCCAATTCCCATTCCCCATTCCCCATCGTCTTTTTCCCCATTCCCCATCGTCTTTTTCCCGATTCCGCAATTTTCCTTTCCCGAATTCGTCCTATTCAAATATATTACAGACCTATTTTTACGCCCTTAAACAAGCAGGATTCTTCATGGCAAAAACATCGCTCAGCACCAGTATGCGCATTTTACACCGCTACCTGGGCTTTTTCCTGGCCGGTATCATGGCCGTCTACTCAATCAGTGGTATTGTACTCATTTTCCGGGATACTGATTTCCTTAAAAAAGAAAAGCTGCTCGTAAAAGAACTGAAACCCGGACTGCAAGCTAAAGAACTGGGACAGGAGGTTAGAAACAGGGAGTTGAAAGTCACCAGAACCGAAGGTGATCTCGTGTATTTTAGTAACGGAACGTATAACATAGCCACAGGGCACACGGAATACAAAGTAAAAGAATTGCCTGTGGTGATCAGTAAACTCACCGGACTGCACAAAGCCAAGTCATCCGAGCCGCTTTTCTTTCTGAACATCTTCTTCGGGGTTTCCCTTTTCTTTTTCGTGATTTCGTCTTTCTGGATGTTTATGCCAAAGACGAGCATCTTCAGGAAAGGGATAGCCTTTACTATCGCAGGGATTGTACTGACGCTGGTGTTGCTGTTTGTGTGAGTGAGTGCTGTTGGCGTTCTCACCAACAGCAACCTATTGCCTTTCTCCCTATCAATCCCTATATTTAGCTGTACCAAAAAGCAGCCCATGCCCATCAGCACCGCCACCACCGCCCACCGTACACCGCTGACTGAAAACCGTTTGCTCTGGATCTTATCAGGACTGATGCTCGTGTACTGGATCTATGGCTGGTTCAACTGCCTGATCCTGGAAGACTGGGCCCTGGAAAATGCGCTGGTCATTATCTGTATTGGCATAATGATCTGGTCACGCAAATGGCATAATCTCAGTGATGCAAGCTATCTCTGCATTTTTGCCTTTGTGATGTTGCATCTCTTCGGGGCCTTTTATGCCTATACACAGAATATAGTAGGGGAGTGGATCCAGAATACCTGGAATCTCTGGCGGAATCCCTATGACCGCATAGTGCATTTCAGTTTCGGTTTCCTGATGGCCTATCCCTACCGGGAGATCCTGATCAATAAATTTAAGGTGAGCTCCAAAGCGGCCTGGTTCATTCCCATCGAAATCGCCTTCTCTCTGGGTACTGTATTCGAAATGATTGAGTGGGCTGTGGCCGAATTCGCCACCCGTGAACTTGGCGAAACTTATGTGGCCACACAGGGCGATGTATGGGATGCCCATAAGGATATTGCCCTGGCGGGGCTGGGAGCAGCAATAGCGATGGGATTGGTGTACCTTTTTAAAAAAGGTACCGGAAAACAAAAGTCTGCCAGCCTGTAGTATGGAAAACCCGCATTTCCCGGTCTTATAGGAAATGCGCTTCTCCTGCTTATGGTTGCTGATCCTTTCCTCTTGTACCGGTTATGTGGGTACAAGCGGACCCTTGCAATACCGTACTAAGGATTTCATTCTTATCGATTCGGTAAAACCTGCTCACCCCGGTTGGCTGATGGACGGAGAAACAGTTGATTTCCCGATCTTTTATATCGGCCCAACCTCAGATACGATCTCCATCGGAAAAAGGTATTGGCCAGATATCACTTCATATTGGGAAGCAAAACCGGGGATTTTTATGAAGTCTTACAGCAGTAAGGAACTGGAAATAACAGCAGACACCAGTGTTTCCTGTTTCACCGGCATTGATTGGTGGCATGAAAGCGATCCGTCTATAATTGATTCCACCCAATGGTATCATTCCTTTTTAGTGATCTTAAAAAACAAGTCTGATAGTACGCTCTATATGGGCCGCACATCCAGTCTGTATTATATTCAGCTGGAAGGGCAATGCCGGGACGGGCAATGGACACGAATTCAAAAACCCTTAAGCGAAACGTGGTTATGCAGTACCAATCAGCCGGATATTTTCCTTCGTCCCGGTGAGATCATTCTTTCGAAAATTATGCGAAGGGTTGAGCCGGGGTTTGTTCAATACAGATTAGCCTGGAAAGCGGGAGGAAAGGTGATTTATTCAAATGTATTTATGTTGTAAAGACTGTTTATAGTTTCTGGCATAAGTCGAAATTTCAAGCCCGTCGCGTTTCTTGCTTCTCACATAGCCCCCGTAGCTTTCGCGAAAAAGGGTCTGTCACCCCTTCGGGGCTTGGTCACCCCGCTTTTCATCCTACGAAGCTGAATGATCGTGTCATCCTGCTTGTCCCGCCTCATGCGGGGAGTAGCCGCAACACAAAACTACAGGGCATGAGATAATCTTTCACCGGCGTACCGAAGGATAATCATTCCACCCTTTCAGGGTTTTATAAGAACCCTTTTAGACCCGTTTTAGGCTATAATCATATCAGCCCTTCGGGCTTTTAAATACCAGGGTTCCATGAAAAACAACTCAGGAGGCCCCTTCTCGTTTCTAGCTTCTTGCTTCTAGCTTTTGTACTTCTCCAATAATATTCTACTTTCCCACCATGAACGTCCGCCTGAAGCCCGAGAAATACCTGAAATACCTGTACCTCCCGAATCTGTTTGCCACCAAAAGGACCGGCGAGATCCTGTCGGTGAATCCTACGGTTATTTCCCAACGGGTGGATGCAACAGAAGTGTCGGTGTCTGTATATGACTATACGGCTGAAAGCCTTGAAGAGAAGAAATCGGATAAAGTAGAGTCAGTCTTTCATTATAAAGACACCCCCTCTATCAGCTGGATCAATATTGACGGAATCCGGAAATCGGATGTGGAAGCCGCCTGTACGAATTACGGGATTCACCCCCTGATTATTGAAGATATCCTGAGCGTGGACCAGCGGCCGAAAATGGATGAAGTGGAAGGCGTGCTCTACTGCCTGCTGAATATGCTTTACTTCAATGAAGAAAAGAAAACCGTGGAGACCGAACAGATCAGCATGGTGCTCGGCTCCAATTTTGTCATTAGTTTCCAGGAAGACCCCTCCCGCGATGTATTTGATCCGATCCGCCACCGGTTAAAGATTCCTAAAAGTCAGTTGCGGCAACGAACAGCGGACTATCTGCTGTATTCCATGATTGACCTCGTGGTGGACAGTTATTTCCTGATCATGGAGCGATTGGGAGAACAAATTGAAGCATTGGAAGAAGAAGTGGTCCGCAAAAGTAATAAACGTTCCCTCGCCCGTATCAACCAGCTGCGCAAGGAACTCATCGTACTTAAAAGAAATATCGCCCCGGTTCGCGACCTGGTAGCCGGCATCATCCGCAGCGAAAGTGAACTGCTCGATGACCGTACCACCAAATACTTTAAAGACGTATACGACCATATCATCCAGGCCTTCGACCTCAGTGAGAACTACCGTGATGTAATGATGAGTGTGCAGGACCTCTACCTTAGTAATGTAAACCTCCGCCTCAATGAAGTCATGAAGGTAATGACCATCGTGACCTGTCTCCTCGCCCCCGCCACCGTGATCGGTGGTATCTTCGGAATGAACTTCGACATCATCCCCTATGCCCACCACAGTTTTGGCTTCTACTTTGCGGTAGGACTCATGTTCGCCATCCCGGTGGTTATGCTTTATATTTTTAAGAAGAGAGGGTGGTTCTGAGTTTTTCTTCGTCACCCTTCGATACGTCCCGCGGGAATTCTGTTCTCCTGCCCTGAAAATCATCTTTTGCGGGACTACTCAGGATGACACGAGCGTCATGCTTTCAAGAAGGCTCCGATGAAGCACTTTTCAATTCTCTGATTCACTTGCAACTGTTCTACTTTTGGAGCCTGATGATCGTGTCATCCTGCCTGCCCCGCCTCATGCGGGGAGTAGCCGCCAAAACATATCATCAGGGCAAATGAATATTGTTTCTGCGGCGTATCGAAGGGTGACAATGTAGATGATCGTTGTCATCGTGCCTGCCCCGCCTCATGCGGGGAGTAGTCCCGCACAAGATTCATTTCAGGGCAAGTGAAAAAGTCGTGCGGGACGTATTGAAGGGTGCCCGCCAAAGAACAATAAGATAAAAATCATACGCCCCATCCCTCTACATTCTG
>DAORKK010000207.1:0-5440 GCA_035439525.1 Chitinophagaceae bacterium
GTTTTTACACCTGTTCGGGTTGGTGTTCCCTTATATCATCCTTTTCCATTTTCTCGTACTTATTTATTGGGCTTTCAGAAAATCAAAATGGGCCTGGTTTTGCTTAGTGGTACTCCTGCTGAGCGGTCAGCAAATACTTTATATGACGGGGTTTCATTTCAAGCGTATAGCGCCGGACAAACCCCAGGCAGCTCTTCGTGTGCTATCCTGGAATGTTTCACGTTGGGATGAAAAAAATAAAGAAAAAAGGGGAGGGGAGAGTTACCGGCGGCTAATGCTTGATTTTATTGAAGAGCAGGATGCTGATGTGCTTTGTTTTCAGGAGTATTTTGAGTGCTCAGATCCCCGTTATTATGAAGCGACAATCCCGGTTCTGCAGAAAATGGGCTATTCATATTATCATTTTTTTCCATCTACGACACTGTTTAACGGGAGCTTCCGTTATGGGTTGGCTATTTTCTCGCGATCACCGATCCTGGAGGCTAAGAGTTACCCGGCCGGTATGCGGATACATTCAGAAGGTGTATGTTATACAGACATCAGCCACAACGGTCAGCGTTTCCGGGTTTTTAATGCCCATTTCGAGACACCTGGATTTACCCTGGCAAACTATGATGCGTCCGGCAACCTGAAAAAGGGAAGCGGACTGGTTGATAAGATATCCGCTGCTTATGCGGTACGACATGCACAGATCCGGGAAGCTGGTATTTATGTAAAAAACAGTCCATGGCCGGTCATATTTTGTACGGATCTGGGAGATATTCCTAACTCTCACGCTTATAGCCAGCTCAGGGGGTTAGGATTGAGAGATGCCTTTCTGAACAAAAACCTTGGATTAGGGGCCAGTTACCGTTTCCTCTCTCCTACATTACGCATTGACTACACATTCTGTTCTCCCAATATAAACATCGTAAATTTACGAGTCCCGAATATTAAATATTCAGACCATTACCCGCTTATAACAGACATTAATACGGCCTTAAAATAGATTAATAACTGGTTACTAATGTATTAGTAGAGTGGGGTGAAAAACAACTAAAAAAAAATGTGAAAAATACTTTGAAATGCGCGTATAATTTCTGTATTTTTACCCTAAGAGTTATTACTTGTT
Source organism: Chitinophagaceae bacterium (assembly GCA_035439525.1). Lineage (GTDB taxonomy): Bacteria > Bacteroidota > Bacteroidia > Chitinophagales > Chitinophagaceae > JJ008. The sequence goes on from DAORKK010000207.1 coordinate 1,112, forward strand.
AAAAGAGGAAATACTCTTATCCGTTTATCTCTCCTTTGAATGACCGTACCAATTCTCCTGATGAAATCGCTTCAAAATCCTAATTAAAATCGGAAAGCCGTCGAGGCTCAATTGTCCAGTGCTATGATTAAATATGATTAGTGGCAATCATTAACCATGTAATCTTAATTCAGCGCTATGAAACGTACGATTTTAATTATTTGTGGTAACCGGTCTATGAATTACATTCTTAAGACGGTTGTAGAAAGTCAATACGATCTGATAGCTGTGACAGACGTATTCGAGGGAATGAAACAACTCAGGCAGAATGCAGAAATCAGCCTGGTTGTGGTGGACATTGATTTCCAGCAAAAAGAGTGCCTGGATCTGGTTGGTTATCTGAAATCTAGTTTTTTGTATAATAAACCGGTATTTGTGCTCTCTACATTGAAAGAAGAAACTTTAGAAGGGCTTAGCCGAATTGCAAAGCCTGATTTGATACTCAGCAAGCCGTTTAATCCGACCGATTTGCTGAAAGGTCTTGATAACCATTTTGTTAAAGAGATGGAAGCTGTTGAATCAAGAATTTTTTGAACCTTATAACCTAACCGTATGTACTCTGTAAACTACCTTAACAACAACCTGGCTATCAGCCCCGAACAGGGGCAGGGCTATCGGCAACGATTGGCCTTACCAGTTGATTTTATTCATATTGGCTACAAAAACACAAATACCTATCCTTTCTCAAGGGTTTCGGGGAAAAAGCATTTTGCCACCTCCATACTGGAAGCAACAAAAATGATCGACAATCTCCTGGCTGAAAAAGGGACTGTTCCCGATGTAATTGTTTTTGACCAGGTCTACCACCAGGAAGACATGGCTGCATTTTTCTCCTTCTTACAATCCCGTCCGCAGGTTGCTGCAATTCCCGTTCTCTATAACAGCGACCGGCTGACCCCTTGTGCCATAGAACTGATCCGTCGTGAAGGGAAAGTAGATGATATTGTGAATCTGTACGGAACCGATACGGATCTGGTGGAAAAAGTACATTTCCTCAAAAAAATCAAAAACCACCCCCCGGCTCCGTTTTACCATAAAGAAATTGATCCCCTGGGTAAATATTATAGCCGTAACCGTGGCTATTTCATGAAACGTGCCCTGGATATCCTGATCGCATCAGCCCTGCTGATTTTATGCACTCCGCTTTTACTGATCGCCGCAATCGCAATCCGGATCGACTCCAGAGGACCGGTTTTCTATACCTCCCTGCGGGCCGGAAAAGGCTACCGCATCTTCCGCTTCTACAAACTGAGAACAATGGAAGTGGATGCGGATAAAAAAGTGGAAACCCTGGCCCACCTGAACAACTATGAAGCGGGCGAACAGGGAGCGACTTTTCTTAAGATTTGTAATGATCCCCGTGTTACTACAGTGGGAAGTTTTCTCCGCAAAACCAGTATTGATGAACTGCCACAGCTGATCAACGTACTGAAAGGGGATATGTCACTGGTAGGTAACCGTCCTTTGCCTCTTTATGAAGCGGCCTCTCTCACTACCAATGAATCAGCAGAGCGTTTTATGGCTCCAGCCGGGATTACAGGTCTCTGGCAGGTACATAAGAAAAAGAAGCCTAATATGACAGCTGATGAGCGCTTACAACTTGATATCTCTTATGCCAGGAATCATAATTTCCTTTACGATATCAAGATTATGGCCAAAACGCCCTCTGCTTTGTTCCAGAAATCAAGCTCCTGATATTAATTTCCAATGCTTTGCATTGGGATTTGTCAGAATCGCGTATTATCTTTAATCCTTCTTTGTACCCTAAAAGCCGAAACCATTATGCAAAAGGATACTTTTCCTTTGGTATCCATTGTCACGTTGACATGGAACACCACCGATATAACCTGTGATTTCCTGCGTTCGTTGAACGAACATTGCCGGTATCCCAATCTGGAAGTTATCGTTGTGGATAATGGATCCGCTGAAGATCCCACGGCTGTATTTACTGCTATTTATCCCGCTGTGAAAGTCCTGCTGAACGGCAAAAACCTGGGTTTTACCGGGGGGAATAATGTTGGAATCCGGGCAGCAAAAGGGGACTATCTTTTTATCGTAAACAATGATACTGAATTCACACCGGGTCTCCTGGAAGGATTGTTGCGGATATTTGACAACTACCCGGATGCAGGTATTGTGAGTCCTAAATTTCATTATTTCTTCCATAAAGGCACGATCGAGTATGCCGGTTACCAGACAGTCAACATGTTTTCCGGCCGTAATTCAATGATCGGTTGCCGTGAAGAAGATAAAGGACAATATAACCAGATCAGTGAAACAAATTACGCCCACGGAGGTGGAATGATGGTGCCGAGAAAGGTTATTGAAGATGTAGGACCTCTTCCCGAACAATTCTTTATCTATTATGAAGAATTTGACTGGTGTGAGCAAATAAAACGCAAAGGATATAAGGTATATTATCAACCAGAGTCATTGATTTATCATAAGGAATCCATGACCACTGGTAAATCAAGCCCTTTTAAGACTTACTATCATACGCGCAACCGCATCCTGTTTATGCGCAGGAATATGCCAACGCTGAATTTACTGGTTTTCCTGCTTTATTTCAGTGTCCTGACAGTGCCCAAAAACACCGTGACATTTCTGATCCGGAAACAAAAGGCACATCTCCGTTCTTTCTGGCGGGGAATTTTCTGGCATTTTAATAAAAAATACACCCTTAACTGATCCCCATGTGCGGTATAGCCGGATTTATTGATTTCAAAAAGGAAACCTCAGTTGAAAAACTGAAGGAAATGACGGATACACTTACTCACCGTGGCCCCGATGATGCCGGCTACGAAGTGTTTGAAGACCCGGCTGCACTGATCGGCTTCGGACAACGCAGGTTGTCTATCCTGGATTTGTCTGCACTGGGTCATCAGCCCATGCACTTTGAAAACCTGGTCGTTGATTTTAACGGCGAGATTTACAATTTCATGGAAATCCGGGCTGAACTGGAAACCAAGGGCTATACCTTTCAATCACACTCAGATACCGAAGTAATTCTGAAAGGGTTTCATTGCTGGGGAATGGATGTGGTGCATAAGTTCATCGGCATGTTTGCCTTTGCCTTGTATGATAAGGCCGCCCGGAAAGTCTATCTGGTACGGGACCGTGCCGGTGTAAAACCCCTCTATTATTATTTTAAGAATGAAATTCTGCTTTTTGGGTCAGAACTAAAAGCATTATATGCCCACGAGCGGTTTGAAAAGAATATAAAGACCGGCAGCCTTGCCCTGTTCCTGCATTATAGTTATATACCCGGATCCCATTCAATTTTTGAAAATACGTTTAAGTTGCTTCCGGGACATTACCTTGAACTGGATCTTGCCAACGGACAACAAAAGACCCATACCTACTGGGATGTCAATCATTTTTATAATCAGCCTCTGCTGAATATTTCGGAAACAGATGCGGTCAATGAAACAGAAAGACTGCTGAAAAGTGCCTATGAATACCGGATGGTGGCGGATGTACCGGTTGGTGTTTTTCTTAGCGGCGGTTATGACAGCTCTAGTGTGGCAGCCCTGTTACAACACGGCCGGACAGAAAAGCTGAAAACATTCACCATCGGGTTTCATGAAATAGCTTATAATGAAGCAAAAGAAGCCAAAAAGATCGCTGAATACCTGGGTACCGACCATACAGAATGGTACCTGACGGCTAATGAAGTAGGCTCTTTATTGTCGACATTGCCAGAAATTTATGATGAACCCTTTGCGGATAATTCCACCGTTCCTACCGTGCTGGTCAGTCAGCTGGCGAGGCGAACGGTTAAAGTGGCCCTGAGTGCCGACGGCGGAGATGAAATTTTCGGTGGTTACCATAAATTCGGTCAGTCATTGAAATATTCCGGTCAGTTTCCCGTTTTTCTGCAACAAATGTTTGGTGCCGGAATGTCACTGATCAATCCGGCACATATTCCGGGACTCAACCGTACCTACAACTTTGCCAGCCGGTACGAGAAAATCAGACGAATCTGGCAAAGTCATGATCCGGCACAGGCCATGAAATATATCAGCCAGTATATTACTGAAGATGAACTGAGTTCATTCCTTCGCGAAAAATGGGATGTAATGCCTGTGGCATTCGATGATGGGAAAAATGGAACCGACAAAGCCCGGGACCTCAACCGGCTCCTTGCTATAGATTATAAGACCTTCCTGGTGGATAATAACCTGGTTAAAGTAGACCGCGCCACTATGTCGGTAAGCCTGGAAGGCCGCGAACCGATGTTGGATCACCGGATTATCGAATTCCTGGCGAGGGTGCCGGGAGAATATAAAG
>DAORKK010000208.1:0-5417 GCA_035439525.1 Chitinophagaceae bacterium
AGGTCTTCCTGTCCATAAGGAAACAGCTCGGTGATATTCCCTTTTTCATCTTTATCATAGCCGAACGCATGCGGGATTTGTTTGGCGATGATCAGGATACCAATACTGGTCAGCATTCCTTTGATCACACTTCCGGGTATATAGTTAGCGATCCCTCCCAGTTTGGCTACACCCAGCAGCATTTGTAAAATACCGGCAATAAATACTGCACAGAGAAATAAACTGAAATCCCCGATAGATGTTATCGCTCCAAGAACCAGGGCAGCCAGTCCGGCGGCAGGGCCACTGACACTCAACGGTGAATTACTCAGTGCACCAATCAGGACACCCCCGATGATACCTGAAATAATACCGCTGAAAAAAGGCGCTCCGGAAGCCAGGGAAATACCCAAACAAAGCGGCAAGGCGACCAGGAAAACCACAAGTCCGGCAGGCAAATCAAATTTCAGGTTTGCAAAAAGAGACTGTTGCTTTTTCATAAATATAAATAAGTAGACGTTTGTACCGGTTACAGTAATTAAATGGCAGGCCAATGAGGCTGCCCGGTTCATTTAGAATAAGAAGGTAAATCAGCTGATTCTAAGCACAATTTGGAGGCGGAACAAGGAGTTCGCCGTGGAATGCCACATAGAGACTGGCATTTTCACCTGTACAAAAAGCAATGACAGATGATATAAAATGACTACCCGATTCCGCATGATGCAGGAACTCTTCAGAAAATGAAGAGCTTCCGGGGTTTTTTTCTTCAGTATTACTCCCAAAAGGATTTGCCGATTCTTCTTCATTATCGGCTGGCAGGGAGGAGGTTGCGGCCTGATCCTGACCGGCATTATCCATACTGGCGTATACAAATGAAATACTGACCGTAAGCCAAAGCAAGGTCAGGATCATCAACAGGGCAGAAAGCCGCTGTGCCATTGTATGTATTTTCCGTTCATTTTTCATCCGGGGTCGCAAAATAGCGTATTCGCAGGTCCTTACCAAACGAATTGAAATTCAATAAGATTAATTTAATTTTAATCAGGTTTAATCCGCAGAAATGTCAAAACAACTGCGTATTCCATTTGTTGAGCTAAAATGCAAAATATTTTGCAATATATTAAACAGGAACAAATCCTTCAAGCCAGCGTTAAAAAATGAAACCATACGAAGTCCTTTTACACGACAACAAGCATTGGGCTGCCCGAAAAAAAGCAGAAGATCCTGCTTTTTTTGAACGGCTGCTTCATGTGCAATCACCGGAATTCCTGTGGATCGGGTGCAGTGATAGCCGGGTACCGCCGGATCAGATCACCCAGACCGAACCCGGGGAGATTTTTATTCACCGGAATGTGGCCAACCTGGTGGTGAATACGGATGTAAACCTGATGAGCGTGGTGGACTATGCAGTAAACCATTTAAAAATCAAACATGTGGTGGTATGCGGGCATTACGGTTGTGGCGGGATCAAAGCGGCCATGTCCAATACCGATTTCAACCAGGTACTCAACATGTGGCTCCGTAATATCAAGGATATTTACCGGATTCACCGAAAAGAACTCGAGGCCATCACTGATGAAGAGAGCCGGGTAAACCGGATGGTGGAAATCAATGTGAAGGAACAGATCTTTAACCTGGCCAAGACCGCCATGATCCAGCGTGCCTGGTCCAACGACCAGCGTCCCGACCTGCATGGCTGGGTATATGACCTCCACGACGGCCTGATCAAACCGGTAATTGAAATGAAAGCCGGTTCGGATGTGGATGAGTTGTATGAATTCGAGGGACTTTAGAGAAAGTACGAGGTACGAAGTACGAGGTACGAAACATAAAGGTCGCTATCGAACTATCGGTCTCGAAGCTCGTAACTCGCTGCTCGCTGCTTAAGTTTTAACTCCGGTTTTTTCCTTACCACTACACCAAAAACTGTTGCGCAATAAACACGGCTGCTCCTGCGAGATATCCCAGCAATGCCACCCATCCGATTTTTTTGACATACCAGAAAAAATCGATCTTCTCCAGTCCCATGGCTGCTACTCCTGCGGCTGAACCAATAATCAGGATACTGCCACCGGTACCGGCGCAAAAAGCCAGAAATTCCCAGTAATAATGATCAGTGGGGTATTGCTGCAGGCTGTACATACCCTGGGCACCGGCCACCAGGGGTACATTATCCACCAGGGCAGAGAGCAGGCCGATTGTCATGGAAATAGCGGAAATATTGCCAATTGTTTTATCAAGCCATTGGGCCGCGGTATGCAGGATTTCAGTCGATTCCAGGGCTGAAACACATAACAATATTCCAAGAAAGAAAAGGATACTGGGCGTATCAATTTTACGCAGGGCATGATTCACGGACAGAACTCCCTTTTCCCGTTCATCTTTCTTGCTATGGATCATTTCTGTAAAGACCCACATGATGCCTAATCCGAAAAGGATACCCATATAAGGAGGGAGGTGGGTGATGGTTTTAAACACAGGTACCATCAGCAAACAGCCCACACCCAGCCAGAATACAAGGTTTCTTTCACGGGCACTATAGGTAAAATTCTTATTCTGGAGTACTTCCGGCCGCTGACTCACATTCCCTTTCAGCTGACGGCTGATCAGGAAGGCCGGCACCAGCATACTCACCATGCTGGGCAGGAATACTTTTAGAATGATATTGGCGGCCGTGATCTGCCCGCCAATCCAAAGCATGGTGGTGGTCACATCTCCTATGGGTGACCAGGCGCCTCCGGCATTGGCGGATATCACTACCAGCCCTGCGTATAACATCCGCTCTTTCCGGTCACCGATCAGTTTTCGCAGGAGCGATACCATGACGATAGTGGTGGTCAGGTTATCCAGCACGGCAGACAGAAAGAAGGTGATAAAGGCCAGCAGCCAGACCAGTTTCTTCTTATCGGTGGTTTGTATTTTCCGGGTAATCAGCTCAAATCCGTCATGCGCATCGATCAGTTCCACGATCACCATGGCCCCCAGCAGGAAAAACAGGATCCCCGAGATATCACCCAGGTGACCAGATAAATGGTGTACGACCTGTTCTTTATCAGCAGTACCCAATGCATATACCGACCAGCAGAGAGCGGCTGTGAGCAAAGCTGTCGCTGCTTTATTGATCTGGAAGGAATGTTCAAAAGCAATGAAGAGGTATCCCAGTACAAAAATGAGAATGAGTAAAGTGGTCATACATTGGTTTTATTAAAGAAAAGGGGGGGACGGAATCCTGCAAATTAAGCAAACCCAATTTTATGTAGGTTTGCAGTATGTCCATCCAAGTCAAAAACCTGCTCAAAGAATACGGAGCGCAAAAAGCGGTGAACCAGCTTTCCTTTACCGCCCAAAAAGGGGAAATCGTTGGATTCCTCGGTCCCAATGGTGCCGGCAAGTCCACTACGATGAAGATCATCACCGGTTATCTCCAGCCAACCGGTGGCGAAGCCTGGGTTTGCGGGATCAGTGTGAATGAATCTCCGCTTGAAACCAAGAAGAAGATCGGCTACCTGCCAGAACTGAATGCCCTTTACTATGACATGTACGTCCGGGAATACCTCTCTTTTATTGCCGGATTGCACCAATTGACCGATACAAAAGCAGCAGTGGAGAAAGTGATTGAGACCGTAGGTCTGACTCCGGAATCGAAGAAAAAGATCGGGCAGCTTTCCAAAGGGTATAAACAACGGGTAGGACTGGCCGCCGCACTGATACATGATCCCGAAGTGCTGATACTGGATGAACCCACGTCCGGATTGGATCCCAACCAGATCATTGAGATCCGGGAAGTGATCAAAAAACAGGGGCAGGATAAGACGGTCCTTTTCTCTTCCCATATCCTGCAGGAAGTGGAAGCCATCTGCGACCGGGTGATTATTATCAATAAAGGGAACCTGGTAGCTGATGACACCCTGACCAATCTCAGGAAATCAGCCGCTGGTGAAGTGGTGAGTGTGTCCTTTAAAGAAACGGTGGATCGTGTATTACTGGATAAACTCCCTGCTGTGAAAGAGATTATAAAAAATGAGGCGAACAACTGGCAGTTAGCCACACATGATTCTGATCAGTTGCGCAAACAAATATTGGCCATGGCTTTGCAGCACAACCTCAACATCGTTTCTTTGCAAAGCGAAAATCAAAGCCTGGAGGACATCTTCAGAAGCCTGACCAAAAAAGAAAGCTGAACCGGATCAGTCCAACCCCTTCCGGAATGAAAAATACGATTGCCTGTCTTGACTCTTCACAGAGAAAAGATATGTCTAACTTAAACAAATAATATATGAGCTACATTTCAGAAATCTTCGCCAGACAAATTTTAGATTCCCGCGGTAATCCCACCGTGGAAGTGGATGTCATCACCGATGAGGGAGCCATTGGCCGTGCAGCGGTACCCAGCGGGGCCAGCACTGGTATTCATGAAGCAGTTGAACTTCGTGATGGAGACAAGAAAAAATATGTGGGCAGAGGTGTATTAAAAGCCGTTAAAAACGTAAACGATATCATTGCTCCTGAATTACTCGGCTATGATGTAGCGGACCAGGCCGGTGTAGACGAATACCTGATTACCCTGGATGGTACACCCAATAAAGCCAAACTGGGTGCCAATGCCCTGCTGGCAGTGAGTATGGCGGTGGCCAAAGCTGCTGCAGAAGAAGCCAACCTGCCGCTCTACCGTTATATCGGGGGTACCAATGCCAAAGTGCTGCCTATCCCGATGATGAATATCCTGAATGGTGGTGCACACGCAGATAATAAAATCGATTTCCAGGAGTTCATGGTAATGCCGGTAGGCGCTCCCAGTTTCAGTGAAGGACTCCGTTGGGGGGTTGAAATATTCCACGCCCTGAAAAGCGTGTTGAAGAAAAAGGGATACAGCACCAATGTGGGTGATGAAGGCGGCTTTGCCCCGAATATCCAGAGCAATGAAGAAGCGATCGAAACCGTACTGACTGCCATCGAAGCCGCCGGTTATAAATCAGGCACCCAGGTAAAAATCGCCATGGATGCCGCAAACAGCGAACTGTGGGACGGTAAGAAGAAAAAATATGTATTCCATAAGAGCAGTGGCAAGGAAATGACCAGCGAACAACTGGTGAAATACTGGGAAAGCTGGGTGAAAAAATACCCCATCTGCAGTATTGAAGATGGAATGGCTGAAGATGATTGGGCTGGCTGGAAAATGCTGACGGAAGCCGTTGGTGATAAATGCCAGCTCGTAGGGGATGACCTGTTTGTAACCAATGTAACCCGCCTGCAACAGGGAATTGACAAAGGCATCGGTAATGCCCTGCTGGTAAAAGTGAACCAGATTGGTACCATAACAGAGACCATCAACGCGGTTACCCTGGCGCAGCACAATGGTTACAACACGATCATGAGTCACCGTAGCGGTGAAACGGAAGATAATAAAAATGCTGACCTAGCAGTAGGACTGAACTGCG
>DAORKK010000209.1:0-1073 GCA_035439525.1 Chitinophagaceae bacterium
CAGGGGTGGTCGGCATATTGGCACCTTCGGCTACCAGCTTACAGCCGTTTTTCACCAGCAGTTCCGCTCCGGCTTTATCCAGTTCATTCTGCACCGCACAAGGCAGGGCTACATCACAGGGGATCATCCAGGGTTTTTCGCCTTCATAATATGGCACATTATACTTCTTCGCATATTCAGCAATACGGCCACGTTTTTCATTTTTCAGTTCCAGGATATATTCCAGTTTCTCTGTATCAATACCATCGGGATCATAAATAAATCCATCACTGTCGGAAGCTGTCAGCGGGATACCACCCATGGCAATGGTTTTTTCAATGGCATACTGGGCAACATTACCACTACCGGATACCACCACCCTTTTGTTTTTCAGGCTTTCCCCTTTAGTACGCAACATTTCATCTACAAAGAACAATAAGCCATAACCGGTTGCTTCCGGACGGATCAGGCTACCACCGTAAGTAAAGCCCTTGCCGGTCAGCACCCCGGTAAATTCATTGGAAAGCCGTTTGTACTGGCCAAACAGGAAGCCGATTTCGCGGCCACCCACGCCGATATCACCGGCAGGTACATCCGTATCATTACCAATGTGGCGATAGAGTTCAGTCATGAAGCTCTGGCAAAAACGCATCACTTCATTATCAGATTTTCCTTTAGGATCAAAATCGGAGCCACCCTTGGCACCACCCATTGGCAAAGTGGTCAGGGAATTTTTAAATACCTGTTCAAAAGCCAGGAATTTCAATATGCTCAGGTTGACATTGGGGTGAAAACGCAGGCCGCCTTTGTATGGACCAATCGCGTTATTCATTTGTACCTGGTAGCCCCTGTTGACCCGGAAATTACCGGCATCATCCACCCAGGGAACACGGAAAATAATGATCCGTTCGGCTTCTGTCAAACGTTCCATGATATTCGCTTTCTTGTATTGGGGATGTTCCTCGATATAAGGAATAATGGCCTGCGCTACTTCTGAAACGGCCTGCATGAATTCGGGTTGATCAGGATTGCGCTTCTTCATCAATTGCATGAATTTATCAGCCATTGATTTTTTTGTTGTAATCATACAGCAA
>DAORKK010000209.1:1173-5395 GCA_035439525.1 Chitinophagaceae bacterium
CTGCAGGACTCAGCAGTTTGAATAAAAGCAAAACGGTGGCTGTCCCGGAAATCATAAAAACCGGTATAGCCGGGGAACAGCAGTACTTGTTGCTGGAGTGGATAGAAAAGGGGAAGCCTGCAAAAAATTTCTGGGACAGCTTTGGTCAGCAATTAGCCCTGTTGCATCAGCAGCCACAGGAATACTTTGGCTGGACCACGGATAACTATATCGGCCGCCTTAAACAATCCAATAAAAGGCATGGCTCCTGGAGTGATTTTTATACTGAATGCCGGATTATGCCCCTGGTGGAGCTACTCTTTAACAAACAACTCTTCAGTCGTTCGGATATCAATGCCGCAGGTCATTTCTGTAATCAGCTGGATACCCTATTCCCGGTGGAACACCCGGCCCTTCTTCATGGTGATCTCTGGAGTGGTAATTACAGTACGATGGCTGATGGTCAGCCTGTTGTTTTTGACCCGGCTGTTTACTATGGTCACCGCGAAATGGATCTCGGTATGACACAACTCTTTGGTGGATTTGATACCCGTTTCTATGAAGCCTATCACGAGATATACCCGCTTGAGCCGGGATGGCAGAAACGGTTGAAACTGACAGAAGCATGGCCGCTGCTGGTACATGCCGTATTGTTTGGTGGTTTCTATATCGGCCGTGCCCGGGAAATTCTCCGCTATTTCAACGAATGGACCTGATTACGCTGCCTCTAGTCATGTGCCTGGCTAACAAGCATCATTGTAATCCCCTCTGTGACGAAGGTACATTTCAACTATCCAGATTCTGTCCTTAACCCGGGAGCAACGTACCACTATGCTTTCCTGGGAAATTTTTATTTCCTGCCGGCGCCTGTAAACTGATTTAGTCCACCTTACAAACTTTGACTATGAAACCTGATCATATTCATCCCAACCCGCAGGCAAGAAAAAGAAGCTGGTTGCCATACCTTCTCGCAGGTCTAATTTTGCTGAGCATCCTCCTTATCTTTCGCGGATTCCCGGATGAAAAACGATTTACCGTCGTACAATTAAAAGGAAAAGGATCGGTGACGAACTGGTCTAAATCATTTCATTTTACTTTCTTTCCGGCTTCAAGCAGGGAAAAAGCGGCCGTTCTGACGGAAAAAAATGATTTACTTGGATTTAATGATACCTATTTCCGTTATCAGCCAACCAAAGCAGATACACTAAGGATGAGCGACGCAGGTGACTCACTTGTTTTCCTGAATGGTAAAATAAATTCCTTAGTCATACATAAAAACGAGGATCTGCTTCCCTGGTTCAGGCAAATGAAACCGGAGCAGCTGACTGAACTGGCGTCAATTTTGATTCAAGATCCCATACCTGAATCCTATATCCCCTATCTCAAAACCATTGCTTCGCAACATCCCCGATTGTCCCTCACATTTGCCGAAAATGATTCCTTGAACTTAGCCACAGATTATGTAGGTAAAGCCGGTTTTTTCCAGCCAACGGTTGTGTTTATTCCGGTTACCAATGCCGATATTCCGGCACTGGCGTACTGGAAACAGGCAAAATGCCTCTTTATCGTACTGTCCGATTCAGTCCTCCTGAATCCGCTCCCCGCCCTACCTGAAATGAAAGAGTGCATTGTATTCGGGGATGATTTAAAATCGATGCCTCCGGATTTTTTTACAAATAACCCTCAACTGAAAAAACTGAGCCTGTTACTGAATAAGCCTTTCTATGACCTCCTGGCCCCGCTGGATCAACTTGATGAACTGGTTCTAAACAACGGGAATAGTATAGTGGCCCTGGACAAGCTAAAGAATTTGCCGGAAAGATTATCGGTATTGTTGATTTCCGGGAAGTGCACAGGCATTGAACAACTGGCAAAAGCCAACGGATTGAAATGGCTGGGTTTGCCGGAAAATACATCCCAAAAGGAGTTCAATATGCTGACCACCAGCCTTAAAAAAATACAAGTGCTGGAAATAGCCGGTAATGACCATATTACCGACTTTAAATCACTTGGGCGAATGCCTGATCTCCGCGGGTTGGTGATTACGGATACCGTAACTGATAAAAAAAGTATCGGTCATTTAAAAAAACTGCGCTACCTCTCGCTTCCGCATGAAACGAAAGAGGACAGTACCTACCTGAAAGAAATGGAAAAAACGCTGCCCGGCTGTATCGTGGTAGCCAACAGCGGCGCCTGCATGGGCTCGGGCTGGCTGCTCTTATTAGTGCCATTGACCTTAGTATCCGGACTTTTACTTCATAAAAAAAGATGATTTAAAATGAAACTCCCCGCCAAACATATACCCCGCAATCCACTGGAAATACTTCGGGAGGTTTTTCTTGTCAGCCTTTGTATCTTATTATTTGCCTGGCTGGTCAGTTGGCCGGTACCTGTAAAATGGATATCCTTTCTGCCCCTGACCTGTGCAGGGCTGATCATCGGACCTCGATTATTTAACTCAAACCTGCTGCATTCCGGTTTATTCCGCCTCAATCCCATTAAAGTATTGTATTGCATTACCGGTCTGCTGATGGGTGTTGCCGGAGCTCTTTACTACAGGGGCATGTATTCGATGCCGCTATTGCCGGTCTGGTTTGAAGGGTTTGTATTTTTAGCTGTTTGTATCGGAGTGATGGAAGAACTGGTCTTCCGGGGATATGTCCAGGGCCGGCTGCAATCCATTCATCCCGTTGCGGGTGTTGCCGGAGCGGCGCTGATCCATGCCGGCTATAAAGCCTGTCTTTTCCTGGCTCCCGCAATGACAGGCATCACACCGGTCTGGCTCTTCTTCTCGTGGTCATTCGGTGCTTTTCTGCTGATCGGATTACTCCGCTATTACTCCAAAAGTATCTGGCCACCCATACTGGTGCATGCGGTATTTGACCTGCTGGTATACGCCGAAAACAAGGAGCCCCCGGTATGGGTCTGGTAAAGGTCACTCATGGTCTCTGAGAAAAAGTGTTTCTGATTTGGTGATCCAGGAAAAACCAAAGGAAGCCAGGGCAATGGACTCAAACCAGTAGACCAGGCTGTACTTCTCACTGATTGCCTGTTTCAGCACCAGCAGGCTGAAAGCAATCGCGAGGATGCATACGATCATAATAATACCACAAACCATATAAATTTTGTTCCGGTTCTTCTTTTCAGGAGACATTTTCTTTTTGGGATTCGTTTTCCTGAATAGTACCAGGGAGAAAAAGATAAAAACAGAAAAAAGGGTCAGGGCAAATACAAAATGCAGGTAATGTACCCAGCAGTCACCGCAATAAGTGGTCGGGAACAAGGCTACGCCCAGTGCCGCCACACAGCCCACATCGGCCGCGCGGTTATCAATCCTTTCGGGTCCTTTATAGGATAACAGGAAAAAGCCGAGCACAAAAAGTACACCTACCAGGATATCACCACCTGCACCATTGTCATAATAATCACTGATGGAAAATTCAAGCGCCGGCGTACCATTTGAAATCCATTTGCCGAGCACTACCAGGAACGGAAGCAGGATACCTGTGGCCCCGATCAGGATCCGCAGGGTATAATAGGAAATGATCTGATCGTTGGGTTTACGTGATTCGGAGGTTGACCCGGTTGGTTGCTGAGACATAGTATGATTTTTACAGGAGGTTTATCCTATGAAAATAATACTATTATTTAGAAAATGAAATCACCCTGTGTATTTCTGCATGCACTGTTGTACCCTTATCAATGTTCCTTATGCTGCTTGTGATGACGGCCCAGTTCAATTTCATAATTGAGTCCGGCCAGCAGAAACTCCTGGTTAAAATGGCCCCAGGTGTACAGAAACTCAGTATGCAGCCCCCATTTGCCTTTTTGCCACAATAATCCGGCACCGGCGTTAAGTGACCAGAATCGGGCGTTTTCAGCTTCCCCAAGCGGTTCAGTGGAGATTTCCTTTGAAAAACAATGACTGAATCCGGCGATCGGATAGAAGTAAAAATGATGATGCATATTGAACAGGTAGTGGGCATTGAAATCAAAATCCCACGCAGACATTTCTTTATCCTTATGCGTTACCGGAAAAAAGCGGTTCATTTCCACCCCGGCAGCCAGTTTTTCATTAAAATGATAAAATGCACTCAGATTCAGCCCGTTTGCCTTGTGAAAAGTCTGGCGGATTGCGGCCAGGTCAAAACTGATTTTTTGCTGTGCCTGTAAACAACCGGCACATAAAAGAAGAAGGACAATGAAAATGCGGGTGGGGGCGAAGAACTTTTTCATCCTGCAA
>DAORKK010000210.1:0-5391 GCA_035439525.1 Chitinophagaceae bacterium
CATATTCCGCTGCATCCGGAACAGTTGATTGGTTCGGATTGCTCCAATGCGGCAGTACAGGTAAAAGATCTTTTTACGCGGCCGGAGGAATTTGTTAACCGTATACAGGAATTGCTTGACCAACGGGAGAAATCGGTTGGGGAGACCCTGCGAATGACGGATGGGAAAGTGTTGTTAAGGGATTTTATTCCACTCGTCAATGAGAAAGGATTTGCAGGATTATTATGGACGTATACGGATATTACCCGGCACACGCATACGGAAGAACTTGAAATACAACAGACCGTCAATTATTTTCTGTCTTCACTATATAACCGGGAGACGGTGGAGGATATTTTGTGGGATGTGGCCCGTAATTGTATAGGGCGGCTGGGGTTCACCGATTGTGTAATCTACCTGCTTAGTGAAGATGGTACCTGCCTGGAACAAAAAGCGGCCTGGGGGGATAAATCCGATGATGAGAACCGTATTATCTCCCCGATCTTTATACCGGTTGGGAAAGGGATTGTCGGTTCGGTCGCGGAAACCGGGAAGGCTGAGATCATTCCTGATACCTCCACAGACCAGCGATACATCATGGATGACGCGTTGCGTTATTCAGAAATAACCGTACCCATTATCAGTGAAGGAAAAGTAATTGGCGTGATTGACAGTGAACACCCGGAGAAGAATTTTTTCAGTGAAAAACATTTATCAATCCTTACGGCCATCGCCTCTCTTTGTGCGATTAAAATCGTACACCTGGAAGCCGCCATACATCAGCGGCAGGAAATGGAACGGCAGAAATTATTTTATGAAGAAATCCTGAATAATATTCCTGCGGATATTGCTGTTTTTGATGCCTTACATCATTACCTGTTTGTAAATCCAAGAGGAATCAAAGATACTGAATTGCGGAAGTGGATCGTCGGACGTAAAGATGAGGACTACTGTGATCTCCGGAATAAACCGTATTCCATATTCCAGGAGCGCCGGGAATATTTTAACCGGGCACTCAGCACACGGACACAGATAGAATGGGAGGAGACGCTGAAAGATGTCAACGGATACAACAATTATCATCTCCGCAAATTTTACCCGGTACTGGATGAAAATGGCCTGCCAAAACTGGTGATCGGTTACGGGTTGAATATTACCGAACGCCGGTTGATTGAAGATAAAATCAGGCTGAGTGAGAAGAAGTACCGCGATTTATTTAATAACAGTCCGGCCCTCATATTTACGCATGACATGGAATTCCGGATCACGTCTGTAAATGCGGCGGCCAACCCGGTATTGGGCTATTCAGAACAGGTGCTTACCGGTAAACGGCTTAGTGAACTGACTTTCGGAGAAGCCCCGGCAGAGGCGTTAGAATTGTATATGGACGGAATTTCCGGACAAGGACATGTAAACGGATTACTGCCGGTACAACGGGCGGATGGTAAACTGGTCCATTTGTTATGTCATGGGTATAAAGTGGAGCCCGAAATAGGGGCGCCTTATGTAATTGTCTATGGTCAGGATATCAGTGACCGCATACGTATAGAAGAGGATCTTTACCGGGCTAAAATGCAGTCGGAAAAGAATGCCCAGGCGAAAGAGTCCTTTCTTGCTAAAGTGAGTCATGAAATACGCACCCCTATGAATGGAATTTTGGGGGTGGCCGACCTGTTATCCAAGACCAACCCCGATGAGCAGCAGAACCGGTATATTAATGTTCTGAAGATGTCTGCCCAGAACCTCCTGGCCATTGTAAATGATGTGCTGGATATTGAAAAAATTCTGGCGGGAAAAATGCTGTTGGAGGATATTCCTTTTGACCTGCAGAAGACCGTTGATCTCTTGAAGGATATTTTCAGCAGCGAAGCATCGGTCCGGAATAATAATTTTTCCATTGTCAACGAACTGGAGCCCGGTACACAGTTTAACGGAGATCCTTTCCGTATTTCCCAGGTGTTAAGTAATCTTCTTTCCAATGCGGTAAAATTTACCAATGGAGGGATTATAACACTCCGGATCAGCCGGGTGGAAGAAGATCATCAAAACAGCCGGATCTGTTTCCGGGTGGAGGACAACGGGATTGGAATACCGGCGGAAAAGATCAATGAGATTTTTGAACCTTTTTCCCAGGTGGATTATAGTGCCGGCTCAGGTATGCTTGGAACCGGTCTCGGACTTACGATCTGCCGCGAAATTGCCGAACTGATGAACGGAAGCCTGGTGGTGGAAAGTAAACTGGGCAAAGGGTCAGTGTTTACGTTTACGGTGCCTTTGCAGAAGAAGCCGCCGGAAACCACCGTTCCTGTTGAGCCTGTCGGTAAAACCGGGAAAAGCCTGGAAGGATATCATATACTGCTTGTGGAAGATATGGAGTTAAACCTGTTTATTATACAGGAAATGATGCGTGACTGGGAACTGCAACCGGATATTGCCAGGAACGGAGAAGAAGCGGTCCTGTTTTCCCTTCAGAAAAAGTACGACCTGATCCTGATGGATATTCAGATGCCGGTAATGAACGGGGTGGAAGCCACGACCCGGATCAGGACTGATCAAAGCAATCCCAATCATCATACACCCATCATTGCCATTTCTGCCAACGCGTTTGAGTCCGATAAAGTATCCTATTTCAAGGCGGGTATGAATGGGGTTTTATCAAAACCATTTGATGCGGATAAACTTTACATAGTCATTTCAGAAAACCTGGACGAGGGGAAAACAACACAGGCACAGGTTCTGTCTGCCGGAACACCGGTTCTCGTTTCGCCCCAGGTGAAGATCAACCTTTCCTATCTTTTACAAATAGGAAAAAACAACCGGGGCTTTGTGGGTATGATGCTCCAGTCATTCAGGGATTCCTCCAATGAGATCATCGCTGATATGGAGCATTCACTGGAACGGAAAGACTGGACCAAAACGGCTCAATTGGTACATAAACTTAAATTTTCCCTCAATGTAATGGGTGCAGGCAGCCTGGATGAAGAATTAAAATGGATTGAAAGCAATACCCGCCATCCGCTGCCGGAGAATGAACATGAAATGCAGGTGCGTATCTATGCTTTTATTACCGTTATCCGGGAACTGGATCAGCATGCCGGGCAACTGATAGAGTCCGGAGAGTGGAGTTGAGTATCGGTCAATTAAAAGGGAACGGTAGGAGAATAAAAAAAACTGGTTTTAAAAAACCAGTCTTTTTTGAATCTTGAACATATAACCATTAAACCTGCCGGTAGAAACCGGACCTTATCCTTGACTATAAAAGTAAGGGGCTGGTTAATAGAAATAAAATCGCGAACTGTTTTTTCCTGTAAAATAAGGGTATATACATAGCCGTTTCTTTTCGCATACACATAGCCTTCTTATTTAATACCGGCTCTTTTTTTCAGATCGGTTACCGGGATACTCATCATACGGCCGGTAATTTTTCCATTCCGGCTCGTGATGAGTTTCATTGTTGACGCATCTTTGGGTACCAGCAGCGGTTCGGTATAAACCGGATACCAGGTGTCGGGGAATGAGTTGTCAAAGCTGTAATGAATTTTTAAATCATCCAGTTCTGTACTTAACTTAATCAGCACGGTGGCGGTGTCTTTCTTTTCCGCAGTGATGATCGGGTCGTAGATGCTGGGAGCATATTTCACCCCGGCCATATCCAGCCGGGTGAAATGGCTGACCACTCTTCCCGAAAAATCACTCCAGTTTCTTTTTTCTTTCGGACTCCAGAGTGCTTCGGCAATCGCCATCCCCCGTGGCCAGGTCATATATTGCAGATGACGGGTATTGTATACCTGTTCGGTCCAGAGATTGGCCTGACCGCCTTTAATAAGGGCCGGATTGACGCCTTCCGGTATAGGTTCAAACTGGTAGGCTTTTTTTAAACGAAGGGTGGCATATACAGGCGGTTCAATGGAAGCATCTCCCTGCATATAATCGATATAAGCAAAGTCAGTAGGGCTCATCACCACTTCATGCCCTTGCTTAGCGGCTTCAATGCCTCCTTTCATCCCTCTCCAGCTCATCACGGCCGCGTTGGGAGCCAGACCTCCGTCAAGGATCTCATCCCAGCCGATCATTTTCTTTCCCTTACTGTTGATGATTTTCTCCACTCTTTTTACAAAATAGCTTTGCACTTCATCCAGGTTTTTTAATCCTTTCTCCTGCATCAGGGCTTTGATCTGTTCACTTTTTTCCCAGAAGTTGCGGGCTGTTTCATCTCCGCCCATGTGGATGTATCCAAAAGGAAAAAGTTCGGCTACTTCAGTAAATACTTTATCGAGGAATTCAAAGTTTTTTTCAAGTGCCGGACAAATGGTATTATCCAGTGTGCCGTAGAAATGCTGACCGCCACCGGGCCAGATCATAAAACGATCACCCGGACTTACATAATATTCACCCGGTGTACAGGACAGTTCCGGGTAAGCAGCAATAGCGGCGAGGCTATGCCCCGGAACATCTATTTCAGGAAGTATATTGACAAAGCGGTCAGCCGCATATTTCACTAATTCTTTTATATCCTCATGGGTATAGAATCCGCCATAAGTAGCTTTTTCACCCGGCAGGGGTTTAGACAATGTTCCGAATGTGCCGGTTCTTTCCACCCGCCAGGCACCTACTTCTGTCAGTTTAGGTAAACTCTTTATCTGCAAGCGCCAGCCCTGGTCATCCGTGAGATGTAAGTGCAGCAGGTTGAATTTATACTTCACCATCTGGTCGATATAATCTTTTACCTGGGCCACGGTGAAGAAATGCCGGGACACATCCAGCATCAGTCCGCGCCAGCCAAAGCGGGGATGATCTTCAATAGTCACAACAGGAAGGATCCATGAACTTGCCGGTTTTTGTCTTTCAGGAAATTCAACTGCTGCAGGCAACAATTGCAGGAGGGTCTGTGTGCCATAGAATAATCCTGCCGTGTTACTGGCTTTGAGTGTGATGTTTTTTTGGCTGACGATCAGCTGATATCCTTCTGCAGGTATTCCGGGTTCATTGGTCAGCACGTAATTGATTGAACCAGGTAACGCTGATTTCCCTTTTTTAATCTGAATCAGGTTTCCGCCGGTATTCAACCGGTCAGCCAGCTGGTTCACGATTTTCCGGGCATCTTCTTGTCCATTATAATAAATCGTGGCATTGTAGGGCAGCATACACTGGCCCTGCCCTTGTTTAATTGATACGGGAACCGGAATGAGGTTCAGTGTAGCCGCGTTCTGCTGAGCAAACAATGTTCCCGTGAAGAGAAACAATAGGGCAAAGCATTGATATTTTTTCATGGTGCAATGGTGTTGTCCGGCAATTTACTATATAATCCCAGCAATAAAAAAAGGCTGACATCCCTGTCAACCTCGAACTTCCAACCTCGAACTTCCAACCTCGAACCTCCAACCTCCAACCTCCAACCTCGAACCTCCAACC
>DAORKK010000211.1:0-5337 GCA_035439525.1 Chitinophagaceae bacterium
AGATTACGGCTGATGATTTCACTGACAAATTGCTGAAGATTGGCCACTTCCCCCTCTTCCAGTTGTGCTTTCCAATCGGCCATATTAATTCCTTCTTCCTTCAGCAGCATTTTCCGGCTGTTGCTGATACCCACAATATTCACCTGTAAATGCTGTTGCTGCTGCATAAACGCGAGTTGCTGCTGAATTTGTGCCAATAAACGGGCGCCCACATTTCCGGTTCCGGTGATATAGAGGTTCACCTGTTTGTATGAGGTTTCAAAAAATTCTTCATGCAGTACGTTAATGGACTTGCGCACATCCCGGGTGGCGATCACTGCTGAAATATTTTTCTCAGATGAACCCTGCGCAATCGCCCTTACATTCACCCCGTTTCGTCCCATGGCACTGAACATACGGCCGCTGATGCCGGGATGGCTCTTCATATTCTCCCCCACCAGGGCCACAATGGAAAGATCTGATTCGATCTGCAAGGGCTCTACTTTACTGAGTGCAATTTCATTGGCAAATGCCGCATCCACCGCCTGTTTGGCCTTGGCGGCAGAACCCGTATCAATTCCCACACAGATAGAATGTTCAGATGAACTCTGGGTGATCAGAATGACATTTATTTTCTCACTGCTTAAAGCCTCGAATAATCGTTTCGAAAAACCGGGGATACCGATCATCCCGCTTCCTTCGAGACTGATCAGCGCAATATTATTAATGCTGGAAATACCTCTGACAATATCTCCATCTTTTCGGGTTACGGATTCGATCAGGGTACCTTCATCTGCAGGGGAAAAGGTATTTTTGATCCAGACCGGTATCCCTTTCCCCATCACCGGCTGAATAGTCGGAGGGTAAATTACTTTGGCCCCGAAGTGAGAAAGTTCCATGGCTTCCTGGTAGGATATCTGCGGAATGATCCGGGCATTACTGGTCAGCCGGGGATCGGCCGTCATCATCCCGCTTACATCGGTCCATATCTCCAGTACGGTGGCATCCAGGGCTGCAGCCATGATGGCCGCTGTAAAATCTGAACCACCACGACCCAGGGTGGTGGTAATGCCGTTGCTGTCAGCTGCAATAAATCCAGGCAGGATAAATAATGCCTGCTCCGCTTTATTAAAATACTGATGTACCAGTTGATTGGTGACCGGGTAGTCCACTTCTGCCGCTGTAAAATTTGAATTCGTACGGATTAGTGTACGGGCATCAATCCATTGTGCCGGAACGCCACTGGTATTAAACCGGGCCGCTATGATCTGAGAGGATAGCCATTCTCCATAACTGGCAATCCGGTCTTTGGAACGGACGGTCAGCTCCCGCAGCAGATAGATACCGTTACAGATATCTTCAATTTCATTGCAGGCTTTTTTCACAAGACTAAGCAACTGGCTTTGACCAGCTACGGGTAACAACTGTTTTACCGCCTCGAGGTGCCGCTGTTCGACCACTGTTAATTTTTCCCGGTATGTTTCATCACCGGCAGCGGCCAATGTGGCGGCACCCAGCAGAAGATCTGTAACCCCACCCAGGGCAGATACCACGACCACGGCCGGCTCCTTTTTTATAGTAGCAGAAACGATCTCCACGACCTTGTTGATATTCTCTGCGCTGGCCACTGATGTGCCTCCGAATTTTAAAACCTGCATGTTCTGTTGATTATTTTATCTGTTGAATAGTATATGTACCCGGCTGTATACAGCTTCCCCTGTCTTCTTACAGCAAACCGCCCATGTGTTGATATGATAATATACAATCCCGTTAAGGGATTGTGGTGGTAATAGTAATTGTGGTGAAGTTGTTCACCACAGCAGGAGGAGTAATATGGATGTGCTGATATACCACCTTGTTTTAACAGGTGTGCAATATACATTGCAATCACGGGAAAATAAAATTATCCGGCTAAAGAATCTGCCGCTTTTTTTACACTGCCGTGGGTCAGCAGTAATTCTTTTGCTTTTTCATAATCGTTGAGCTTAATCCGCTCCATGAGCATACGGGTACCCCGGTCAACCAACTTATCGTTCGTTAGTTGCATATTCACCATCTTATTATCTTCCACCCTGCCCAGGTGAATCATCACGGTAGTGGAGATCATATTCAACACCAGCTTTTGCGCAGTGCCGCTTTTCATGCGGGTACTGCCGGTCACGAATTCAGGACCTACAACAACCTCTATCGGAAAATCAGCAGCGGCGCTGACCGGTGAATCCGGATTACAGGAAATACTCCCGGTAACAATTCCCCGTTTTCTGCATTCATCTAAAGCACCGATAACATAAGGCGTGGTACCACTGGCCGCAATACCTATCACTACATCTTTTTCCGAAACATGGTATTCTGTAAGATCCTTCCAGCCCTGTTCCCGGTCATCTTCTGCAAATTCAACCGCAGAAGTAATAGCCTTTTCTCCGCCGGCAATAATACCAATCACCAGGCCATAAGGAACGCCATAGGTAGGCGGACATTCACTCGCATCCACAATCCCCAGTCTTCCGCTGGTACCGGCTCCGATATAAAACATCCTTCCTCCCATCAGCATTTTATCCGCGGCTACTTCCGCCAGTTTTTCGATTTGCGGAATTGCTTTTTCCACCGCAGACGGAACCAGTTGGTCTTCTTTATTTATATGGGTCAGCAATTCACCCACCGTCATTTTTTCCAAATGACGATAGTTGCTGGACTGTTCTGTAATTTTTTGAAATGCCATAGTAAGCAGGTTTTACCGGTGGTACTCGATTAATCCTTCCATCGGATTCTTCATAACACGACCGAGTTCAAATTCATAACTGTTGCAAAGTTGCTGCAGAACATCCTTAAAACCAAATGCAATACTACCGGCAAAGTGTATGGGCAGTGACCAGGTTTCACGGTATTTGCAAAGATGATTGAAGAAAAAATCATTCAACCCGTCTTCAATAATATTCTCAATCATATAGTGTCCCCGGTTGTCGGCCAGGAAGCGGGCATAACCAGCCAGGTATCGGTTTGGCAATGGCTTTTTATATACATGCTCCAGTATCTCGGATGCATTGGTTGTATAAGTCAGATCAAATCGTCCCCGGAGTTCATCATCGAATGTACCATAGAGATAATACTGGATCACTTTTTTCCCCAGGTAGGCCCCGCTCCCTTCGTCGCCCAGCACATAGCCCAGGCCGGGACTGTTTTTCAGAATCTTCTTGCCATTATAATAACAGGAATTGGAACCGGTGCCCAGGATACAGGCCACTCCCTTCTCTCTGCCGCAGAGCGCGCGGGCCGCGCCCATCAGGTCATGCGTCACTTCCACTTTTGCCCCTTTAAAGGACCGGGAAATGGCTTTTTTAACGGACAGGGCATTTGTTGGATTGGCACAACCGGTGCCATAATAATAGATTTCGTGTATTTCTTCTTTTCGGAGTACCGGCTTTAACTCGGCTTCCAGCAGCTGATAAATTTGTTCTGTATTCAGAAAATAAGGACTGATCCCCTGTGTGAAAATGGTTTTTTTCCGGCCGTTTTTTAGTAAACACCATTCTGCTTTTGTGGCTCCGCTATCTGCGATCAGTTTAACGACTGACATATAAAGATTTATTGATTTGGGTGAACGGCAGCATCTGTTCCGTTCAAATCCAGTATTTTGCGTCAAATTACTGAATAAAGGTTTATGAAGGGAAATAAAAAATTACAGGCCTGGTACCCCTTGCTTTTCTCCCTGGTGTTGATTGCGGGTATGTTCCTGGGTTTTAAACTGGGTGACCGGGCCGGAAATGGAAAAGGCCTGTTTGCCGGCAATAAACGTAGCAGTTTACAGGAAGCGATGGATCTTATCCGGATGCGTTATGTTGATTCTGTGAATGTTGACTCACTGGAAGGGCATGCTATTCAGGACATGATGAATGAACTGGACCCGCATTCCGTTTATTTGCCTCCTGTTGACTTAAAGGAAGCCAATGAAGAGCTGGCTGGAAACTTTGATGGAATCGGTGTTGAATTCAATATTTTCAGTGATACCGTAAATGTGGTGTATGTGTTCCCGGGAGGCCCCAGTGAAAAAGCAGGGCTCCAGATCGGAGATAAGATCCTGAAAGTGAATGACTCAACACTTACCCGTAAAGATTTTACTGTAGCTAATATCAAGACCCTGATCCGGGGGCCGAAAGGCTCTACCGCCCGACTGCAGGTATTAAGAGGGGCAAAAACGATTCCGGTCGATGTTACCCGTGGAAAAATTCCGGTAGCCTCTGTGGATGCTGCTTATATGATCGATCAGCAGACCGGTTATATCAAGCTTAGCCGGTTTTCTGAAACCAGTTATGAAGAATTCATGCAAAACATGGAAGATCTTCAAAAGCAGGGGTTGAAAAACCTGGTTTTTGATCTCCGGGGCAATGGAGGAGGTTTTATGAATGAAGCCGTGGATATCGCCGATGAGTTCCTGAGTGGAGATAAGCTGATAGTCTATACCGAAGGGGTTAACAATAAAAAAAGAGAATACCGGTGTAAGCGACCCGGACTTTTTGAATCCGGGAAACTGGTATTACTGGTGAATGAAACTTCTGCCAGTGCCAGTGAAGTGCTGGCCGGAGCCCTGCAGGACTGGTGTCGTGCCACTATCGTTGGCCGCCGCACTTTCGGCAAAGGACTGGTACAGGAACAATACCAGCTGCGTGATGGTTCCGCAATCCGGCTGACCATTGCCCGTTATTATACACCGCTCGGCCGGAGTATTCAACGGTCTTATGAAAAAGGCAAGAAAGTTTATATGGATGAATTGTGGGAACGGTTCAATAATGGTGAAATGATCTCGGAAGATTCCATGAGAAACCACAATGGAAAAAATTTCACTACCAACTGCAACGACACCTTATATGGCGGAGGAGGCATCAGTCCTTCTGTATTTATTCCCGTAGACACTTCCCGGGCCCAGCATCAGGCTAACCGTATGGCTGTTACGGTGAATGTGAGTAATTATATATACAATTATTACCTGCAACATAAAACCGAAGTTGATCAGTATAAAACTGCGGCTGAATTCACCAATGGTTTCAGACAGAACGAAGGGCTTTGGAACGGATTCATTCAGTATTCCGTTTCTGACTCTTTAAAACCCGTCAACCTGGCCGGTAAAGAAAAAGAACTGGTACTTCAACAACTTAAAGCCTTACTGGCCCGCTATCGCTGGAGAAACAGCGGCTTTTACCAGGTGCTGAATGGCGGAGATGCGATGGTGCTGAAGGCGTTGGAGGAGGTGAAGAAGTAGTTTACAAGTTAAAAGGTTGACAGGTTTATAAGGCGGGGTTGTTTACTGGCAACTGACATCTTCTTCAAATACAAGATTTCTCACTCCTTGCCTACCATAGCTTT
>DAORKK010000212.1:0-5280 GCA_035439525.1 Chitinophagaceae bacterium
ATTCCGGCTTCCATGATCATGAAGAACAGCCAGAAGATCTATAAACTGGAAGACAACAAACACCCTTATGCGGCACTGGGAGATGATAATGCCAAAGTGGTGCGTAAAGGAAATGAAATCCACGTGTACATGACGTCCATCCGTTCACATTTCACACCGGATAATATTGAAGGCGTGAAACTGGGTGATATTGTCTATTTCCACGTAACCAACCTCGAACAGGACTGGGATGTACCACACGGTTTCGCAGTTAAAGGAATCGGCAATGCTGAATTACTGATCATGCCGGGTGAAACGCAGACCCTGGCCTGGAAACCGGAGAAAGCGGGTGTTTATCCGATGTACTGTACAGACTTCTGTTCTGCACTTCACCAGGAAATGCAGGGTTATATACGGGTCAGCCCGGCTGGCTCCAATGTACCGCTGACATTCAGTACGGGTACAAATCTGCCTGCCACCACTCCCGCTGCAACGGGACAACCCTCAACCAAATAATCAATATCAGCGGTCTGGTACTAAACCGGACCGCTGATTCTTCAACACATACTGTTTGTTTATGAAAAAGATAATAAACCTGATGATCTTCGGCAGTCTGTTACTACTGGGCAGCTGCAACAATAATTCGTCTACTGAATCAACTTCTACTTCGGCAGATGTACCGGCCGCTGGCGGACAGGAAGCCGTGCAGGATGATGTATCACAGAAAGATGTGGTAAAAGTAGCCGTGGGTTCCCCTGATCATACTACGCTGGTTGCTGCCCTGAAGCAGGCCGAACTGGTAACTTCGCTGGCTAATGCCGGACCTTTTACTGTATTTGCACCGACTGATGCAGCATTTGGAAAACTACCTGCAGGCACAGTTGACGGATTAATGAAAGAAGATAAAAAAGCGGATCTGCAGAATATCCTGCAATACCATGTCACCACTTCGGCACTGGATATAAAATTCCTGAAAGACGGAATGAACCTGGGAATGGTGAATGGCGATAATCTGACTATTAGTGTGAAAGATGGAAAAACGATATTAAACGGATCGGCCACCATTGTAGGTTCAGTACGGGCTTCCAACGGATGGGTACATGTGATCGATGGTGTATTACTGCCACCGGCCAAAAAATAAATCAGCTTTTGCGTTTCAATGATTCCCTGATCGCTTCCGGGACGAGTGCCCGGAAGCCTTTTAATCAAACAGCATGAAAAACAATCTCAGTATCACTTCCCGGATCCTCGTCGCATTTGCTTCAGGAGCGCTTGTTGCCGTTTTTTTCCTTCCTGCCTGGCGGATTGACTTATTTGCTCCCCAGTACCCGGAGGGCCTGATGATGAATATCTGGATCAATGGACTTTCCGGGGATGTGGAGATCATCAATGGTCTGAATCACTATATTGGCATGAAACATATCAGTGTGGATATGTTTCCTGAATTTAAATTCCTCCCCTGGGTAGTGGGCTTCTTTATGCTGCTCGGGATGATTGTGGCTATTACAGGTAAACGTAAATTCCTGTTGTATTATATTATATTGACTGTCATTGGCGGCGCTCTGGCCGTTTGGGATTTTTACCAATGGGGTTATGATTATGGACACAACCTGGATCCCAAAGCCGCCATCCAGGTTCCGGGACTCTCCTATCAGCCACCATTATTCGGTCATAAGCGCCTGCTCAACTTCGATGCTTATTCCTTTCCGGATGTAGGTGGCTGGGTAGTGATCGGTGCATCTGCGCTCGCTTTCTCCGTATGGTTTATAGAATGGTATCGTCACCGTAAAAAACAAATCGTATGAAACCAATTAGCATAACACTGTACGGCCTGTTCTTTCTACTATTAACCAGCTGCAGCACAAAGCCCGAGCCTTTTGCCTATGGAAAAGACAATTGCCATACCTGTAAAATGGGCATCATGGATCCGAAATTTGGCTCTGAACTGATCACTACCAAAGGAAAGATTTACAAATTTGATGATGTATCCTGTATGCAACATTTTCTGAAATCCAATACCCTTGAACCAAAAGAAATCAGCCAGCAACTGGTGATCAACTTTGAAAAAGAAAATGATTTTCTATCCCTCGAGGAGGCTGTGTTTATCCTGAGTCCTTCTGTTAAAAGTCCGATGGGGAGTCATGCTGCCGCTTTTGCCAGCCGGGAGAAAGCTGAAAAAATGAATGCCGCTTTAAATGGCGAACTGCTGAGCTGGAAAGAACTGGCTGGTAAACTGGACCAATAATGAAAAAAATACTGACCTTTTTTTGTTTGATTATTTCCCTGGGATTGTTTGCCGGGCAGATCGTCGTGGGGACGGCTGCTCCGGTTAAATCCCTTCGGAAAGCCATAGAGATGGCCCGACCCGGAGATACCATCCGGTTACAGGCAGGCCTGTATAAAGAAGGTAGTCTGGTGATTTCCAAGCCCCTTACCCTGCTCGGCGAAAACAATCCTGTCCTGGACGGAGAAAGCAAATATGAGATTCTGCTGATCAGTGGCAGGGACATAACCGTACGGGGTATTACATTCCGGAATTCCGGGTATTCTGCTATGAACGATTTCGCTTCCATAAAACTGGTGGATTGTACCAATATAACACTGGAAAAAAATACCATCCTCAATGCCTATTTCGCGATCCATATTTCCAATAGTGTAAATGCCATCGTTCGGTATAACCGGATTTTTGGCATCCCGGCTTCTGAACAATTAACGGGTAATGGCATCCATCTCTGGAAATCAAACCATGCAGTAATTGAAAACAATCAGGTGGAAGGACATCGGGATGGCATTTACTTTGAATTTGTAACCGCCTCCACTATCAGCAATAACCTGAGCCAGAAAAATATTCGCTACGGACTGCATTTTATGTTTTCCAATGATGACACTTACCGGAACAATACCTTTCGGAATAATGGTGCCGGGGTGGCCGTGATGTATTCCAAAAAAGTACGGATGGAGAAAAATCATTTTGAAGAAAACTGGGGCGCTTCCTCTTATGGCATCCTGTTGAAAGATATCACCGACAGTTTTATCAGGCAGAACCAGTTTGTAAAAAACACCGTGGGTATTCATATGGAGGGCAGCAGCCGTATTGAGATTCAGCAAAACCATTTTAAAAATAATGGCTGGGCCATCAAGGTACAGGCCAGTTGTGATGACAATATGTTTCACCACAACAATTTTACCGGCAATAGCTTTGATGTAGGTACCAATGGCACCCTCGTGCTCAACAAATTTGAAAACAATTACTGGGACAAATATGAAGGCTATGATATGAATAAGGACGGCATCGGCGATATCCCTTATCACCCGGTGAGCATGTATTCCATGATCGTTGAGCAGAACCCCACCACCCTGATCCTGTTCCGCAGTTTTATGGTGAGCCTGCTGGACAAAGCTGAAAAGGCCATTCCCAGCCTGACCCCTGAAAATTTATACGACAACCAACCAAGAATGAAAATGCTTTCCTTATGATCCACATTGAAGGAGTATACAAAAAATTCCGCCGGCTGCAGGTATTGGAAAATATATCGGCTCGTTTTACAGCCGGACAGGTGATCGCCCTGATCGGACCCAACGGTTCGGGTAAGACCACCCTGATTAAATCCATCCTGGGTATGGTGCGGCCCGATAAGGGAACCATTCGGGTAAAAGACCATTTGGTAACGGGCAATCCGGATTATCGTCAGTTTATCGGATATATGCCTCAGATAGGCCGCTACCCGGACAATATGAAAGTGGGTCAGCTCTTTGAAATGATGAAAAAAATCCGCGGTATAGAATCCGTGGATATCGATCTGCTCACCCGCTTTGAGATCGAAAAGATCTATGAAAAACCCATGCGCACCCTCAGTGGGGGCACCCGCCAGAAAGTGAGTGCGGCACTGGCCTTTCTCTTTGATCCGCCCATCCTGATTCTGGATGAACCCACGGCCGGTCTTGACCCGCTTTCTTCCGAAATCCTGAAAGAAAAAATCATTCAGGAAAAAAAGAAAAACAAACTCATTCTGATTACGTCGCACGTACTAAGTGACCTGGAAGAACTCACCAGCCATATCATGTACCTGCAGGAAGGAAAACTGCAGTTTATCAAAGACCTCGAAACCTTGCAGGAAGAAACCGGGGAAATCAAATTAAGTAAGGCCATTGCAAAACTGATGCGTGGCCAGGAAACGAACAGTGCCTGGATTGATCAGTTATTTGCTGTTGAACAGAAAAAAGAGAACCCCCTTTAAACTGAATGTTATGCTGAAGCTATCCCGATATGTATTGTATGATATCCTGCGAAATAAAATTATCATTGCCTATACCTTGTTCCTGTTGCTGGTTTCTTTCAGCATGTTCCGTATGGAAGAGAATGGCAGCAAGGCCATGCTCAGCCTGCTCAATATTGTATTGATCGTGCTGCCCCTGGTGAGCCTGGTATTCACTACGATTCACTATTATAATTCCTATGAATTCATCGAACTGATGTTGTCACAACCCCTGAGCCGCACCCGCATCCTGCTGAGTGAATATGCAGGTGTTTGTGTGTCCCTCTTATCTTCTTTCTGGATTGGGGTGGGTGTGCCGGTATTGCTGTATGCCCCCGATGCCACCGGCTTTGCCTTGTTATTTACCGGTACTTCCCTGACAGTGGTCTTTACCAGCATTGCTTTCCTGGCAGCTGTTCGCTCGCGGGATAAAGCGCGGGGGATTGGCTTCGCCCTCCTGCTCTGGTTTTATTTTGCCCTGATCTATGACGGACTCGTATTGCTGACCCTGTTTGCCTTCAGTGATTATCCGATGGAAAAATTTACTTTGCTCTTATCGGCACTCAACCCGATTGACCTGGGCCGTATTTATATTATGCTGAAAATGGATATCAGTGCGCTGATGGGCTATACCGGTGCTTTGTACAAAGACTTTTTCGGCAGTGGCAGCGGGGTGCTCTTTACCGCTGGCATTATGGCTATCTGGGCGGTGGCTCCGCTCTGGCTGGCCCTCCGCAGTTTTAAGCGGAAAGACATGTGATTATCGCACAAACTATCGCAGAATTTACATTTTTTAATGGCAGATAACAATGATTATAATCAATGCTGCCATTCACACTCCTCATTGTTTTTCCTGATCGCAGAAGTTGATATTGGGTGGTCAACAATATTGTTCACCCTTAAAACTTCAATATGGAAAGCAAAGCACTTGACAAGCCCAGGTCCTCCTGGCCCACTTTGTTTGACAGTGGCTGGATGGATAAATTCTTTAACGCCCCGATTGATGAATTTTTCAACATGGGTAAGGTCATGAATGTACCGGCCG
>DAORKK010000213.1:0-2462 GCA_035439525.1 Chitinophagaceae bacterium
CCGGCGGAGGGGAGGCTTTTATGAAATACCTCGACCAGTTAGGAAAGGAAATGACCGCTTATCTCCCAAAGGGGGTCAACCGGGCTTTTATACAAGTGGAATTTGTCGTGGATAAAGATGGGGTTCCTGTAAATTTCAAAGTGCTGAAAGGCTTTAAAGACGGGGACGATTTCAACGATGAACTAATTGCCCGTATGGAAAAAATGGGTACCTGGCAACCTGCCACCCTGCATGAAAAACCGGTGGCCAAAAAGATGATCCAGACAATTACGGTCGAAGGCCGTTGATTTTATCCCAATAAAAACTGTACTGTTTCCTTTGTTTGTTGCCGGAGTAAAACCGTTTTTCCATTGATGAGTTTATCCATAACCGCGTTATTATAATGGCGGATGGTTAACAAGGATAATCCTTTCTTTACCTGCACATCCAGTTCCGCAGCGGCTCCCAGGGCCAGTTTCTCAATCTTTTCCTCCCGGTCATCGATCACACAAAGAAAACTGATGGCTCCGTTCTGTGTCAGATTAGGCTTGATATGCAACTGCTCAAAAAGATGGTAAAGTTGTCCGACATGATGTTCCCCTACAAAAGAAAAATCCCGGGATGACATTTCAAGCAGTACCTGTTTTTCCTTCAAAACAATAACGGGAGGCAGTACCGGCAACGTTTTGTTATGAATCACCGTACCCGGTAAAGAGGGGTCCAGGAAACATTTTACATAGAGGGGGATTCCTTTATTCTGGAGTGGTTTGATCGTCTTGGGGTGAATGACCTGTGCTCCATAATATGCCATTTCAATCACTTCGTTGTAATTCAGTTCCGGCAAGGGTACTGCATCGGGAAATTGCTTGGGATCGGCATTCATCACCGATTCCACATCTTTCCAGATCGTCTGGCTTTCCGCATCCAGCATATGGGCAAAGACGGCCGCTGTATAATCACTGCCTTCACGGCCCAGGGTGGTGCTTTCATTCTCGTCCGTGGCCCCGATAAAGCCCTGCGTAAGAATAATGGGGTATTCGTTAAAAAGGGGTTTGATCAGTTCATTCACTTTCTGTTCTGTAAATGTCCAGTCGATACCTGCATCACGGAAATCGTCATCTGTCCGGATGATATCCCGTACATCGATCCATTGATTTCGTACACCGGTTTCATTCAGGTAGGCACTGATAATGGCCGTTGAAAACAACTCACCTGAACAAACCACCTGGTCATAATAATAATCATATTCCCGAACGGGTTCGTCGTGCAGCAGCCATTCCACTTCTGTAAAAAAATCACGTAGCCGGGACTCACAATCCAGGTAATGGGTGACCAGCAGGTTTTTGGCCGTACGCAGGTGCTGTTGTTTCACCTGTTCAAACAACCTGAGTGCTTCTTCCTTTTTTCCTGCAAAAAATGATTCAGCCACTTTTTCAAGCGCATTGGTGGTCTTACCCATGGCCGAAATAATGACTACTTTCTGCGCTTCCCGGTGCTCCTGCATAATCCTTCCCAGGTTCTGTATCCGTTCCTCACTATTGACGGAAGCGCCTCCGAATTTGTACACCTTCATAATTGCTGCTGATGTTTGAGAGCGCAAAGGTCGTTAATATTCCCTTTTCAACAGCCTTTCCAGGGCTTTTAAACTCCCCTCAAAACCTTATTTTTGTTAAACAAACCAAGCCTTATGCTGAATGTTAACCGTAAAGTGCAGACGCTCGATGAGTTCACGATCCAGCAGCTGCGGGATTTTCCCCACGCCACGGGTGAACTGTCACACCTGTTGCGGAATATCGCCCTGGCTGCTAAACGGGTGAATGTGGAAGTAAATAAAGCCGGATTGGTGGATATTCTGGGAGATGCAGGTTCCATAAATGTACAAGGAGAGGAAGTCAAGAAACTGGATATTTTCGCCAATGACCAGTTTACCGGTGTGCTGCAACACGGAATTGCCTGCGCCGGGATTGCCAGTGAGGAACTGGATGATTTTGTGGCTTTTGATGATGCCAAAAGTGTGAAGTCAAAATATGTCTGTCTCTACGACCCGCTCGATGGCAGCGCCAATATCGATGTGAATGTATCCATTGGTACTATTTTCTGTGTATACCGCCGGGTCACGCCGATTGGTACCGTAGTGACCAAAGAAGATTTTCTGCAACCCGGCAATCAACAGGTAGCGGCCGGATATGTGGTGTATGGGTCGTCCACTATGCTGGTCTATGCCACCCGCCGAGGAGTGAATGGGTTTACCCTTGATCCTTCCATCGGGGAGTGGACCCTGAGTCATCCGGATATTAAATGTCCGGATCTCGGAAAAATTTATTCCGTGAATCACGGTAATTTTTTCCAGTACGAAGAAGGGGTACGGAACTATATCACTACCTGTCAGAAAAAGGACAAGACCAACGGCGGCCCTTATACACAGCGGTATATCGGCAGCATGGTTTCAGATGTACACCGCAACCTGATCAAGGGTGGTATAT
>DAORKK010000213.1:2562-5278 GCA_035439525.1 Chitinophagaceae bacterium
TATATCGGCAGCATGGTTTCAGATGTACACCGCAACCTGATCAAGGGTGGTATATTCATGTATCCGGGTACTGTTGATAAGCCAAAAGGCAAACTCCGTTTATTATATGAGTGTAATCCCTTTGCTTTTATTCTGACCGTGGCAGGGGGGAAGGCCACCAATGGTAAGATCCGGATACTGGATGTGGAGCCTACCGAACTGCACCAACGTTCGCCCTTATTCGCCGGCAGTAAATTAATGATGGAAGAACTTGAAACCTATCTCTGAACATGTCAAACACCATTATAACCGTAAAAGACCTCGTAAAGAATTATGGGAATTTCGAGGCGGTAAAAGGTATTTCTTTTGAGGTAAACGAAGGAGAGATATTTGGTTTACTTGGACCCAATGGTGCCGGTAAATCCACCACCCTGGAAATCATTGAAACCCTTCGCCCCAAAACCAGCGGTAAGATCATGGTGGATGGTCTGGATCTGGATAAATCACCACAGGAGATCAAAAAAATAATCGGCGTGCAGCTGCAGAGCAGTGGATATTATCCCGGACTCAACCTGCTTCAGCTGATCGAATTGTTTTCCGGATTATACAACCAGGATGTTGATCCGATGGAACTGTTGGAAAAAGTGAACCTCAAAGACAAGGCGAAGGCCAAGGTCAAAGAACTCAGCGGCGGGCAGAAACAACGTTTTTCTGTTGCCACCACGCTGATCAATAAACCGAGGATCATCTTCCTGGATGAACCCACTACCGGGCTGGATCCGCAGGCAAGAAGGAGTTTGTGGGAACTGGTCAGGGATATCCGCAACAGCGGCACCACGGTTATCATTACCACCCATTATATGGATGAAGCGGAGTATCTGTGCGACCGGGTGGCCATTATTGATTCCGGAAAAATCATTGCCCTGGATACCCCGGATCAGCTGATTGATAAACTGATCGCTTCCGGTTTTGAACGTCCGCGGGAAATGAAACTCGCAAATCTGGAGGACGTGTTTATCAATCTCACCGGACATTCACTAAGGGAAGATTAATTGTACCATATCCTGCCGGAAGGGAGGAGTTCAAAATAAGTTTTAAAT
This sequence comes from Chitinophagaceae bacterium, assembly GCA_035439525.1. GTDB lineage: Bacteria > Bacteroidota > Bacteroidia > Chitinophagales > Chitinophagaceae > JJ008. The sequence goes on from DAORKK010000213.1 coordinate 3,642, forward strand.
GAGTATTCAAAACAAATTAAAAGATTTTATGCAGGGAAAATTAGATGCACAGAAAGCCGCAGGACTGGCTTTTATGAGCGAAAATAAAAACAAACCCGGTGTTACTGAACTGCCCGAAGGCATCCAGTATGAAGTGATCAAAGAAGGCACCGGTGCCCAGCCACTGCTAAGGGAAACCGTAAAAGCGCATTACAAGGGTTCCTTGCTGGATGGAAAAGAGTTTGATAATTCATTTAAAAGAGGACAACCTTTTTCAGCGCCGTTGACAGCATTGATCAAAGGCTGGCAGATCGCCTTGCCATTGATGAAAGAGGGCAGTCACTGGCGTTTATGGATTCCTTCCCACCTGGCCTATGGTGATCGTGGTGCGGGTAGTGATATTCCAGGTGGTGCCACCCTTATTTTTGAAGTGGAACTGATACAGGTCGTAAAATAAACCATTACCCATGAGCCCTGATCCCCGTTATCCGATCGGCGAGTACGAACCCAAACCTTTTTCGATCGAACAGAAGATCGAATGGCTGGCCGATCTGAAATTCCTGCCCCTGTTGCTGGAGAATGCCATCCTTAACCTGGATGAGGCACAGTTGCATACGCCTTACCGCGAAGGTGGATGGACGCTTCACCAGGTCGTGCATCATGTGGCCGACAGCCATATCAATGCCTATTGCCGGTTCAAGCTTACACTTACTGAAGATAATCCTACGCTGAAGACCTACGAGGAACAGCATTGGGCCGAACTGAATGATGTAAAAAAGCTACCGGTAAATATATCCATCACCTTGCTCCATGCCCTGCATGCCCGCTGGTATGAGGCCCTGAAGTATGTAAGCGATGAGGAATGGAATAATAAAACTGCCTATCATCCCGGATTAAAGAAGACGGTACGTCTCTGGTTTCTGTTAGGTATGTATGCCTGGCATGGTAAGCATCATGTGGCGCATATAACGACATTGCGGGAAAGGAACGGATGGTAGGGAAAAGCTGTGAGTTACGAGTTTCGAGTTACGAGCTGAATTACGTAAAGCGAGATTCAATTTGTTTACATTGTAAAAAGCTACTTAGTATGGGCTGGTAGGAAAAGGTACGAGCTACGAGTTTCGAGTTATGAGCTGAATTACGTAAAACGAGATTCAATTTGTTTACTTAGGAAAAAACTACTTAGAATGGGCTGTTACCAAACACCTAACAGCTATCACCTAACACCTATTATTGGGCTGTTTCCCGACACCCGACACCTGATTTATGAAATGGAAAATCCTCTCCTCCGAATATCTCTTCAATGACCGCTGGTTTAAAGTGCGTAAGGATCGGTGTGAAACGCCGGGTGGCAAAGTCGTGGATCCTTACTATGTGTATGATTTCAGTACCTGGGTAGGGGCGCTGCCGGTAACAGAAGATGGTAAGATAATAATGATCAGGCAATACCGGCATGCGCTGGGTGAAGTGTGCATTGAAATACCAGGCGGCTGTGTGGATGATACGGATACTTCACTGGAAATGGCAATCAGCCGGGAATTGCTGGAGGAAACCGGGTATACCTTCAGTTCCATTGAACACCTGGGAAAAATTTCTCCCAACCCCTCCACCAATACCAATTACCTGCATATGTTCCTGGCCCGGGGTGGCAAAAAAGT
>DAORKK010000214.1:0-5222 GCA_035439525.1 Chitinophagaceae bacterium
ACTTCCAGCTGAAGGTTGCGGATCAATGCTGACTCGATTCCTTTATTCTGGTATTTCTTTTTACAGCCCATCACAATCGTGCGGATACGGTCTACGGTGATGGTATTTTTATACCACAGAAATTTAAGCTTGCCCAGCCAGTTGAGTTTTCCATTCAGGTACCTCAGGTACTGATTGACATCCGGCATACAAACCAGGAAGGCTATCGGTTCATTGTGATGAAAGGCAAACCAGATGATCTTTTCATCCATTACCGGCTTCATCTGGCGGAATACATCCTGAACAGTCTGGAGGTCCATGGGAGAGAAGGCCGGAAAATCACTCCAGGCATCATTATATACTTCACAGAAAGAAGCCGCATAGTGATCAAACTCTTTTTTGGAAAAATGACGGAAGGAGTACTCCGGTTTCTTCAGTACCCAGTTCGCAATTTTTAAGAACCGTTCCGGAAAAGGCACGGTTAAATCCAGTAAGTTGGTATACTGGTCATACTTTTTAATGAAGCCGTAGGCCTCAAAAAATGACTGGTAATAAGGCGGGTTATAGTTCATTCCCATACCGGGCGGCTTGAATCCCTCTACGAGTAGTCCCCAGTATTTATCATTTTCCCCGAAATTAACCGGCCCTTCCATCGCTTTCATTCCTTTTCCCCGGAGCCACTCGCGGGCAGTATCAAAAAGCAGGAAGGCCGCGGCCTGATCGTGAATACACTCAAAGAAACCCATTCCGCCGGTTGGCACATCACCTGCATAGGCTTTCCGTTCGTTGATAAAGGCGGCTACCCGGCCAATCGTTTCACCCCTGTCATTTTTTAAAAGCCAGCGGCAGAGACTGCCATGCGTGAAAAACGTATTTTTTTCAGGATTGAAAATGCTGTTGACATCATTATCGAGGGGACATATCCAGTTTCTATCATCACGGTAGAGTTTATGCGGGAGCTGAATAAACGCCCGGGCAGCAGCACTGTCTTTTACTTCCGTAATGAACATGCAACAAAGCTACAATGTTTATGGTAACTGTACTTTAAACAGGATGGCAAAACGGGTGTCCAGTTTTTTTAAAACTGCATCGGGAATGGTAAGAATCGTATTCCCGTTTTGCAGTTTCCATTTCAGTGGAGTATTAATTGCCGGGAGGCTGATCTTACTGCCTTTCGGTACAGCTAAATCTTTTAAAACAATTTCTCCTGGTAATTGTTGCGGTGTATCGTTTGTCAGGTAATAGGCATACCAGCTTTTCCCATCTTTGTGTTGTGTATAGTAAATATTACCGGCAGAATAAGGAGCCATCGGCCGGGAGGCATAAATACCCTGATCATTTCCTTTCATCCATCCGCCGATTTCTGCCAGTCGTTTATAGGCTTCAGGATCCCATTCGCCATCAGGACCCGGACCAATATTCAGGAGAAAATTACCGCCCCGGGAAACAATTTTAACCAGGAGATGGATCAGATCATTCGTGGATTTATACTGGTCACCGGGTACATAACTCCAGGAGCCACCCATGGTCATACAGGTTTCCCAGGGAAAAGGAAGGGGTTTATCCGGCACTTGTTGTTCAGGCGTGGTATAATTTTCATATTCGCCGGTCACGGTTCTGTCCACGATCAGTAGTCCTGGCTGGTAGGAGCGGGCCATAGCGGCGATCTTGGGCATATCTATATCCTGGTCCTGTTTGATCCCACGTTGCCATTCTACTGAAGTGTCAATGGTAGATAACGGACGTACCCAGCCACCATCCAGCCAGAGAATATCCATGCTGCCATACTCACTCATCAGTTCTTTTAGCTGGTTATACGTAAACTGTTTGTAAGCATTCCATTTTTCCGGATACTTCGTGGGTTCATAGTTCACGTTGCGGTCTTTCGGCGGGAAGTAGGGCCACCAGTAATTTTCATGGTGCCAGTCAGGTTTGGAGAAATAAGCACCGGTCCAGAAGCCCTTGTTGCGGAAGGAGGTAAATATCTCTTTTGCTACATTGCTTTTCGGGTTCGTGGCAAAAGGTGATTTGGCCCCGCTGATCTTATAATCGGTTTCTTTGGTATCAAACATACTGAACCCATCATGATGTTTGGTGGTAAAGACCACATACTTCATACCGGCGTCTTTCGCGGCATTGGCCCATTTAGCGGGATCAAATTTTATGGGGTTGAAAGTCGTTTGCAGGTTTTCATAGGCCTTAACATATTCATTGTAGTTGTTTGAATATGGCCCCCGGCGCACGGTCCAGCCCTCATCTTCCGGACAAAGGGTCCAGCTCTCCACAATGCCCCACTGACTGTAAGTACCCCAGTGCATCATCAGTCCGAACTTCAGGTCCTGCCATTGGTTTAGTTTTTTCTGTACCAGGGTATCAGAAGGGGAGTGGTATTTTTCGTGCTGAGCGGAGGAAAGTAAAAAGGCAAAAGTAAAAAGTAAAAACAGTCCTATTGGCTGGAACGTATTCTTCATCTGTTACAGTTTAAACTCAAAAATGATGTTACACGCTGGCAAAAAGTAAGAATCAAACAAATCAGGAAATACATTCGATTTCAATCTGCTCAGCCTCCCGACTCCTGACTTCCGACTCCCGACTCTCTCTACCACTTCTCTTCCCCGTTCCCCTCTGTTGCTTTTTGTTTAAATTCCTTTTTCGCCTTGATCTTCTGCAATTGTCGTTCAATGATCAGATCCGCGATCAGTCCGCCGGCATTTTGATCCGCTTTATGCGCCAGCAGGGCCCGCATCCTGGCTTCATCCACATCAATACGGTAGAGGTGGAAGACCAGTTTTTCAAAATCATGATTGATCAATTCATTGATCAAAACGGATAATTTTTCACGAAGTTGTTCATGGGTACCGGTTGCGGGGAGCTCAATTTCCATGGATTGATTGATGGCAGGGACCAGTTCTTTTGGAATTAATGTCATATCGTTAGAATTTTTCCATGACCCCTAAACCGAATAAAGCAAAATCATACTTCACGGGATCATCCGGATCCAAAGTTCGTAAGTATTTGGTGAGTTCAACCGCTGTTTTCCAGTTTACCTGTAAGGTTTCTGTTTTTTTGAAGTAGATGAGGTTGAACCGGTTGGCCACCCGGGCCACATGCAGGTCGATAGGACAGATCAGGCTGGCCGGGGAGATGTTTTTCCAGATCCCGAAATCCACGCCTTTGTCATCCTGCCGCACCATCCAGCGGAGAAACATGTTCAGGCGTTTGCAGGTGGAACCTTTTTCCGGACTGGCAATATGTTTCCTTGTACGGGGCGGGGCGTCTTCCAGGGAGAAAAAGTAATGATGAAAACCGGTCAGCATTGCTTCTACCGTTGCCCCGTGCAGGGTAAAAGCGGTTTCCAGGCTTTTGTGTTTACTGTAATGCCATTTGAAAAATTCAATAAAATACAGCAGATCGGTGGTATTGAATGTACGGTGTTTAAAGCTCAGGAGTTTTTTCAGGTCATTATCGGTGTGCCCGGTACAGAAGGCGTAAGGAGCGTCATCCATCAATTTCATCAGTTCGTTCGACTTATTGATAATGGTGGTGCGGTTGCCCCAGGCAAAGATGGCCGCAAAGAAGCCGGCTATTTCGATATCCTGTTTTTTATGGAACCGGTGAGGTACGCAAATGGGGTCATCCGCAATAAAAGAGGGCTGGTTGTACTGCTCCACTTTCGATTCAAGGAAAATCCGCCAGTTTTTATCAGTGACTGTTTTCTTCACGGGGCAATTACGATAATTTTAAGGACAAAACCGACGATATGGGAAAAAACAGGCTGGAAGCGTTCAGCGATGGCGTGCTTGCCATCATTATTACCATTATGGTGCTCGAACTGAAAGCGCCGCATAGTACGGAATGGGAAGAGATCCGTAAACTCGGGCCGGTTCTGATCAGTTATGTGATGAGTTTTTTATTTGTGGGCGTGTACTGGGGCAATCACCATCACCTGCTGCATATTGTAAAGAAGATGTCTTCCGGTATCATGCTGGCAAATTTGAATCTCCTGTTCTGGTTATCATTGGTTCCCTTTGCCACCGGCTGGATATCCGAATCACATTTTGCTTCCTTGCCCGTAGCTCTTTATGCGCTCCTGCTGGATATATGCGGGATATCCTACACGATACTCCAACGGACGATTGCCAGTTGTCATAAGCTTAATCATGAACTGGATATCATTGCCACAGGCCAGAAACGCAAGGGGTTCATATCAGTGCTACTCTATAGTTCCGCGATACCGCTGGCTTATGTCAATTCCTATATTTCGGTAGCCATTTTCTTTCTCGTGGCGATTTACTGGCTTATCCCGGATAAGAATATAGAACGGGTAATGGAAAAGGAATAATTACCCGATCGCTTTCGCCAGGTCATTCACCAGGTCATCCGCATCTTCAATACCCACGCTCAGGCGGATCAATGAATCGGATAACCCGTTCTTCATTCTTTCTTCCCGGGGTATGGATGCATGGGTCATACTGGCCGGATGATTGATCAGGGATTCCACGCCACCGAGACTTTCGGCCAACGCAAACAAATGCGTGGAGGATAAGACCCGCTTCGCCTCTTCCACACTGTCGTTTTTTAATTCAAAAGAGATCATACCGCCAAAGTCTTTCATTTGCTGACGGGCTACGGCATAACCGGCATGGTCTTCAAAACCGGGCCAGTATACTTTAGACACTTTTGGATTGGCGCGTAACCAGTTGGCAATGATCTTCCCGTTTTCACAATGGGCTTTCATCCGTATGCCGAGCGTTTTGATACCTCTCAATACGAGGAAACAATCCATCGGACCAGGTACAGCTCCGCAACTTTTCTGGATGAAATACAATTTATCCCGCAGTTCCGTGTCATTCATCACCAGGGCACCCTGGATCACATCGCTGTGACCACCGAGATATTTAGTTGCCGAATGCATCACGATATCGGCACCCAGGTCCAGCGGATTCTGGAGGGCAGGAGAAGCGAAGGTATTGTCTACCACCAGGATCAGTTTTCTGGCTTTGGTAATCGCTGCCACAGCGGCGATATCCGTGATATTCATTAATGGATTAGTGGGCGTTTCCAGCCATACCAGTTTGGTGTTGGCGGTGATGGCCGCTTCCACATTGGCCGCATCTGTTGTGTCTACATAACGGAATACAATCCCAAAGCGCTCAAACACTTTGGTGAACAGGCGGTAAGTGCCTCCGTACATATCATTGGCGCAGATCACTTCATCACCGGGATTCAGCAATTTGATCACG
>DAORKK010000215.1:0-5193 GCA_035439525.1 Chitinophagaceae bacterium
CCTGGGGTTTGAATGAACTCATGCTGCAGAATCCGGCATCACTGCAACCTTGCGCATTGACCGTTTGATAGGAAGATAAAATGAGGAGAAAGACCAAAAAGAAAATAGATTTTTGCATAAACAGTTGTTTCAATGTAATCAAATATAATACTTTGCACTGTTTATATACGTACTAAGTGTAATAGATGTATTTCCGGAAAGTGTTAAATATTTGTCAATGTAAGCTTCAGAAAAGAAACCCGGAACAACTGCAGAGATGGTTACTGTTATGATTGATCAGGATAAGGGCAGGATCGGGTTAGCAGTCGCTCCGGGCTGTTTATTAGGGTATACGTTTCGGGTACGTTTACCTGCAGACAGTAACCGGCCTGCAGGGTCAGGTTTTTTTTATACGGAACAATCATTCCGCGCATGACGAACTTATTTGATACGGTAAGGGTAGCAGGATGGGAGTGGATTAAGATTACAGGGTAAAGGTAAACCGGCCGGTAATACGACCCTATACCACTTTCTTGGTATATTTTGGACAGGGAGATCCTGTTGAAGGGAAATGACTACTACATTTTATGTATTTCCTACACAAAGCTGCCAGGCTAGTTTTGAAAAAAATCATTAATTATGTGTAAGTCATTTTTTCAACCCTTTGCTTTATTGTTCGTAACTGTTTTAGCAGCAGGTCTTTCGCTGTCCAGTTGTAGTAAGGACAATTCCGGTGGTAACAATAATTCGGCCACCCCGTTCTGGAAAGGAGTCATCAATAGTAGTGTATGGGAACATGGAGCCCTGCTCCGGTCCAATGGCACGGCCCGGTATTTTGTAAGCTTCTCCGGCGGATCAATGAATGATACGGCCAATGCCAATGTCAGTAAATTTGAAGGCACGTATACCCAGGTTTCCGGAACTGACAGCATTTATATCAATTGCAGTAGTGCGACTTCCACTTTTAAACTAAAAGGGATTACAAACAGTGCAAAAACAAGCATGTCCGGTACCTGGATTTATTCCGCCGGGGGTATAACCAATACCCTGCCTTATGCGATGGCGAAATAAAAATGCAACTGTCCTGATTTAAACAGATTGTCAGTTCAGACTGGCTGAAGACGCTTGCTTAAGAAATGCAGAAGGTTCTGTTGACTTGCAGTGTTTTTCCAGTTCATCAAAGGCGGGTTGGTAGGCATAAAAAGAGGAAGTGCGGAATGCTTCGCATGCTTTCTCTTTTTTTCCCGAAGCCAGCCAGCATAAACCGATCATATACTGTGACTCAGCATAATTATACTTTGCTGCAGCGCAACTCCTGAAATACCGATAGGCCAACCGGATCTCCCCTTTGTCATAGTGAACCTGGCCGGCCAGGTACTGAATTTGATTAAAGGGAATATCAAAAATGTCTGGTTGGCCAGAAAGCAAAACAGATGTAGACGTTTTTTCCATTATTGCCTGTATATGGGTACTGTCTTCCGGGTCATAACCTTTTGATCGCATGGCACCGTGTAGTGCGGCGATTGATTCATCCGGTTTATTCAGCCGGAAATAGCTGATAGCTATATTATAATGGGCGAGGGTATTGGAGGGCTGAAACACAACAACCTGTTGATAAGTGATGATCGCTGAGTCGTCATTCTTTAATGCTGTATAGCAATATGCTTTTGTGGTATAGGCCTCACTCAGGTATTTCTTTTTTGCAATTGCCTTATCAGCATACCCGATGGCTTTCCTGTACTCTCCCTTTTCCATAGCCAGGTTTGCTTTTTGCAGATAGTCCTCAGCTGATTGACAGGAACAGAGGCAGAGAGAGACAAGTATGGGCAGCCACCTGAAGTTCATTGAAAATATTACTGTTAAAAAAGCGGTGATCCGGTTAACCGGAACCCGTGCATACATCCCAAATTTAAGTTATATTGCAAGGATAAAAAATAACAAAAACTAACGGTTAAGGGAATGTTTCCATGCCTGCCATGCATGTGCTGACATTGTTTATTTTAAGTGAATAGTATGGTTAATGCTGAAAACGAACGGCTTTCTGAATCAACGAACAACAGAAACTGGAAAAAATGGGGTCCTTATCTCTCCGACCGGCAATGGGGCACTGTACGGGAGGATTATAGTCCGGATGGACATGCCTGGACTTATATCAATCACGACCTGGCCCGCAGCTATACTTACCGCTGGGGTGAAGAAGGCATTGCAGGCTTTTGTGATGCCGACCAGATTCTCTGCCTGGCCCCCGCATTCTGGAATGGCAAGGACAGCATTTTAAAAGAACGGCTTTTTGGTCTGGCCAATAATGAAGGGAATCATGGCGAAGATGTAAAAGAACTTTATTTCCAGCTCGATTCTTCTCCCACCCATTCCTATTGCCGTTTTTTATACAAATACCCGCAGGCCGCCTTTCCTTACCTGGAACTGGTGAAAGAGAATAAGCGGGACCGGCTGAGCCCGGAATACGAGCTGCTCGACACCGGGATATTCAGGGAAGACCGGTATTTTGATTGTTATATTGAATATGCGAAAGGAGATGTGAACGATGTGCTGATGAAGATCACCGTGTACAACCGCGGTCCTGAAGCGGCGGCCATTCATGTACTGCCCCAACTCTGGTTCCGTAATTTCTGGCGGCATAATCCCCGTTTCGATAAACCGGAGATCAGCACATTGAATGATCATTGTCTCCAGACCAATTCGGACCGCAACGGTCAGTTCTATTTTTATCACCAGGGAGGCGAACAACTTTTCTGTGATAACGAGACGAATAATCAACGGATGTATCATCGTCCGAATGAAACCCCGTTTGTCAAAGACGGCATAAATAATTACATCGTGGATAAGGCCGCCACGGTCAATCCGGACAGAACCGGGACGAAGGCGGCGATCTGGTTGAAAGAAACCATTCTGCCCGGGGAATCCACCGGTTTCCATTTCAGGCTGAGCAAAAAGCAACTCGAAGATCCCTGGGTGGATTATGACCTGATCTTTGAGGAACGACAGACGGAGACGGATCATTATTATGAAAAACTCACGCCTAAGAAATTATCGCCCGCACACAAAACCCTCCTTCGAAGTGCTGCAAGCGGGCTGCTTTGGACCAAACAGTTTTATTATCTCGATGTTTATAAATGGCTCAATGGGGAGCCCGATGAAACGGCGCCTGTCCGCAACTTCAAACGTAATAAAGACTGGCAACACCTGACCTGCCGGAATATCATTTCCATGCCGGACAAATGGGAGTATCCCTGGTTTGCCGCCTGGGACCTGGCTTTCCACGCGGCAACGTTTGTGCATGTGGATCCGGATTTTGCCAAGCAGCAGTTACTCGTGATGCTTCGGGAATACTACATGCATCCCAATGGGCAGATCCCTGCCTATGAGTGGAATTTCAGTGATGTGAATCCACCCGTACATGCCTGGGGCGTATGGTATGTGTTTGAAGCAGACAAAAAGAAAACAGGTAAACCCGACTGGGATTTCCTGGAACGGGCTTTTCAGAAACTACTGATGAATTTCACCTGGTGGGTGAACCAGAAGGATGCCAATGGTACCGATATCTTCGAAGGCGGCTTCCTTGGGCTCGACAATATCGGGGTATTTGACCGCAACCATATGCCACCGGGGATCAAGAAACTCCAACAGGCCGATGCCACCAGCTGGATGGCTATGTATTCGATCAATATGCTGCGGATGTCGCTCGAATTGGCAGAACATAACAAAGCCTATGAGGAATCCGCGGCCAAGTTCTTCCGGCACTTCCTCAATATCGGCTGGGCCATGCACCATATCGGCAAAAAAGATATTTCGCTCTGGGATGATAAGGATGCTTTTTATTATGATGCCATTCAGTTTGAAAACGGCAGCAGTGAACGCCTCCGGATCCGCTCGCTGGTGGGAATCATTCCCATGCTGGCAGTGGAAGTAATGCACGGGGGACTGTTTGAACAGCTCAAACAATTCAATACCCGGCTGGAAGTAATCCGGCTCACGCGGCCCGATCTCACCCGTATCATTTCCGATATCAATAAAAAAAATGCGGAAGGCAATTATCTCTTTGCCATTATGATCGGCGACCGGATGGAGCACCTGCTCAAACGGCTGCTCGATGAAGCAGAGTTCCTATCCGATTTTGGCATCCGCTCTTTATCCAAAATACATGAAACGCCCTATACCTTTAGTTATAAAGGCAATGAGTACAGTATTCAATATGAACCGGGGGAGAGTTCCAGTTCCATGTTTGGCGGCAATTCAAACTGGCGCGGCCCCATCTGGCTCCCGCTGAATTACCTGATCATTCACTCGCTCCGCAAATACTACGACTACTACGGCGACAGTTATACCCATGAATTCCCGGCCGGTTCGGGTATTAAACTCAACCTGAAGCAGATCGCTAATGAACTAACGAAACGCTTATTAAAACTCTTTGAACGAAACAAAGACAAGGACGGTGCCTTTCAGTATCATGATCAAAAGCATACTCAATGGTCGGAGAATTATTTCCGGGAGCACCACCTCTTCTATGAATTTTTCCATGGCGATAATGGTAAGGGGCTGGGAGCTTCACATCAGACGGGGTGGACGGCGTTAGTGGTGAATTTGTTGCTGGAGATGGATGAGTGAGTGAGTTAGTAGTTAGCAGATAGTAGTTAGTAGTCGATAATCCGGATTTTTGATATTATCTCCGCATTTTTATTCTTCCGGAGGTGCTTTTTCATTTGCGTAGCCTTTTACTAATAAACCGTTTCGAAAAGATTGATTATTATTTATTGTTGCTGATTTTCTTGTGTATATAGCAAGACTCCCCTGTATGCCTCCTGCATAACTGTTGCCATTTGCGGCACTTCCCAAACCTGAGGCCTGCAGACCACTGCTGATCGGGTTTCTGAAAAATTTGATATAGCCAATATCATTCGTCTGTATAAATTGATTCAGGAGTATATTGGACATATACATTTCATCAATATAGATTTCTACATACCCGTTTCTGTATCTTAGTTCACCGTTGTATATAAATAAACCGGGTATTTTTCTTACCAGGTATTCAGTCAGGGAGTAATTTAAAGCAAGCCGGTCGTCTTCCACGTTGACCTGGATCGAATTATGGTCCCTGAAAAGCCCATTGCTGATATACTTTTTCTCCAGTTCGGGAATACGGTTTTTGACAATTACGTTGAGGTTGATATTCTCCAGTGTTTTAAAATTGGTCAC
>DAORKK010000216.1:0-3663 GCA_035439525.1 Chitinophagaceae bacterium
TATTATCGACTACGAGGATCAGTTTCTTTGCTTTGCTGATGGCTGCCACAGCCGTGATATCTGTAATATTCATCAGCGGATTCGTGGGTGTTTCGAGCCATACCATTTTGGTATTGGCCGTAACAGCTGCTTCCACATTGGCCGCATTCGTGGTATCCACATAGCGGAAAACAATACCAAAACGTTCAAACACTTTGGTGAACAGGCGATAAGTACCACCATACATATCATTGGCGCAGATCACTTCATCACCGGGATTCAGCAATTTGATCACGGCATCGGTGGCGGCCACCCCGCTGCTGAAAGCGAGACCGTATTTTCCATTTTCAATCACTGCCAGTGCTTCCTCGAGTGCCGTGCGGGTCGGATTCTGACTGCGGGCATATTCATAGCCTTTGTTTACACCGGGTGCTTCCTGCACATAAGTGGAGGTCATGTAAACCGGAGTCATGATGGCACCGGTGGAAGGATCAGGATGTGAACCGGCATGGATATATTTTGTGGCAGACTTCATAATAAATAATATTATAGTAAATGAACAGCAAAGATGACGAAAAGCCACCACTTGCAGCGAATAGCCTTTTAAAAGAGTCAGAAACGAAAAGGCAACCGGACTTCCACATCATCCCAGGCCATCAGCAGGAGGGCTTCTGGATCTTTCTTTTCAAAAATCATCGTAAAATATTCGAGGGAATTCCGGGTTTTGACCACCGGTACAATAAACCGGGCCACATCCCTTGCCGTATCCGGTTCAAGTCCCCAGGTATCAATATTACTGTTGATGGCGATCGTCCAGGTCTCTGTATGCGGAATGCAATAAAGTGAATAGCGTCCGGCTTTGATTTTTTTGTCCTGAACCATGGCGTCTTTGAATAATGTCAGCTCTGTGGCTTCATTGGCTCCGAGGCGCCAGGCTTCGTCGTATTTCAGTACTTCATGGAAAATATGACGGCCCTGCAAATGTGGTCTGCTGTAAATCACCCGGGCAAGGGGAGGGGTGGTCAGGGTATGGGCCATTTTTAATTTCGGGTAATCCACCGGATAATACACCATATCCATCGGTGAAACATCCACTCCATTATACGGATTGGCTGCCGGTCGTTCAGAACGGTTGGCCGGAGCACTGTCTTTGCTGACTGTGGATACCGGATCCTTCGTTTCCTCTAATTTTCCATCGGAACAGGAGAAAAGGGTAAAAGTGAAAAATAAAACAGCAGCGGTTAATCTCATAAGACAGCAATTTATAAACTTATTGGCAAACCGGCTTTAACCGTATCCCAGGCGATCACCAGTTTAAATCCCGTATTGGTTTTTTCAAATCCCATGGACATGGACTCCACGGGTTCTGTTATTTTTTCGACGGGAACAGACACGCGCAGTACATCCTTTTTCTGATCATATTTAAAAGCGCCCCAGGTGTCTGTGTCCTTATTCAGAATAAAGGTCCAGCTGGATTCGTATGCAATCGCATATAAAGTATAACGGCCTTTGGCTACTTTTTTCCCGTCAATTTTCACGGGTTTGAAGAATTCAATTTCGGTGGCTTCGTTTGCACCCAACCGCCAGATCTCTCCGTATTTGACCAATCCGCCATAAATAGTCCTGCCTGCTTTCTGGGGCCGGCTATAAACCACCCTTGCGGCCAGGGCTTCGGTCGCTTTATCCTGGATCTTTAATACCGGGTAATTAGCCGGATAATAACTCATATCCATCGGCGATTTATCGACCGGGGGAAGAGTCTGGGCCATCAGGGACATAAAAATTACCTGGAATACGAACAGAAGGGCGAGTGCTTTTTTCATGGACTACTTTTTAAAGGCCGCAACAGGTTGCGGGAATAACAAATGTAAAACGAATTAACTATCCGGATGTTACCATTTATCCGGTTAAATTTTCTGGCGGGTCAGTTCTGTAAAAGTTTGAGCAGCAAATGGTTTGACCTCATTCCAGAAATGACGATAACAGCCGGCCAATAGTTGGTAATGGGCTTCAAAAAGTCGGAATGCCGTCTCGCTTTCGGTGAGGTGTTGGGCACGCCTCACCAGACCGCCCAGACTTTTTCCGGCTCCCCAGCGGCTCCGGTAATGGAAAAGCCAGTTTTGCTCCTTCATATAAGGAAGCATGCCAGCGAAGCGTTCCGGTAAATGTGTCTGGTGCTGATGAAGTACCTGGTAAACTCCCTGGGCAAACAGATCCAGTGAATATTCTGTAAACTCAGCTTCGTCGGCAGCCAGGAAATGATCATAGATCACATCTACCACGGCGCCACTGTAAAGGCGGTAAGCCGGACGAAAGACCTGCTTGGCTTCACGTGTGGCTTCATGCGTGTCGGTAAACTGGTCAATCGCCCGGTGAAGCTGTATGCCCCACTGGATTTCAGTATTGTAATCCAGTTTTTTCCGGCCTTTTACATAATCGCTGATCATATTGCCCACGAGTACACCGGGGTGGTTGAAAGAAAGATATGCGTGGGCGAGGTAATTGATAAGGCTTTGTTTTGATAAGGCACAAATTTACTGCACCGGACCGCTTCTTTTTTGGTGAATATAAAAACGATAGGAAAAAACAGTCGGAATGAAGACCAATAGTATCATGACAGCGAAGAAGAGGATCATGGCTGCTTTGGCTGGTAAAAAAAGGCAGGTAATGGCCAGTAAAAGTCCACCTCCAAACCATAGTTTTCCGGCAAGTGCGTGGGTTTTCTTCCAGTTTTCCGGGTTTTCAAGTGTCCAGGGCAGGCGCATACCGGCAAAGTAGTTTGGTTTCAGGTTTGGCAGGTAATTCCCGATGATGGCGAATAATAAGCCAACTGCTGCCAGCACGAGGCTAACATCAAATTTTGAACCACCATTGGAAGCACTGTAAATGATCAGGCAGGTAAGGGCAACCATGAATATCACAACGGCAAAGGCAATCCGTTTCAACCGGACCCTGTTTTCATCAGCATATTTTTTGGGATCGATCCGGTAAATATTGGCCAGCAGGAAATAGATAAACAGACTGAATGCCGGTAAAATCAGTACTACCGTCAGCAGTTCCTGTTTATTACCATAGCGGTCGGCATTCCCGTTGATATCAAAATGCATGGGAATTTTTGCAGGAAGTTGATTCCAGGTAAGCGCCAGGTAAATCCCGGGAATCAGGATGACCAGGAAAACCAGCCAGTTGATCAGTTTATTCATCTTATTTCTTTTTTGTCTTGAATTGTAAAAACCATTTCATAATCTCATCCACTACCGTAGTGTTCAGGGAGTAATATATATACTGTCCCTCTTTTTCCGCACTTACCAACCCGGCCTGTTTCAGGAGATCCAGGTGATGGGAGATACTCGGACCGGAAATCGTGAAATGATCCACGATTTCACCTGCTGTCATATCCCGTTGCTGTAGCAGCTCTAGTATTTCCCGGCGGGTCGGATCATTCAGGGCTTTAAATAAAGCATTCATCAGGGTTAATTATATATTTAGACAAATATCTAAATACTTTTTCTTTTGCACAAATTTTTTCTCCGGATTCCTTCTTCCTTCGGGATAACCGGTAGTTAAAAATGCTGAGCGGTTAATGGAATTTAGCAGCTGTTAACAGCTATTAACAAGCGGCCCCGTTAATCATAATTGGCTTGTGAACGGGTGTAACCAAATCTATCTTTGAACCGTCACACA
>DAORKK010000216.1:3763-5170 GCA_035439525.1 Chitinophagaceae bacterium
CTGTTGGCCCTTGTGGTACTGATAAGCTCCCTGGCCGTAAATGCCGCTGATGAAAATGTAAATGAGAAAGTATTAAATGCCTTTAAAACCGAATTCACAACTGCCAGCCAGGTGGAGTGGACCACCGGTCCTAATTATTATAAGGCATCCTTTGTATTTAATGACAAGCATGTGTTTGCTTTTTATAATACGGATGGTCGTCTGCTCGGACTGACCCGGAATATTACCTGTTCCGAACTTCCGCTCAAACTGCAGACGGATCTGAAAAAGAATTATGACCATTACTGGATCTCCGATTTATTTGAAGCCGCACGTGAGGAAGGCACAACTTATTACCTGACACTGGAAAATGCGGATACCCGGCTGGTACTCAGGGCCTCTGCGGATGACAGTTGGACAATAAAGGAAAAGATTAAAAAATCCTGAAGGACTTAGTTTTGGTGTGTGGTAAAACAACCCTGGTCTGCGTCTGCAGCCGGGGTTTCTTTTTATAAAAATCTCCCTAAAACAGTACTTTTGCGCACCGCATTGTCTCACCCTATTGTGATCCGAAGGCGGATTCAAAAAAAAGAAACACAATGAACAAAGGTCCGGTTTCTCAATTCATTCAGCATCATTACCGCCACTTCAACTCAGCTGCTTTGGTGGATGCCGCTAAAGGCTATGAACAACACCTGCTCGAAGGAGGTAAAATGATGATCACCCTGGCCGGTGCCATGAGCACGGGCGAACTGGGTATTTCCCTCGCCGAAATGATCCGCCAGGGCAAAGTGGATATAATCAGTTGCACAGGTGCTAACCTGGAAGAAGATGTGATGAACCTCGTGGCACACTCCCATTACAAACGCATTCCCAACTACCGGGATCTGACACCACAGGAAGAGTGGGATCTGCTCGAAAATCACTACAACCGGGTAACCGATACCTGTATTCCGGAAGAAGAAGCATTCCGTCGCCTGCAGAAACACCTGGTAAAACAGTGGAAAGATGCTGAAGCAGCCGGAGAACGCTATTTCCCGCATGAGTTCTTATATAAGACTGTACTGAGTGGTGACCTGAAGCAGTATTATGAAATAGATCCGAAAGACAGCTGGATCATTGCCGCCGCTGAAAAGAATATTCCGATCGTGGTACCGGGTTGGGAAGACAGTACTACCGGTAATATCTTCGCCAGTTATGTGATCAAAGGCGAACTGAAAGCTTCCACTGTAAAGAACGGAATTGAATATATGGTATGGCTGGCCGACTGGTACCGGAACAACTCCGGTGGTAAAGGCGTTGGTTTCTTCCAGGTAGGTGGCGGTATCGCCGGTGATTTTCCGATCTGTGTGGTGCCGATGATGTACCAGGACCTGGAATGGCATGATGTGCCTTTCTGGAGTTATTTCTGCCAGATCAGTGATTCCA
>DAORKK010000217.1:0-5101 GCA_035439525.1 Chitinophagaceae bacterium
TACACCGCGGACTGGCTTACCTGTTGCTCGCATTGGTACTCTGGCAGACCAGCCGGTTGTTTAAGTCAAAGGAAACAGCAGATTTAAAAATAAGCAGCTGGTTGCCAGCCTTCCTCGTTTCCTTCCAGCTGGCCCTGGGAATTTTATCCGTTCTCTCCAGTACGGAGATCATTCCCAACCAATGGGGACTCTTTGAGTGGATGGCCCAGCTCCATCAGCTGGTGGCCATGGCCCTGCTGCTTTCACAGGTCTGGTTGCTCTATCTCGTTCGCCGGCAGCCGGCACTTTAACATTTAGTCAATTGCCTGAGTTTGCAAAGGCAATGAATTAATGTTATTTTAGCCATAACTATTAACCAACTGATGAAAGCCTGGCTTAAAGGACTCTATCATTCTTTCCCGGTCCAGTTATTATTTCTTCATTTCCGGAAGTACCAGGTACTCCTGCTGTTCTGGTTCATCCTGTTCAGTACCGTGAACGGTTCCTTCATGAAGACCTTTGGAGCAGATTCCCTGTTTCTCGCCCCTGAATACCTGGGCAATGTGAACTCCATCAGTTATGCCATTGTAGGTGCATCCATCGGTATGTTTATCATGAGCTGGAATATCACCTGCTTTATTCTCTTCAGTAAACATTTTCGTTTCCTGGCAGCGGCCACCAATCCTTTTTTAAAGTTCTGCATCAACAATGCGATTATCCCGTTACTCTTCCTGGTATTTTATTTTTTTAAAGCCACTCATTTCCTGCAAACAAAGGAGCTGGTGAGAAACACCGAAATCCTTTTCTTTACTGGCGGGTTTATCAGTGGTTTCATCTTTATCATTGCAGCCTCCCTGATCTATTTCTTCCAGGCCGACCGGAATATCCTGCAGCGGATGATGCCGGTGATCGCCGAGCCGAAGAATTATATCACACACCTTTCTGCTGTCAAAGAGGTATACCATGATAAGCCGCTGATCGATGTGAAGACTTATCTCGAAACCCCTTACCGGCTCAAAGCCGCCCGGGATGTATCACATTATACCGAGGAGTTTGTGGTATCGATCTTCAAAGGACATCATATTGCGGCCATACTATCTGTTTTTGCCGCCTTCCTGTTCCTGATCTCGATCGGGTTCCTGTTGGATAATACCTTTTTCCAATTGCCGGCTGCCGGCAGTATCACGATCTTTTTCTCCATATTGATCGGGGTGGCGGGAGCGGTGACTTATTTTTTACAAAGCTGGGGAATTCCATACCTGATCGGACTGATCATTTTGCTGAACATATTTTACAAACTCGACTGGATCGATCCGCGGAATAAAGCGTATGGACTGAATTACTGGAACAAAACGGAACGGCCGCAATATACCCGGGAAAACCTGGCGGCGATGAGTACGCCCGCTACTATAAATGCGGATAAACAGAATATGCTCGGTGTGCTGGAAGCCTGGAAGAAAAAGCAAACGGATACCAGTGGCAAACCCTTGCTCGTATTGATCAATACCAGCGGGGGCGGACACCGCAGTGCTACTTTTACCATGGGCGTGTTGCAGACCCTGGACAGCATCACCAACGGGGAGATTATGAAACGCACCTTCCTGATCAACGGGGCTTCCGGCGGAATGATCGGGGCGGCTTATTTCAGGGAATTGTATTTGCGAAAACTGAAAGGAGAAAATATCCGGCTGCAGAATAAGGACTATATCAGTGATATCTCCGGCGACCTGCTCAACCCGCTCTTTACTTCCTTTTTTGCCCGTGACCTGATTGCTCCCGCCCAGAAATTTTCGGTTGGCCCTTATCGTTATGTAAAAGACCGGGGCTATTCCTTTGAACAGAAACTGAGCGAGAATACCCGCGGTTTCCTGGATAAACAACTGAAAGATTATGTGGAGGATGAGAAGAATGCACGGATTCCACTGATGTTTTTCAATTCCGTGATCACGCGGGACAGCCGCAAGATGATTATTTCCACCCAGCCGGTGCGCTTCATGATGCGCGGCGAAGTGGACAGTACAGCTATTCCGCAGGCCGATCCGGATGCGGTGGACTTTGTCACTTTCTTTAAAAATCAGGATCCGTATAATATCCGGATGCTGACAGCCCTCCGGATGAATGCCACCTTTCCCGTTGTGTTGCCCAATGTCTGGCTGCCCTCTGATCCTGTCATTGATGTAATGGATGCGGGCCTGCGCGATAATTACGGGCAGGAAACCACCCTTCGCTTTTTATCATCCTTTGAAACATGGATTAAAGAGAATACCCGTGGTGTCCTGATTATCCAGATACGTGACCGCCAGGCCGGTGGCTGGGAAACCCCTTATTTATCGGATGATATTACAGATCATGCCACCAAACCTTTCCTGTTGCTGCAGCACAACTGGTTTAAGATGATGGAATATTCACAGAATGATATGCTGGATTATTTTACCATGGTAAATGGAATCGGTATTCATAAAGTGGCGTTTCAATATCAGTCGGATAACGCAGAAAGTAAAGCGGCGCTGAATTTCCACCTGACTAAACGGGAGGCCAAGGATATTATGCATTCCATTGAAGCGGAAAATAACCAGCAAACCCTTAAACGGGTCCGGGAATTACTGTTTGATCCGTCTGCCCCGGCTCCTAAACCGGCTGAATAAGCCGGAAACAACTTTTCAGGATCTGTACATCCACTTCTGCTGCCATCTCTGCCGGATCACCATCAATATGCATCGGGGCTTCAGCCGGGTTCAATATTTTGATCTTTTCGGTCTGAAAGTAAATGACCGGTTGTTTCAGCGAACTTTCCATCTTTATCAGTTTGCCGGCCAGTATCTGTTTAATGAGATTAAACAATAAGTAAGGCTTACTTGATCTTTTGGCAATAACTATATCAAGATAGCCATCAGAGAGCAATGCTTTAGGTGCAATGGTGAAATTGTTACCGAACTGGTTGCTGTTGGCGATGCTGATAAAGTAGGCATCCGTATTAAACCGGAGTCCGTTTGCTTCCACAATAAACGGGTAGGGGTCGGCAGAAAAAAAGTTTTTACTTACCAGCGAGGCATAGGTTTTAAGGCCTCTTGTTTTTTGTTTTGAAAATTCATGGGCCACTTTGGCGTCAAAGCCGATACCGGTCAGCATACAGGCAAAATGACCATTTACTGTAAACCCATCTATCAGTGAAGGCTTTCCGGTCAATACAACTTCAAGGGCTTTTTCTGGCTTTTTGGATATACCCGCCGCAAGGGCCAATCCGTTCCCGGATCCGCAGGGGATAATGCCAAAGTTCAGGTTCGTCTTCATCAGGCTGCTTACCACCTGACTGATGGTGCCATCACCACCGGCTACTACAATATCGGTAAAACGTTCTTCCTCAATGATGGATAACAGGAAACTATAGTCGCCGCTGGCGACAGAGGGAAATACCTGGAAGGGAATACCGGCATCGGCTGTTCTTTTTTCTATGAATTGCTGTAAATCCTTTTTGGTCCGGGTACCGGCAATCGGATTAATGATATAAAGGATCTTACGGGACATTCGTGCAAAAGTACATTTTCTTGCTCATGCTTCGGCAAGCCTGCCTGTCCGGTAGGCAGGCTCACCATGACAAGAACTTCTTCTTGCTACCCTTTTACTCAATCACAAGCGTACACAAATGCACCGGCCGCAATCTTACCACGGCAGCCTTGGCGGGATCTTTAGGTATTTCGGTAAAGTAGAAAAGTAGTTTAGTCCGTCCGCTGAACAATTTTTTCAGTTCAGCATTGGAGATGGAAGTGGTCTTCTTACTATTTTCCCAGCTTTTAATACCAGCCCGGCTGCTGTCATCCACCATCAGGGTGCGGTTGACAGTGCCATCATTTACTTTAAAAGTGAATGTGAGGTTGCCGTCCTGAGATAAGCTGGATTTACTGAGTGTAATCGTATTGCTTTCCGGATCCTCCTCCACGTTTTTCAGGATGACAATTTTCTGATGCGATACGGTCCAGCGTTGCTGTCCATAAATGGTCATGCTGATAACAAATGCAGCGATAAGGAGGAGTAACTTTTTCATATGAGTAAAGACTGTTGAATACAGGGGGAAGTTGCTTTCCGGTTACCAATTTAACAATACGCTGCCCCAGGTAAAGCCACTGCCAAAGGCGGCCAGGCAAACCAGGTCGCCGTCTTTCACTTTTCCGTTTTCCCAGGCCTCGCATAAGGCGATGGGAACGGAAGCGGCCGTGGTATTTCCGTAGCGCATGATATTATTGTACACCTGGTCATCCCGCAGTTGCAGTTTCTTTTGTACGAACTGACTGATCCGCAGGTTGGCCTGGTGGGGAATAAGCAGGTTGATATCGGCGGTGGTTCGGTTATTGGCTTCCAGGGCCTCTCTGATCACCGCGGGGAATTTTTCTACAGCTACTTTAAATACCGCGGGGCCATCCATATTCGGGAATACTTGTCCATCATCGATCATGGCATGACTGAAAAACATTTGTCCGATCTCGGCCTCATCAAAGCTGGCCAGTTTTTGTTCACTCCAGTGATTAGCGTGCGTACCCGGATTGTACATCGCGAGTATTTCTGCACTGTTACCGTCACTATGTAAATGGGTGGAGAGAATGCCCTGGTTTTCTTTTTCGGTCGGTTGCAGTACTACGGCACCAGCCCCATCACCAAAGATCACGGAAACATTGCGGCCCCGGGTACTGAAATCCAGTCCGAAGGAATGTTTTTCGGCCCCGACCACCAGTATATTTTTATACATGCCTGTTTTGATGAACTGGTCGGCCACACTCATTGCATATACAAAACCGCTGCACTGGTTGCGGATATCGAGGGCGCCCACTTCCTTCATCTTCATCGCTCGTTGTAACAATACACCGCAGCCCGGAAAGTAGTAATCCGGACTCAGGGTAGCGAAAATGATAAAGTCAATATCCTGCGGCGTGATGCCGGCCCGTTCGATTGCCACTTTAGCGGCTTCCACACCCATGGTGGTAGTGGTTTCTTCCGTGCGATGCGCATAACGACGTTCCTGGATACCGGTCCGTTCCTGGATCCATTCATCGCTGGTTTCCATGTATTTCAGCAGGTCATTATTCGTTACGACATTGGCCGGCAGGTACTTTCCGATCCCGGCAATCTT
>DAORKK010000218.1:0-5100 GCA_035439525.1 Chitinophagaceae bacterium
ACAGAATTTCACACTTTCGGGATCACCACCATGCTCGCCGCAGATACCTACTTTGAGATTGGGTTTGTTGATCCGGCCTCTTTCTGTACCAACTTTAATGAGCTGACCGATACCTTCCTGGTCGATGGTCTGGAACGGATCATCGGGAAGGATCTTCAGGTCAAGGTATTTCGGTAAGAAGCCACCAATATCATCGCGGCTGAAACCAAAACTCATCTGGGTGAGGTCATTGGTACCAAAGCTGAAGAAGTCGGCTACATTGGCCATAAATTCAGCCCGCAGCGCCGCACGTGGTGTTTCGATCATTGTACCATAGAGGTAGGGGATCTTCTTCATGTTGAATTTCTCGCAAACTTCCTTGTAAACCTGGTCCACGATCTCTTTCTGGTGACGCAGTTCATGCGCAATCACCGTTACCGGCACCATGATTTCCGGGAATGCTTTTTTACCGGCTTTCAGTAACTCAGCAGTGGCTTCGAATATAGCGCGTACCTGCATCTCCGTGATTTCAGGATAACTGATACCAAGACGTACACCACGGTGACCGAGCATCGGGTTATTTTCATGGAGCGCAAGGACCCTTCTGTTCAGCATACCCATACTGATACCGAGTTCTTTGCTCAGCTGGCGGAGTTTTTCTTTATCATGGGGAACAAACTCATGCAGCGGGGGATCGAGCAGACGGATGGTGACCGGATGTCCTTTCATTACGGAAAGGGTATTCTTCACGTCTTTTTTTACATATTTGAACAGACCGTTCAAGGCTTCCCTTCTTTCTTTTTCTGTTTTGCTCACGATCATTTTGCGGAGCTGGAACAGGGGTTCTTCACTTCCTTCGCCATAGAACATATGTTCTGTACGGAAGAGACCGATACCTTCTGCACCGAATTTAACGGCGTTTACTGCATCCAGCGGTGTTTCTGCATTGGCGCGAACACCTATCTGTTTGAATTTATCCACCAGTTTCATCAGGTCCTTGTAAGACTGATTCTTGTCGATATCAATATCCACCAGGGCCATACTTCCTTCGTATACGGCACCTTTAGTACCATTCAGACTGATCCAGTCGCCTTCTTTAATGACGACGCCGTTTTTCGCCTTGAAATGTTTGGATTCGGCATGTATTTCGATATCCCCGCAACCGACGATACAGCATTTACCCCATCCACGGGCTACAAGTGCTGCGTGAGATGTCATACCACCTTTAGTAGTAAGGATTGCTTGTGCTTTATGCATGCCATCCACATCTTCGGGAGAGGTTTCTTCACGTACCAGGATCACTTTCTCGCCTTTGGAAGCCCATTCAACGGCTTCTGCAGAGGAGAATACCACACGGCCTTTGGCGCCACCAGGACCGGCAGGAAGACCTTTGGCGATAACGGGTGCTAACAGCTCAGCTTTTGGATCCAGCATCGGCAGCAGGAGTTCAACCAGCTGATTCGGACCAACACGCATTAAAGCGGTTTTGGCATCAATCAGTCTTTCTTTGACCATTTCAGTAGCCATACGAACGGCGGCCACGCCATTCCGCTTACCTATGCGGCATTGCAGCATATACAGTTTACCTTTTTCAATGGTAAACTCAATGTCCTGCATATCACGATAGTGTTTTTCCAGTCTGCGCTGAATGGTGTATAACTCTTTGTACTGAGCAGGCATCAGTTCTTCAAGGGTGGAGAACTGCTCACTCTGTGCATTCTTGGAATATTCATTCACAGGAGAAGGAGTCCGGATACCAGCCACCACATCTTCACCTTGTGCATTTACCAGGTATTCTCCGTAGAAATGATTCTCGCCATTGCCGGGATTACGGGTGAACGCCACACCAGTGCAGCATCCTTCGCCCATATTACCAAATACCATGGCCTGTACGTTTACCGCTGTACCCCATTCGTGTGGAATTTTTTCAATGCGGCGGTATTCAATGGCGCGTTTACCATTCCAGCTGGCAAATACGGCGCCTACGCCACCCCACATTTGTTCCCAGGGATCATCGGGGAAGTCAGTACCCAGTACTTTCTTAACGGTTTTCTTATAATCTTTTACGAGTTCTTTCAGTTCATCAGTGGTAAGGTCTGTATCGCTGGCATATCCTCTTGTCTTTTTAACATGTTCCAGTTTTTCATCCAGCACTTTACGAATTCCTTTTCCGCCTTTGGGTTCGATACCGGCGGCTTTTTCCATGACCACATCGGCATACATCATAATCAGGCGACGGTATGCATCATACGCAAAACGGGCATCGCCACTCTGGGCAATCACACCTTTAATGGTGTTTTCGTTCAGACCTACATTCAATACAGTTTCCATCATACCAGGCATGCTCTTACGGGCGCCGGAACGAACGGATAATAACAATGGATTTTTTTCATCACCGAATTTTTTACCGGTGATCTTTTCCATTCTTTCCATGGATTCTTTTACCTGTGCGTTCAGGGATTTGGGATAGGTTCTTTTATTCGCATAGTAGTAAGTACAAACCTCTGTGGTAACGGTAAATCCCGGGGGTACCGGTAATTTAAGGTTCGGGTGTCCTGCCATTTCAGCGAGGTTAGCCCCTTTACCGCCCAGCAAGTTTTTCATTGATTCGTTTCCATCGGCCTTGCCGCCGCCGAAGAAGTACACATACTTTCCGGTTTTTGTTTTTGTTGCCATATTAGATAAGCTTTTGTGCCTGCATAGTTAACGCTAAACCAGCCGAATAGGGGGGACTCAGGTCAGCGGAAACACTGATTCTTATCAAGGAATTACATGAAAAAAGACGAAATGGTATTTATTTCGTCTTTTTCAATAAGTTATCCGTGGAAAATTAACCTTTGAACTCGTAGTAGGGCACTTCATCATGGCTTTCCGCTTCTTTCTGAAGCCAGTAGGCATGGGTCACTACATGCCCGTTTTTGGTTTTGAGCATACGGCCAAAAATGGCATTGGTGGGATTGAAGGTATAATCTGTTACGCCAACCGTAAAAGTGGATGGGGGTGGTGGTGGAGGTGGGGGAGGAGGAGCCGTCTCTCCTTCAGCTACTTTAGGAGGAGGGGCTGCTTTTGGTGCAGGACTGGGAACGGAAATAACAGTATAGCCATTCAACTCCAGCAGTGCTTTCAGGAAAGCCAGTCTTTCCGGACTTACATTCTTTTCCACGATGCCGCATTTAACGCCATCCAGTTCCTCGAATTCATGATTCTTATTGATCGCCATACAACGGTGTTATAATGAATGAATGTAATCGTAGATCCAACTCAATAAACCGGCCAGTACAATACCGGCACCACAAAGCAGCATACCCAGTTTTACCGGGGCCATCAATTTCAGTGGTTCAACCGGATTATCGTTTTTATCCATAAATACCGCCCGGATCACCCGCAGGTAATAATACAGGGAAATGATCATATTGAGCGCCGCCACCAAAATCAACCAGTAAGCAGCATCGGATGCACCCGCCGTGATCAAAAACAGTTTTCCAAAGAAACCAGCGGTAGGTGGTATTCCCGCCAGCGAGAATAAGGCCAGGGCCAGTATCCAGCTTAAAAACGGGTTGGTTTTATATAACCCTTTATAGTCATCGATATTTTCTTTACCGGTTCTTTCGGTGATCACACTGGCCACACCGAATGCAGCCAGATTGGAGAAAATATAGATCAGGACAAAATAAATTACAGCCGTACTGGGCAGATGAAATTTGTCCTGACTACTGCCACTGAGCGCAAGAAGGATAAAGCCTACCTGGGCGATGGAAGAAAAAGCAAGAAATCGTTTAATATTTTGTTGACGAAGAGCAAATAAATTACCAATCACCATGGTTGCGACAGCGAGGATGATGACCATGGGTTGCCAGATGTGATGCAACGGAGCAAATACGCGGAAAAGCATGGTCATGAAAATAAACGCAACGGCACCCTTCGAAATAACAGAAAGAAATGAAGTAACTGCAATCGGAGATCCTTCATATACGTCGGCGGTCCATAAATGGAAGGGGACGATGGATAATTTAAAAGCAAATGCAGTAAAAAAGAACACAAATGCGAGTATCTGCAGGGTTGATCCGTCCAGCCGCTCTGTGATTATAGGCAGACTGACCGTACCGGTACTTCCATAAATAAGCGAAATACCAAAAAGTAAAATACCGGATGAAAATGCAGAAGAAAGAACCATCTTCATAGCACCTTCCGCAGATTTTTTCTTATCCAGATCAAAATTTGCCATAGCGGCCACCGGTATGGTTGCGAGTTCAAGTGCCAGGTAGAAAATCAGCAGGTTGGCACTGGAAATCATAAAGAACATACCTAACAGGGCCGACAGCATCAGCAGGAGAAATTCGGCCAGGTGCGGTGTTTTTCTCAGCCAGTCCGCACAAAGCAGGGTAATCAGGTAAACCCCGAGATTCAGGATATTCTTCTGAAAGGCAATCAGGTTCGTAGTATAATACATATCGCCAAAAAGCCGCCCCTCCGTATTCAGTACAAAGCCAAAAACAAAATTAGCCAGTAGTAAAACCTGTGCCAATGGCAGCAGGGTTTCATTTTTTACGCCCTTACCGATTTTGATAAAGAGTAAAAGGAAAATGATGCCGGTAAGCACCAGTTCTGATTTCATCAATGTGAACAGTTCATTCATTCCAGCCAGTTTTATTTTCCAGCAATTCGGTTCATAATTTCTTCTGCCGCCGGTTGCAGCAGGTCATTCAGCCAGCCTGGGGCTATCCCAATGGCGAGAATACCACCCACGAGTAAGATTGCGGCCAGCTTTTCATTCCAGGCCGCATCTTTTAACAACAGGTGCGCTTCATTGGTATTCGGCCCCATCATCGTTTTGCCAATCGCTCTTAATATATACACAGCGGTCACCACAATGGACATAGCCGCAGCTATCGTCGCGATCCGGTGAAACATATCTGCATTTTGCCAGGAACCCACAAATACCGTCATTTCGGCCACAAAGCCGCTCAGTCCGGGTAAGCCGAGTGAGCACAATCCAACAATAAAGAAGACGGTACTGATAAAGGGCATCTGTTTCATCAGGCCACCCATTTCGCCGACTATCCGGGTATGCGTACGGTCGTAGATCATGCCAATCACGGCAAAGAAAAGGGCCGTCATCAC
>DAORKK010000219.1:0-5059 GCA_035439525.1 Chitinophagaceae bacterium
TCAGACTCAGCAGCGGGCCTTCCAGGGTACTCATACCATAACAGGTAATGGCCACTACCATAAATTTCAATACTGGTTCTTCCCTTACCTTATCCCAGGCACCACGTAGGGTGAACAAACCATTCAGCATACCTCCCCAGCTCGGCGCAATCAGCATGATGGAGAATACCGTACCCAGGGATTGAGCCCAGTCTGGTAGTGAGGTATATAACAGGTGGTGAGGACCGGCCCAGATATAAATAAAAATCAGCGCCCAGAAGTGAATGATGGAAAGACGATAAGAATAAACGGGTCGATTAGCCGCTTTGGGCAGAAAATAATACATCAGACCCAGAATAGGAGTAGTCAGGAAGAAAGCCACCGCATTATGTCCATACCACCATTGTACCAAAGCATCCTGCACACCGGCATACCAACTGTAGCTTTTGGTAAGAGAAACCGGAATAGCAATGGAGTTTACAATATGCAGCATGGCTACGGTAACCCAGGTAGCTATA
Organism: Chitinophagaceae bacterium; assembly: GCA_035439525.1. GTDB lineage: Bacteria > Bacteroidota > Bacteroidia > Chitinophagales > Chitinophagaceae > JJ008. The sequence goes on from DAORKK010000219.1 coordinate 498, forward strand.
TAAAACCAGATGGCCACATAAAGATGACGTTCCCTTCTTTTCAGGATCGTACCAAACATGTTGATACCGAAAATCACCCATACAAGTGTAATCGCAATGTCGATCGGCCATTCGAGCTCTGCATATTCCTTACTGGTAGTAATACCCATCAATAAAGTAATAGCTGCAGCTGCAATAATGGCCTGCCAGCCCCAGAAATGGATCCAGGATAATTTATCACTGAACATCCGGGCTTTACAAAGCCGCTGAAGGGAATAGTAGACCCCTGTAAAAATGGAGTTTCCGACAAAGGCAAAGATGATGGCATTGGTGTGCAAAGGACGGAGACGGCCAAATGTGGTGGGAGCAATATTCAGACTGATCGCCGGATAGTAAATCTGGATAGCAGCCCATAATCCCGCCAGCATGCCTACGATACCAAACACGATCGTGGCAATTCCGAATGCCTTCACAATCTTGTTGTCATAATAGAATTTTTCTACTTGCATAAAACTGGGTTGTTGTTTGTTGATTTATACGGTTTTGGTGGATGCAGGTTTGTCCTCAAACAGAATGCGGGAGGAGGGAGAGAAATCATCTTCAAACTGGCCGGACTTTACGCCCCATAGAAAAGCAACCAGAAAGATGGCTGCAACAGAAATACTGGCAATCATTAAGATGATAATTACACTCATGTTTAGTTCAATTAGGGGTAAAAATATTTTGTCACGACAGTGTAATGGTTAACCACTATCAACAAGCGGGCTGATTTTAATCAGTCAAACCCATTGATTCAGGAGTTTGTGTCGTATTTACAGTTTCAATCGTTTGGCAATCAGGCTACTGCTGCCGAAAGTCAGTAACAGGATACTCAGGGAGCTGCTGGGCATCAGAATCGCCGCAATTAAAGGGGATAAAGTACCCTGCACGGCAAAAAAGAGCCCGATTACATTATAGACTATCGACAGCACAAAACTGGCCACCACAATATTCCGGTTGGCCCGGCAAAGCCGGATAAACCGGGTAAGCCCGGACAGTTTCTTCGCTTCGATAATGGCATCACTGGAAGGGGTGAAATTGTTGGTTTGTTCAGCTACGGCTATTCCTATATCACTCTGTTTCAAGGCTCCGGCGTCATTGAGGCCATCCCCGATCATCATTACTTTCTCCCCTTTTTCCTGCAAAAACCGGATATAATTCAACTTGTCCTCTGGTTTCTGGTGAAAAAGCAGGGTGGCATTGGAGCCCATCAGCTTTTGCAGGTTTTCCTGTTCAGCCATATTATCACCGGATAAAACAGATAGCTTATACTCTTTTTTCAGCTCCCGGATCAGTTCAGGAATCGCTTCCCGGTAATGATTGCTGAACCGGAAATGGCCATACACTTCATCGCCCAATCGCACAAAAACACTGGTGCCGGCTGCGTGCCCGGTATTGCCGGTAGTAAATGCATACGAGCCCAGTTTTACCGTTTCGTCAGCAAACTGACCTTCGATACCCTGACCGGGTATTTCCTTAAAACGATCAATATCAAATCCCTGCTTTCTGCCGATATGCCGGGCCAGCGCCTTACTCAATGGATGATTGGAATGATCGGCCAGTGCGGCAACCTGTTGCAACTGCAATTCACTCAATTCTTTTCCTTCGTAAACGATGTCTTGTTCCTGTGAAGACGTGAGTGTGCCGGTCTTATCAAATACGATATGCGTAGCTTTTCCCAGGTCTTCAATGGTCTGGGCATTCCGCAGGTATAAATGATTACGTCCCAGGATCCGGAGGATGTTTCCATTGGTAAATGTGTTGGAGAGAAACAGGGCACAGGGACAGGCAATGATAAAAATGGAAGTCATAGCCGGCCATACCCTGGACGGATCGTTGAACTGCCAGTAAATAACCGTAGCAGCGGCAATCGCCAGCACGATATAGGTAAAATACCGGCTGAGCAGGTGTACAAATGATTTGGTATTGATCTCCTCCTGCTCTTTGAATTCATCCCGGTTCCAGAGTTTGGTCAGGTAACTCTGCCTCACTTCTTTTACTACCAGGATCTCGATATTGCCTTCGGTCTGTTTACCTCCGGCATATACGATTTCCCCTATCTCTTTTTGTACTGGCAGCGATTCGCCGGTTACAAAACTATAATCAATAAAAGCCTTACCCCTTGTCAGCAAGCCATCAGCGGGAATCAGCTCTTCATTATGGATCAGCAGGGTGTCACCGGGTTTGATATCCGGTAAGGCAGTTGGCGTCTCTTTCCCCTCTTTTAATACAGAGATTGCGATCGGGAAATAAGAAGTATAATCTCGTTCAAAGGATAACTGGCGGTAGGTTTTGTCCTGCAGGATCCGGCCGGCCAACATAAAGAAAACGATGCCCGTCATGGAATCAAAATAACCACCACCGGTCCCGCTGATGACCTCATAGGCGCTCCGGATAAAGGTGATGATTACCGCCAGGGCAATGGGGGCATCTATATTGAGAAACTTATGCTTCAGGCTTTTCCAGGAAGAAATATAAAAGGGTAAGGCCGAATACAATAATACAGGGATCGCCAGTCCGAAATTGGCCCAGCGGAAAATGGTGAGCAATCCTTTTTCGCTGGCATCAATACCCAGGTACTCTGGGAAGCTCATCAGCATAATATTACCAAAGGCAAAGCCGGCCACCCCGATCTGGTAAACCATACTTCTGTCGATAGCCGGCCTTTTTTCTTTGAGGTCATTCAGGCTGATATAAGGTTCATAACCGATATTGGTCAGGGTTTCTGCCACGCTCCGCAGACTGGTTTTATCCTTGAGGAAGACGATATCGGCTTCTTTTCGTGTAAAATTGACTTTACTGGACACAACCCCCGGGTTTAGCCGGTGCAGGTTTTCGAGCAGGTAAAGACAGGAACTGCAGTGCATCTGGGGCAGGTAAAAAGTGATATGGACCTGCTTTTCATCTTCAAAACTGATCAGTTGTAATTGTATTTTCTCATCATCCAGAAAGGCGAACTTGTCATGCCGTACCCGCACCCGCTGATTGATTCCCGGATTGTCGTTAAGGTTGTAATACTCACAGAGTTCGCTCTGGTTAAGGATCTGGTAAACCATTTTGCAACCATCACAACAAAACACTTTTTCAGCCATCCTGATCTTTGTATTCAGGCAGGTTTCCCCACAGTGGTAGCAATGAATTTCCTGTTCAGTTATAACGGAGGAGGACATAATAGGTGAAAAAATGTTGAAGTTGCTAAAATAGCCGCAGAACCCGGAGCAGGGCCTGAGAAAGTTCACCCGGCAAACTGATTTTTATCAAAACGTTGGTTTTGCCTATTTTGCACCAGTTTTAGCAACAAAAAAACCAACCGCACTATGCCGCAAAGAACGATTCTGATTATCGATGACAATGAAGATATCCGGGAGAATACTGCTGAAATCCTCTCCCTTGGGGGGTACAAGACCCTGACGGCCGAAAACGGGAAAAGAGGGGTGGAAGCTGCTTTACTGGAAAAGCCAGACCTGATTGTCTGTGATATTATGATGCCGGAACTGGATGGTTATGGGGTACTTCACCTGCTTCGGAAGAATCCGGAAACCGAAAATATTCCCCTGATCTTCCTGACAGCCAAAGCAGAACGCAGTGATCTCCGCAAGGGAATGGAGATGGGTGCTGATGATTATATCACGAAGCCCTTTGAAGAGATTGAGCTGATGAATGCCATCGAATCCCGGCTTAAGAAATATGAAGTACTCCAGAAAAATTACAATGCAAGCGGAAAAGGCCTGAGCGAACTGGCCAATGATCTCCGGGAATCCGGGATGCTCCAGTTCAACCCCGACAATTATAATTCTGAATTATATACCAAAAAGCAGGTGATATATGCCGAGGGCAAACGCCCCCGTTTCCTGTATTTTCTGGTAAAAGGAAAAGTAAAGGGCTTCAAAACACATGAAGACGGGAAAGAGTATATCACGGATCTGTACAGTGATGGTGATTTTATCGGATACCCGGCCCTTATTGAGGAAAAAAATTATGATGATTCGGCAGTGGCCCTCGAGGATACGGAGATTGTACAGGTGCCCCGCGAAGATTTCCAGCAAATGATTGACGGAAATATTTCAGTGGCATCCAAGTTTATCCGCATCATCACCCAGAATGTAAAGGAAAAAGAAGAGCGTCTGCTGAGCCTGGCCTATAGTTCACTTCGTAAAAGGGTAGCAAAGGCCCTGGTGGATATCCATGGAAAGTTCAATTCCGCGGGCGAAAACAAACCCATCGAGATTTCCAGGGAGGATATCGCTCACTATGTAGGAACGGCCACTGAATCGCTGATCCGTACCCTGAGTGATTTCAAATCGGAAAAACTGATTGAGATAAAGGATGGTAAAATCAGTATCAGCAATATAGAGAAACTGAAGAACCTGTTATATTAATTACAGGGATAAAAGCATTTATAAAAATGAGGCTGTCCGGATCAGGGCAGCCTCTCCTTTTCAGACACATCCTGTCAATTTACAGAGATGCTCTTCACTTTTTTGGGTTGATTGATTTCCAGTTTGGGAATCAATATTTTCAGTTCCCCGTTGTTGTATTCGGCC
>DAORKK010000220.1:0-5059 GCA_035439525.1 Chitinophagaceae bacterium
CGTATAATTCAGGGCACTGTTCTGGATACCACGTTCTCCCTGCGGGAAACCAGATCCGTTTTTCACCAGACCGCCATTGGCATCCAGGGCAAAGAAGGCCCCGTAGAATACACCAATCGGCTGTCCTTCGATGATGGCCACCGGTGCTCCCTGGTTGGTGCTTAATAACGTCAGGGCCTGACCGATCTTCACCGCCTTATTACGATTACGGTTATAGATGGCCGTGGCTGACCAGGAGAAATCCTTTTTCTGCATCACTTTCGCATTGATCACCAGTTCAAATCCTTTGTTTTCGAGACTGCCGAAATTATCCAGCAGGCTGCTGAAACCGGTAGTGGGGGCGATAAAGCGGTTGATCAGCATGTCTTCCACTTTCTTATTATAAATATTGGCCTGTACATTCAGCCGGCTGTTGAAGAATCCGAGGTCCACCCCGAATTCAATCTCCTTCTGACGCTCCGGCTTAACCAGTGAATTGGCCAGTGTGGTGTTGGAAGAAAGGGCGGTACGGCTGACAAAGGTATTGCTGCTATACGTATTGAAACGGGAGAAAGCACCGATACCCGTCAGGTTTCCGCTTTCGCCATAAGCCAGGCGGAGTTTGGCGAAATTCCAGAACTTACTCAGCTTGCTTTTTTTCCAGAATTCATGCTCACTGATCACATAGCTTCCGCTTGCTTTCAGGTATTTCTGATCGCGCTGGTCTTTACCAAATACGGAAGAACCATCCACCCGGATGGCACCGGTAACATACAACAGGTTCTTATACCCGAAATTCTGCTGGAAGAAATAACCCCATACAGAGAATTCACTTCTTTCATCCACACCCTGGAGAATGGTACTTCCACCAGTAGCTGTTTGAACAAAAGGAGCCAGTCCGCGGCTTTGCAACAGTGTATAGCCTGATTTCTCATACTGTAAAGAATAACCCAGCTGAGAAGTAGACGTGATATCCGGTGTGATCTTGGTCTGATAAGTAGCGTTCAGGTCATTGTTGATCTGAAAAAAATTATAGTTACCGGCACTGGCATACCCGTTACGGGTCGGATCCAGGGCAGCACCGCCACCAAAGAAACCATCACTTACGTTATAAGCAAACGGAGGAATAAAGGTCTCTCCTTTTTGCGCATACTGATCGATACCCATGGTGTAATCGACCGTCAGTCCTTTGAAGGGCCTTATTTTCAGACCGGCATTGGCAATGATCCGGTTGGTTTCCTGTTTTTGCTTGATATCCTCAATAATGGAAACCGGATTCACCCGGCCACGCTCTCCCACCGCCAGCAGGTTTCCTAATGCATCGCGCTGCCAGATATTGTGGATGTTGCCGATAATATTAATCGAGTTCATGGGTGAGAAGAAGGAGTTTCCATCGGGTTTTTCATTACTCAGGCTATTGATAAAGTTCAATCCCATCGTGAAGTTGACTTTATTCCCCAGGGCCTGATCGAGATTTACCCGGAAACTGAAACGGCGGAAATCAGTATTCTTGATAATGCCTTCATTTTTAAAATAAGAAGCAGAGGTATAGTATTTGGTCTTATCCTTACCACCGGCTACAGAGATATTATTATCCGTACCCATGGCACTGCGGAAAATATAATCGTTGTAATCGTAACGGGTTACGGCCGTTGTATTGGTAAGCGCAGGCAACAGGATATCCTGGGTTTGTGCCCCGGGACCATCTGCCGGTCCGCCGAATTTGGTGGGAGATTGATTCACCGGAACAGATTTACGTAATGAACTTACCGTCATGCTGGAGGAGAAGCTCACTACCGGTGCTCCTGCAGAACCTCTTTTGGTGAAGATCTGAATCACCCCGGCATTGGCACGGGAACCGTAGATCGCAGCCGCGGCAGCACCATTCAAAACCTCGATGCGTTCAATATCGTTGGGGTTGATATCCGCCATCCGGTTTTGCCCGATCGTACCAATGAAATTCTGTCCATCGTAGTTCGCACTGGTATTGGTCACACGGGTGGTTGCATTGTTCACGATCACCCCATCTACTATATATAAAGGTTCAGAGGAACTGTTGACGGAACTGATACCACGGAGGCGAACAGAAATTCCACCGCCGGGATCTCCGCTGTTCTGAATGATTTGTGCGCCCGCCGTTTTACCCTGCAGGGCAGCCAGCACATTTCCGGTAGCGCCTTTGTTGAGCTGATCGGCTTTTACCGTACTCACATAGCTACCCAGTTGTTTTTTGGTGGTACCCGCGGAAGTACCCGTCACCACTACTTCATCCATATTCAGGGCATCGTCCGCCAATACAACATCGGTGGTGTACGCTTTTTCGGAGCCTATGTTAATGGACTGCTCCTTTGTTTTGAAACCAACACCGGAGAAAACCAGGACATAAGTGCCGGGTTTAACAGTAGCGTCGAAGCCATAGGAACCATCGGCTCCGGTGGCGGATCCAATAGTTGTATTCCGGATCAGTACAGATACAAAGGGTATCCCCTTCCCATCCGCGCCGGTTACTTTACCACTGATATGGACCTGGGCAAACAAGGGCCCGGATACCAGCAGCAAAAGAAAAACAAAAGAAAAGTTCATCCCTTTCTTTTGTGCAAAGCATAGCAGATTTCTCATTTTGCGGTTTTTGTTTGAATGTTTATAATAAAAAAAAGTGCTTATAATATCTGTACTCCGGCTTTCCGGAAAGGCTCCAGTATGGGGTCATCCGGAGGAAGCTCTGTTATAATAATATCCAGCTCTGAAAGGTCAGCCACTTTAATTTTTTGCTGGGTATTCAGTTTTTCTGAAATAGTCAACGCCACTACTTTCCGCGAGGCCCTGATCATCGCCTTTTTTATCTGTACCACTTCCCAGTCATTATCGGTAAGTCCCAGTTCCGGGTCAAGGGCATTAATCCCGAGAAAACAGATATCGGCGTTAATCTGAGCGATTTTCTGAATCGCATCACCGCCGATGGTTATCCTTGAATTTTTGGAAATCCGGTCCCCGATAAAGATCACTTCCGCTGTTGGATGCTGGATATATTCAATGGCGGCTGGTAAACTTCCGGTAAAAAAGGTGGCTTGTAACTGGTCAGGCAGGGCTTTCGCCAACTCCGTAATGGTTGTTCCGCCACCACTAAGTATAAACATACCATCATGGATCAGGTTTACGGCTTTGCGGGCAATACACTTCTTTTTATCATGCGAATAAACCCCGTTAATCTGGAAAGACGTATGAAAGGATTTCGAGAGGGCGCCGCCATGCGCTTTGATAATTTTGCCTGTTTCAGCAAGTTCGGCCAGATCACGCCGGATCGTATCCTCCGATACATTGATCGCCTCTGAGAGATCGGAAGTCAGCACCCGGTTATGCAGGTTCACTTCGCGAAGAATATATTCCTGGCGTTCTCTTTTTAACATGGCAGTCGACGTTGTAACACTAAATGTAAGTATTCTCTTTAAAATGCGCAAAAAAGTGCAAAATAAAGACGCAAAAACCGCAGAAATGCTGAACAGAAATAAATTTTTCCGGCAAAAACCGACAATCTAACTTTAAAACATGAACAAAAACCTGGCAAAACTCTGGCATACCGGCCAAAAACCTTCCCGTATAATACTTGGATTGATGAGTGGTACATCCTTCGATGGACTTGACCTGGCACTATGCCGGATCACTGGCAGTGGGACTGATACATCGGTAGCTGTGCTACATTTTACAACGGTCGCCTACAATCCCGCTTTTAAAGAATCCCTGAAATCCGTTTTTTCCCGCAGAGATGCGGATCTCGAAAATGTCTGTTTGCTCAACAGCCAGGTGGCCATTGAACATGCCCGGATGATTAACCAGGCGCTGCGTGATTGGTCAGTTAAAAATGAAGAGGTCGACCTGGTGGCCAGTCATGGTCAGACCATCTATCATGCACCCGCCTTTTTGCATGGCCGGCCGGAGTTTGGGAATGCTACTTTGCAGATTGGCGACGGGGATCATATTGCCGTGCGTACCGGCATCATCACCATCAGTGATTTCCGGCAAAAACATGTGGCGGCCGGTGGTGAAGGTGCCCCGCTGGCTGTATATGGCGATTACCTGGTCTTCTCTAAAAAAGGCGAGAACCGTATCATGCTGAATATCGGGGGGATTGCCAACTTTACTTATCTGCCGGGAGACCTGGATGCCGGGAAAGTATTCAGCACGGATGTGGGACCGGGTAATACCATGATGGACGCATTGATTCAGTCCGTTTATCCCGGCCAGTACTTCGATCAGGATGCTACTGTTGCCCGTAAAGGAAAAGTACACCCGGCCCTGCTGCAGGCATTGAAGGGGCATTCTTTTTTTGACGGTTCCTTTCCGAAAACCATCGGACCAGAACTATTCAACCTGAAGTACCTGCGGAACGCTATGCAGTCCTGTGGTTTGACCACAGTCTCCACGGAAGATCAGATGGCCACCCTGAATCAATTGAGTGCCGATATGATCGTGGATGCGATAAAAAGGACAGTGGATATGAATAACCTGTTTACTGTTTATGTGAGTGGTGGCGGTATGCATAACCCGCTTCTGATGGAAAATATCCGGCAACAGCTAAAAGGAATACCCTTCCATACCACCCAGGCCCTGGAAATAAATCCGGATGCCAAAGAAGCCGTTCTATTTGCCCTGCTGGCCAACGAAACAGTGGCCGGCGGTGCCGTACGGCTGGGTGAAAACAGGAAGGGTATCCCGAATGTGTCGATGGGGAAAATCAGTTTCCCTGGTTAATCGTTACCAGCACCCTCGTCATATCCCACTCAATCACCATGGCCCCTGATTCTATAAACCGGATCGTCAGTTGTTCCACCGGCATATCCAGTTTCTGCACGGGTACTTTTACGGAAGCAATATCCTTGTCTTTGTTCTTCTCATAATTATAGGCGCCCCACTGACCCAACTGTGAATTCAGGATGAGTGTCCATTCTGTTTCACCGGGAATAGCGAATAATGTATACGTGCCGGCTTTTACATCCACGCCGCCAAATTTCACATCGGAGGCAAATTTTATGGTGGTCGCTTCATCAGCCCCAACCCGCCATACTTTACCATATTTTTCAAG
>DAORKK010000221.1:0-5036 GCA_035439525.1 Chitinophagaceae bacterium
AATGGAAGCACCACTCTCATTTACCATAAAGACAGACACCGGCTTGCCAAAATCAATACCTCGCGCCAATTGTTCTGTTTCTTTGCTGGCCGTTCCGTTTCCATACCCGATCGCTTCTATATCATAGCGTGCCACCAGCTCTTTGATGGTTTGTACAGCCCCGTTCCAGTCATTCTGCGGCGCATGCGGGAAGATGGTGATATATTTCAGAAAAGTACCATGCTCATCCAGGCACACTACTTTACAACCCGTACGGAAGCCGGGGTCAATGGCCATGATCCTTTTTTGCCCAAGTGGGGAAGCGAGTAATAACTGACGCAGATTTTCAGCAAACACCCGGATGGCTTCTTCATCCGCTTTGGTTTTGCTGGCCATGCGGAATTCAGTTTCAATGGAGGATTGTAACAACCGGTTATAAGAATCCTCAATAGCAAGTTCCACCTGTTTGGCGGCCGCACCGGAAGCTTTCAGGAAAACCCTTTTCAATTCCGCGTGGGCATTTTCCTTTTCTATATTTATCGTCATGATCAGGAATCCTTCTTTCTCTCCCCGGCGGATGGCCAGGATACGATGAGAAGGACTCTTGGCTAAGGTCTCTTTAAACTCAAAATAGTCCCGGTATTTCTGTGCTTCGGGATCGTCCTTTTTGGTGGTTAGCACCCGGGAGGAAACAGTAGCTTCTTCTGTAAACAGTTTACGCACCAGGTTACGGGCCTGTTCATTTTCAGCGATCCATTCAGCCATGATATCCCGGGCACCCTGGAGGGCTTCTGTGGTATCTTTTACCTGTTCGTTGATATACTTCGTGGCTTCTTCCTCGGGATTATGGGGCCCTTGCTGAAACAATAGCGTGGCCAGTGGTTCCAGTCCTTTTTCAATGGCCACCGAGGCCTTGGTTTTCCGTTTGGGTTTATAGGGCAGGTAAATGTCCTCCAGTTCAGTGGCATTGATACAATCTTCAATCCGTCGCTTCAATTCGGGGGTCAGTTTGCCCGCTTCTTCGATTGTTTTCAACACCGTCTCTTTCCGTTTCTCCAGTTCATTGAAATACTTAATCTGGTCAATCACATTAGCAATCACCACTTCGTCCAGATTCCCGGTGGCTTCTTTCCGGTAACGGGCTATAAAAGGGATTGTGGATCCTTCGGTATGCAGGTCATAAATACTGCTGACCTGCTTCAGGGTGAGGCTCAGGGTACCGGCGATCTGTTGACTGTATTTCAGCTCCATAGGTTATCATGTTGGGGGAGCAAATCTAACGGACTAACGAGCAAAAAAAAATTTGTTTTTTATCCACATTTCTCAAAAAATATAGCCGGGAAGACGGGAAGGAAGGAAGTAAATGAATATCAACTTTCTCCACCCCGCGAATCATCCCGGCTATCATAAACAGGAAAAATTTATTCCTCTGCCGTGTTTTTCATTTTTGATAAAACCGCATAAGCGTTCCGTGTCACCAATGTCTGTTGTTCAAATCCTTCCATTTTTGAGGTGATTTCCAACCGTCCGTTTTCCTTTACACCGGGCTCCACTTCCACCATTCTGAAATCATTCTTCCCCGATTGTACGAATACATACTGCTTATTCTCAAACCTCACCACCGCCTCTTCCGGTACGGTCAATACCTCTGCATTATTGACATTAATGGTGGCATTCAGAAACATGCCAGGCAGCAGGTTCTTCGGCTGGGTTTCAAAATGACAATGCACCAGGGCACCCCGGTTCTCATCCACATTCCGGGTTACCAGGATCACTTCACAATCGTACGTGGTAGCAGGATCATCCACGAAAGAGACTTTTACTTTTTGCCCGGGACTTACTTTATTCAGGTCTTTTTCAAAAACGGTTAGTGCAGCATGCATGTCATCCGGATTGATCAGTTCGAATAATACATCCGTGGCCGTAACATATTTTCCAATATTCACATTCACTTTTGATACAAACCCATTGATCGGGGAATGGACCGAAACGCTCCTGGATATACTATTTTCAGAAAGTCCGGCCGGGTTGATACCGATCAGGAACAGTTTTTCACTGTACCCTTTCAGCAAAACTTTCTGGGAGAGATAATCCGATTCAGCCTGCTGGAATGTTTTCTCAGCATTCACATTGTTTTCATTCAGCATTTTCTGCCGTTCATATTCCTGCTGCAGAAACTGCAATCGCGCTTTGGTCACCAGGTAATCCTGCTGCAACTGTACCAGGGACTGATCTTCAATTACCGCAATCACTTCACCCCGGCTGATATGCATACCGGGCAGCAATTTAGTAGAGCGCAGATAACCTCCCATGGGAAAGCTGATTGATACAATGTTCTGAGGGGGAACATCCACATGTCCATTTACTTTGAGTACCGTATTGATCGGCTGACGGACCGCTTTGCCGGTTTCAATACCCGCATTTTTAAGTTGTACATCGGTCAATTGTACCTGGTCAGCTATTGCCATTTCTTTTTCTTCCGTGGCCGCCTGTTTCTTCGAGGAACAGGCTGCTGTAAACAGCAGGGCCAGTATAATAAAGCTATAACGAGTCATAAAATTTTTATTTACCGGTTAAGTATTCAATTTCTGTACGGATCCTGTTTAATTGTGCCAGGGCATCCAGCCTGGCCAGTTGGATACCCGTTGCGTTATTCATCAGGATTGTCCATTCGAGATAGCTGATCTGCCCTTTCTCAAAATTCAATCCGGCATGACGAATAATCAGTGCTGACTGTGCCAGTCCTTCATTATTGTAGTATTGTACCAGTTGCTGTTGCTTTTTAAACGCTTCCTGGTATTGCAGTAACTGCGTCTTTAATTGCTGATCCGCGGCCTTCACATTCAGTTGTGCGGCTTCTTCACTCAGTCTAGCCGCTTTTACTTTATTGCGGGCTGCTTTGGTAAACAGCGGTACGCCCATGGTTATATTCACGGTGCCAAAACGCTGACCCGGGCCATAGTATTTCTGGGTAACTCCATCAGGGGACTGATATCCGACAATGGACATATTGTTATAACCTGCAGACAGATCCGGCACCAGTTTGTTCTTTTCCAAATCGGTCTGTGCCGTAGCCATTTTCACCTGGCCCTCCCGGTATTTTACCAACGGATGGGAAGAGATACTGCTGGTGTCCGTCCATTCGAATTCCTTATAGTTGACATTGACCGGATCCGGCAGGTAGAACTCGTTACTGTTCAGTAACCATTGCAGTTGCTGCTGATCAGTCAGTAAGCCGGATTGTATCTGTGCCAGCTGCATTTTCAACTGGGCCACCTGGGCCTCAGCACTGGTTTTTTCAAGCTGGTTGGTTTCCCCGGCTTTTAACCGAAGCGTTGCCGCCTGCAGTACCCGGCTGTAAACAGAATCCAGTTGTAGCAGTAATTGCTGACGGCCTAACAGATCCGTCATTGACCAGTACAGCAATTTAATTTCCCGGTGCAGTTCCTGTTCTTTCCATTGTACCATGGCCTGCTGGGATTGTTCACCCGCACTGTAAAAGGCCCGTTGCCGTTTGTATACCACTGGAAGTGTAAATGACTGACTCAGGGTGAACCGGGTGTCATTATTAATACTATTGATCTTCCCGTATTCGGCACTCAGCAGGGTTCTTCCCTGGTCGGCCACAGCTGATTGCAGTTGCTTCCAGTAAGCCGATTCCTTTTGAAGGGCCTGTACCGTAATATTCTGTTTGTCTGCCAGCTTCAGCAACTCGTCCAGCATTATCCGTTTACTTTCAGGTTGCTGCGCCTGCGCTACGGTACCCAATGACAACAGCAAGAAGAGCACAGCTACTGGCCGCGCTTTTCTTTTTCTGGGTTTCTCTCTTTCGAGCCACATGTACAGGATGGGTAATAAAACCAGGGTCAGGAAAGTTGCAGTAACCAGGCCTCCGATAACCACGGTAGCTAAGGGCCGCTGTACTTCGGCACCCGCTCCGGCACTTAACGCCATTGGTAAAAAACCAAGTGAAGCCACCGAGGCGGTCATCAATACCGGACGTAACCGGACTTTAGTTCCTTCCATAATAATAAATTTAAGGTCATGCATGCCTTGCTCTTTCAACCGGTTAAACTCAGTGATCAATACGATACCATTTAACACGGCCACCCCGAATAACGCGATAAATCCAACACCCGCAGAAATACTGAACGGCATCCCACGGAGCCATAAGGCCAGTATACCACCGATGGCAGACAAAGGAATCGCGGAGAAAATAAGCAGCCCGTATTTGAGTTTACCAAAAGCAAAATAGAGCATGATAAATATGAGTAAGAGTGCAATGGGTAAAGCGATACTCAATCTTTTTTTCGCTTCCACCAGGTTTTCAAACTGGCCGCCATAGGTCACATAATAACCGGAAGGCAGTTTCACCTGCTCATTTACTTTCTTGCTGAGTTCATCCACCACACTCTGCACATCCCGTCCTCTTACATTAAATCCAACCACAATCCTCCGCTTAGCATCTTCCCGCTGAATCTGGTTGGGGCCTTCTTTTATTTCAACGTTGGCCACCTGGTACAATGGAATCTGTGTACCGATCGGTGTGGCAATAAGCAGATGCTGTACATCTGCAAGGTCCTGGCGGGATTGCTGGTTAAGACGAACGACCAGGTCAAACCGTCGCTCATTCTCATAAATTGTTCCTGCACTTTCGCCGGCAAAAGCGGTACGGATCACCCGGTTCACATCGGCCACATTCAGCTGGTAATGTGACATCTGATCCCGGTTAAAACTGATCACAATCTGCGGTAACCCGGTTACGGTTTCCACATACAGATCGGCTGCCCCCTCCACCGTACTCACCACTTCGCCGAGTTTTTTAGAGTAAGCAGCCAGTGTATCGAGGTCCTCCCCGAAAATCTTACAGACAACATCTTGCCGGGCACCGGTCATCAGTTCATTAAAGCGCATCTGCACCGGATACTGGAATCCGGCTGTTATACCGGGTACATCCTCCAGCGCCTTGCTCATTTTATCGGCCAGTTCATCAAAGGTTTTAGCCGACGTCCATTCACTTTTATCTTTCAGGATCACCATCATATCCGACGCTTCGA
>DAORKK010000222.1:0-5001 GCA_035439525.1 Chitinophagaceae bacterium
CCGATTTAATACGAAAGGGTTCAATGATTGTTTTCATTGCAAGCGTTTAGGCGGTCTGGACCGCGGATAATAAAAAGAGATGTTTGTAACGGGGTGTTACTGCACTAAGTAGGCTTGCGGATGATATTTTTCCAGATGAGGGAGTTCATGTAACAGGTCAAAGCTAGCAGTCGCCCGGGAATCGATTCATGACTTTGGTCACCCGGTTCCGGGATATTGAACAAGGAATTAACAAATAATCAGTCAAAGCTGTAGTAATTTAATGGAATGAAAATGGTCTTTTTCATCCTCCTGCTTTTTTGTTCGGCAAGTTGTATCCGTCAAGGTGATAGAAGTATTGCAGTTACAGGACAGGTAGATAAGAGCCTTTGGCTGGTGGATACAGCCATTTCCCCGGTTCCGGCCAGGGATCCGGTTGCGGACTCTTTGGCTGAGGTCAGAGAAAGAGATCTTTTTTTTGCTTTTGCACCTAAGAAAGTTTTTATCAGTAAGCCGCAATCCTTTTGCTGGGATCAATGTGCGGCTTTTTTCCTGGATACAACAAAGGTTTATAGGGAAAGAATCAAAGTGAAATATGAATTTGAACCAGTCACCGATTGGAAACTCGAGCTTAAATCGAACCGTTACTGGTTCATGTGGGACAATTTCACCCTGGGTATTACTGAACCTGATCCGGAGAATTATAAACCTCAATTCTTCACTATGAACGGGTTGCCTTTGGAGCCAGGTGTCAGGCTGGATACCTCAATTGCCGGCGATTGGTTTTTGTATACTATCGACCTCGATGAAGAAGAGTTTTGGCGACTGACAGTGGGTCCCCGTCATTTTATTGAAGCCACTGGTTTCATTCGTCATTGTAACGGGAAGGGGTGCGGACAATTGTATCATTTTCTGTATGACCTGGAGAACCAAAAAGCATTTGTCTTAGATGAATACCGGGGATACCGTTTATACGCAGGTTATAACACTCAAACAGGCGATGTCGAGTTTTTAAAAAGAGATGAAGATATCACAGAAAAATACAATTGTATCTTTGAAACCGGCAAAGTGCTGTCTCTTACACCAGGGGGATATATTCATTATAAAAAGACCGAAAAAGGGAAAATTGCCGGTTATCAGGCTTATTTCCCCTTGAATGAAAATGAAGACCGGTTAGTATTGTATGAACTCAACCGCTGATCAGGCCCCGAACTGTTTCATATGATGGTCAATATGTTTCCAGGCGGATTTACTCCATTGTTCCTTCGTCATAAAACCAAAAACGGGGTGTTTTTTATCACTCAGGGCTGCTTCATTGAACTGACTGATAAGATCAAGCAGTTTTGCTTTTTCCTGTTGGAAATCCCTTGGCTTAGCAATGGTGATATAGGTGGGATCGGTTGGTATTCCCTTTTTCCAGGGTTTTTCATCCCATAATGTTTTCTTGAATAATGGAAGGATCAGGTTCATGAAGAAACTTCCTTTAATGGTTCGTATGCCGAGAGCTACTTCCAGCGGTTGTTGCAGGTGGGCCAGCATCTGGGCCACATCCATTTTGCCCCATAGTCGTGGGGATTGAGGTGTGAGTATATTGATCCGCTCAATGATTTCCTGTTTTACGGCGGGATCGAAGAGGTTTTTAACTTCCATGGTGGTTATTTGAAACGGAAAGTTCGGGAAAAAGGGGGAATAGTGAGTGGTGAGTGGTGAGTAGTTAGTGTCTTTTACCTTATTAACCTTCCAACTTTTCAACCTGTCAACTTTTTCAACCAGTCAACCTTCCTCAACAAATTCTGGGTAATTGTTCCCCCGTCAGGTAATTCACCACCCTCCGGCCACCAATGCGGCTTTTGAGGAGTACTTTACCGGGATGTTCGGTGCCGGCTTCGCCGATGATGGCGGCGTTGGTTCCGTTTTCATCATTCCGTAACAGCGAGAGAAATTCATCAGCAATATCCGGTTTTACTACAGCGAGAAATAAACCTTCATTGGCTACATAGAGCGGGTCCAGTCCCAGCATCTCACAGGCGCCTTCCACCTGTTCAACCACCGGTATTGCTTTCTGATCGAGTTCAAAACCCAGTTGGGTCAGTTCAGCGATTTCATTTAAAACGGAAGCCACCCCGCCCCGGGTGGGGTCACGCAGGAATTTAATATCATTGCCAAAACGACCGATCAGTTTTTCTACGGTATGATTCAGGTTGGCTGTATCGCTTTCAATCGTAGTTTCAAATTCCAGTCCCTTTCTTACACTCATGATCGCAATGCCATGCGTGGCAATATTCCCGCTGATAATTACTTTATCACCGGCTTCAATATTTTTATGATGGATATTGGCTTTAGGATGTATAACCCCGATGCCGGAGGTATTGATGAATATTTTATCGCCCTTTCCTTTTTCCACCACTTTGGTATCACCGGTGACAATCCGGATATTGGCTTTCTGCGCCGCTTCTTTGATGCTGGAAAGAATTTCCCAGAATTCGGTCATGGGAAGTCCCTCTTCTATAATAAAGGCCAGGGATAAATATTGGGGAATGGCCCCGCACATGGCCAGGTCGTTAACGGTTCCATAGATGGCCAGTTCACCGATATTACCACCCGGAAAGAAGGCTGGCGTGATCACATAACTATCCGTACTGAAGGCCACTTTGCCATGGAGTTCAAAACTGGCACCGTCGTGTTGCTGATCCAGCAGCTCGTTTTTTAAAATGTCAAATACGCCGCTTTGCAGCAATTTATGGGTGAGCAGTCCGCCACTTCCATGACCGAGTGTTATCACATCAAAATCAAATTTGGGCATGGGACAGGAGAGTTGCATAATTCCTATTTTTAAAAAAATACACTGAAACTGATACGGGCAAAGAAAGGTGTTCCTGGAGTAAAATGAATTTCTGATACAGGGCCCGGCTCATGCTGTAAACGGCTTTCTGTATCAAATTGCGTCTCCTTCCATCGGGTATCAAAAAGATTCTGTATAGAAAGACCGGCTTCCCATTTTTTCATGGTATAATTGATGGCGGCATCGGTCACAAAGTAGCCTTTTGCCACTACTGAATTATCTTCATTCGCCGGACGGTCACCCATATACCGATAGCGCAGACTTCCATTCCATCCGTCAGCTTTACGGTAAGTAATTCCTCCCACACTTGTAAAACGGGGTGCGAGCGGCAGGTAATTTTCAGTTTCAGGCGTGTTTAATGCACGGGGATTTGTGAGGCTGATATCGATATCCGAATAAAGATTTTTAGCCAGTTCATATCGTAAAGAGAGATCCCAGCCGGTTCGCTGTGTTTTCCCGCCCGGTTCCACCACCCCTTCATCCCCAACATAAACGAATTCCTGTTTCATCCATAAATACCAGAATGCAGTCTGGATCATCGCTTTTTTTCCAAGTTTGAAGATACCGCCCAGGTCACTGCCCCAGGCCGGAGTAACTACATCCTTTCCGTTACGTGCAACAGCTACCCGTGTATCATTGCTGTGGAATCCCTGACCGTTGAACCAGTACAACTGAACGTTATCATTGGCCCGGTAATTAATATTAAATTTTGGACTTACAATCACGGAAGTGGAGGATGATTTTGTAAATGCAAGTCTGTCATCATATCGATTGGTGAAATAATCAGACCTGATACCGGCGGTGATATCCCAGCGAGAGTTTAGTATTAGTTTTTCCTGTATATATATACCAGCATTCAGCTCCTGAATATCTCCCAGCATCAGCGGATTGGTGGTTTGTGTTCTGTTCTTTGTGCGTGAAAGTTCAATATCATTTATAATATCATACCTGGTTTGTAAGCCGGTGCTGAACTGGGCTTTCCTTCCGGACCATTCATGATCCTGCTGGTAGGACATATTATAACCTGTTATGTGCCGGTCTTCTTTCTGGCGGATCTGATCGCCATTTACCGGATCTTCCTTAAAAAAGGTGAAATTGGAATACAACTCAAAATTATAGTGGGAATAAAAGAACTGATTTCGCAAGACGGCTCCATTGCCCAGATTGTGCATCAATTCTGCTGAAGCATTATACCGGCTGGTCTTTCCACCTTCATTATCATCTATCGCCCCAAAAAATCCGATACTACCATCAGCAACGGCCCGGTCAGGAATCTGGCCACTGGCATTCCATTTACTGCTCAGTCCGGTTAATAATGCAGTGAGTGTGCTCTTTGCACCTGTACGGCCATGGTATTTAATCATTCCGTTGTATCGGTAAAAATCCTGGGGACTTTCAAAATATCCCTTTGTAAACGAACCTTCACCGGCAATATACAGGCTCTGGTTTTTTTCACGGGCAGCAGTGCCCAGCAGATTAATACCTGTGATAGCCCTGATGGTATTGAACTGACCCGTTTCTATTTTTGCAAAATTGGAAGGCAGGTAGTTTTTTGTTTTAAAAGCAACGTATCCGGCAGTAGCCAGATTGCCTTTATCTGCCTGGTAGGGACCTTTGTTAAAGCCCACTTTCTCAATCAGCTCAGGAATCAAAAAGTGCAGGTCTGCATAGCCTTGTCCGTGGGCATGACTGACCATATTAACCGGCAACCCATCCACGATAAGTTGAATATCTGTACCATGGTCCAGATCAAATCCTCGTAAAAAGATCTGTTCTGCCTTTCCTCCACCTGCATGTTGACCGATAAACAAACCCGGAACAAGCCTTAATACTTCCTGTGAATTAATAATCGGTCGGATATGAATATCAAGATCACTGATTGTCTTAAAGATTCCGTTTCTGGAAGAAGCCCTGACCAACACATCATTCAGGGTTGTGACTTTTACAGTCAGGTAAATGGTGCCAGAACTAATTTCAGTCAGATGAATGATTTTTGTAGCATACCCGATTGCGGTAATGATTAATGAATCGGTGCCACCTGGCAGGTTCTTAAATGAAACAAACCCATTTTCGTCTGATATTTCACTATAGGCAAAGTCTGCAGAATAAACAGAGGCATCAGATACCGGTGTTTTACTATTCTCAGCCACTAAGGTAATACCCTTTAGATTGTTTTGTGT
>DAORKK010000223.1:0-4966 GCA_035439525.1 Chitinophagaceae bacterium
GTTTCGAGGTCGTGCAGGGCGATGGCCATATTGTTGGTCTTCACAAAATTGCACCAATGGCAATCCTCCTTGCCGCAGCCGGTATAAAAATCGCGGTCCTGGATCTTTTGCCAGGTGGTTTTGATTTGCTGGGTGACCGTGGTAATATCTGAAGCACCGATCTCGATCTTTTCACGGCGATAGTTTTTCTTTTTATCAGGCTCAATAAAATCAAACTCGGTACTGACCACTTTCCACTCTTTCTGCTCATAATTATCCACCAGTATTTTATAAAACACTGCCTGCCGCCAGTAATCACCTCCATCCGGCTGTTTATCGGAAGGCCCCTTGGTTTTCGGAATTGCTTTATCAGGATCACCGGTCTTGTAATCCACCACATTCACTGATTTTCCATCAAATTCCAGTTTGTCCAGCTTTCCTTTCAACGGCACTCCCTGCACCACCACGTTACGGATATTTCGTTCGATGGCGACGATCTTGTTAAAGCGATGGATATAGGTGTCGTAATAATGAGTGAGCACATCCGGACCATATTCCATGCGGCGGGCAAACTGCTCTTTGGTAAAACTCTCCCGGTGACGTACCATATACCATTCAAAATCGGCTATGAAATCTTCTTTGGAAGGAAACTGGTCCTTGCCGCTGTCCTGCATTTTGCGGAACAATTTCTCCAGCGCGTGGTGAACGGCGGAACCAAATTCCGTGGCTTCATTTTTCGGGGAGGGAATCCGGATCAGGTTTTTGAAATAAAATTCCAGCGGGCACTTCAGGTAATTATTAAGTGCCGTTACATTCATCACAAATTTTTCGAGGTTGCGGTTAATATATTCTTCTTCAATTTTTTCGATCTCCGGCGCGGCCGCTTCGGCAAAACTCAAAGCCGCAAACTCACTGACCACGGTTTCATCTATGACTATTTTCTCAATGGGTAATTCGTGCTTATCCCGGATCTCGGCAATAAACATCGAGGGTTCCAGCTCCTTACCATCATTCTTGAAACGGCTCCAGGAAATAAAGAGATGCTGTTCCGCCCGGGTAAGTGCTACATAAAACAACCGGCGCAGTTCTTCTTCATCATTGGCGCCTGATTGCGAAGAGAACATCGTGTCAGGCAGTTTATAACCACCTCCTGGTTTCCGTTTCTTTTCCCAGAATCCGGCATTGCAACCGGCAAAAAACACATATTCAAATTCCAGTCCTTTGGATCCGTGGGCGGTCATCAGGTTAATGCCTTTTTCACTGCCGCTGACTTCTACCAGGGGCAGGCGGATTTCTTCCTTTTCCATCAGTTGGATCAGGTTGATCAGGGCTTCGAGGTTGAGGAAGGGATTGCGGTGGGTTTCTTCTTTTACAAAATCAAAGAGACCGGTGAGTACCTGTAACTGCCAGTGTTTATCGGTGCCCTGCATGATATGCGTCAGCACACCGGCTTCCCGGATCAGGGATTCAAACAGATGCTGCAGGGTAAGATTGGAAACATCGCCGATCAGTTGTTCGAGCGCAACCGATGCTTTCTTTAACCCACTGTGCAGACCGGTACTGAAGAGGTCTTTGGCGGGGGCATGGGCTTTTTCCGTGAGAGCCTGCCGGATGGAAGTGCCATTACCGCTGTATCGTTTATCCGCTACTTCCATACTGAGTTTGGCAATTTCAACCGGAGGTACGCCAAACCAGTCGAAGTGAAGTATTTCAAACAGCATCTCATCACCGCTAAAAGGAATATCATGTTCACTGGACAGGTATTTCAATACCAGGATAATTTTCTGTGCCAGGGGCATTTCCAGCAGGTTCAGGTTTCGTTTGCTGTAAACCGGGATGTTCAGTTCTTTGAAATGCCGGGCCAGTTCTTCTCCGTATTTATTTTCTTTATAAATAATGCCGATCTTACCCGGCGACACTTCTTCCGCCAGTAATTGCTGTATTTTTTTGACCAGCCCGATCATTTCCAGGCGCATGGTTTCGTATTCCTGTAAGCGGGGCGCGTGGGTGATGCTGCGTATTTTATCATTGCTGGAAAGTAAATCCTTGGTCAGTCCTTCGATCTGTTTCACCAGTCGTTCATCATTCCGGTCGATCAGGGTTTTAGAAATATCAAGGATCGGCTGAGTGGAGCGGTAGTTATTCGTGAGCACCACCGTCACCAGGTCATCTTTGTAGTTTTTGGCAAAGTCCAGCATATTCTCCACACTGGCACCCTGGAAACGGTAGATACTCTGGTCGTCATCACCCACCACAAATACATTTGGTTTGTCCCAGTAACTGATCAGCAGTTCCACCAGGCGGTTCTGGGTGCCACTGGTATCCTGGTATTCGTCTACCAGTACATACTGGAATTTTTCCTGGTAATCGGCCAGCAGGTTTTTATTTTCTTCAAAGGCTTTGATCACCCAGTTGATCATATCGTCGAAATCGTAGCGGTTCCGTTTCCGCATGAGTTGCTGGAACCGGTCAAATTCGCCCACGGCAGCCCGGAGTTTTTCCATCCGTTCGGTTTCCTCATTATACTTTTCCTGCTTCA
Organism: Chitinophagaceae bacterium; assembly: GCA_035439525.1. GTDB lineage: Bacteria > Bacteroidota > Bacteroidia > Chitinophagales > Chitinophagaceae > JJ008. The sequence continues at coordinate 2,519 of DAORKK010000223.1, forward strand.
GATCGCCGGCATTGAAGTTTTTATATTTCTTTTTATAAATAAACTCATCCCGGGTGGGCAGATCGGCCAGGTAACTGTCGATTCGTTCATTGATAAAAGCGGGTGTCCACCCTTCTTTTTTCATAGTGCTGAAGAGTTGTTGAAGATTCTTAACTTCAAAGTATACATCCCCGCGGTAACGTTTCAAAAGATGATTTTTCGGGAAGGAGTCGATCAGTTCTTTAAAGAGCTGAATCTTTTCCAGTTCGGACAAGGGATCCAGGGCTGTTTTTTCGAAGAGGGACAGGTTTTCCTGGATGATATCATTGCAGAAAGCGTGGAAGGTATAGAGGTTTACTTTATAGGCGTCGGGACCGATAAACTGCAACAGTCGCTTGCGCATGGCCACCACACCGGCATCGGTGTAAGTGAGGCAGAGAATGTTTTCGGGCTGTGCGTCGGTATCGAGCAGGATTTTGCCGATCCGGCTGGCCAGGATCTGGGTTTTACCGGTGCCCGGTCCGGCGATGACCATTACCGGGCCATCCAGGGTGGAAACGGCCCTTTGTTGCTGTTCGTTCAGTTTGGCAAATTCTTCGGCAAATTTCTTTTCTGTTTTTTCTTTATTCAATGACATGGTATGACCGAACTTTTCAGGTGATAAATGGTTATTAAGACGAATTTAACCCAATAATCAGCATGGCAGCACACTCGATCAAAACAGTACAGAAAATTCCGGTTTCCCTTGATGAAGCCTGGGCTTTTTTCTCCAATCCGGCCAATTTGCAGGCCATCACCCCGGATGGAATGGGTTTTAAGGTCATCTCCAAACACCATGGTGATGTGATGTATGCGGGACAGCTGATCGAATACACGGTGAAACCGGTAGCCGGCATCCCTTTATACTGGATGACGGAGATCACCCAGGTGAAGGACAGGACTTATTTTATTGATGAACAGCGCTTCGGTCCATACAGCCTCTGGCATCATCAGCATCATTTTAAAGAAATACCGGGCGGCGTGGAAATGACGGATATTATTCATTATAAAAATCCGCTGGGCATACTGGGAAGAATAGCCAATGCCTTGTTTGTGAAAAACAAACTCAAAACGATTTTTGACTACCGGTTTAAGAAAGTAGAAGAGATGTTTGGTAAATGGAATGGCGCGTAAGCGAGTCGGTAGTTAGTAGTCGGTAGTTAGTAGTCGACAGCCCTTCCTAAGGAGTTTAAACTAAAAACGAGTCAGCTACTCGTTTTATAAAGTACCTTTCGTTGTCACCCTGCCCTTCGATAAACTCAGGTGAACAGTAGTCCCGCTAAAGTAATATTTCAGGGCGTGTGAACGTATTCATGCGGGACGTATCGAAGGGTCGTAGTTCGTACTTCGTACTTTCAAAATTGAGGGTTTCCCGCTTCGCTGCCGGTTATTATCTGCTATCCGATTACACCGCTTCCTGGTTCAGTACTTTCATCATGGATACCACATTCGAAACATTCAGCTTTTTAAAGATATTATAGCGATGCACTTCCACGGTGCGTTGGGAAATAAAAAGTTTCAAGGCTATATCATGGGAGGAAAGTCCATCCCGGATCATACTGACGATTTCCAGTTCCCGTTTGGTCAGTGAATTAATACGGTTAACCTGACTGTCCCCGTTTTCCCCGAGCATTTGTTCCGCGATCAGGTTTTTGATGTCTTCGGCGATATAATGTTTGCCTTCGTACACCGCCAGAATAGCCTGTACCATTTCATCAAACGAAGAAGTTTTGGACATATAACCACTGGCTCCGGCAGAAAGAATCTGTTTGATCGTGAGTACATTGGTGTGCATCGATACGGCCAGTACCTGGGTCAGGGGAAATTTTTCCTTTATCGTGCGGGTGAGATCGATACCGGAAATGCCGGGCATCGAAATATCCATCAGCACTACATTGGGAAGTTTTACTTTAATTTCTTCGAGTGCGAGTCGTCCATCGGTGGAAATGCCAACAACAGAAAACCGGTTATCGATACTCAACAGGGAATTCCACATATCAAGCATCATGCGATGGTCGTCAACGAGGTAAACTTTGATTCGTTTCATGGCGGATTGGGATATTGGTAATTAAAAATTTATTCTTTAAAGTGGTATACGTAAAATTAGAAATTCATACTTAGTTTTTAAAATGATATAATGGGAAATAAGTACTAATGCTTAGTCTTCTTACCTAAATTACATTACTCAGTGCCGGTTTCATGGAACTTGCATAAACATTTTCTAATTTTCGCCCCGAATGACAACGTTCTCCACTCCCGCCTTTATCAGCAATGCTGCATTTTCCACCCTGGTGGAAAACCTGCAGCAAGCGATATTACTGGAAACGCCTGACCGACGGATTGAACTGGTTAATCAGGCTTTCTGTGATCTCTTCCATATTCCGCTGCATCCGGAACAGTTGATTGGTTCGGATTGCTCCAATGCGGCAG
>DAORKK010000224.1:0-4942 GCA_035439525.1 Chitinophagaceae bacterium
TCCGCCTTTGCTGACCCATGATTTAAATGCTTCCAGTTCATCTTTATTACTCAGGAAACGATAATTGCCATCAGGCATGATCAGCACATCGATCTCATTCCAGTTCGCACGTGCCAGGTCATTGGCATTAACCAGGGTAACCGGAAAGTCCAGTTGCTGATCAAAGAAATGCCAGATCTCACCGGCAGAATTACCGGATACCCCTTCTCCGGTTACAAGCACCACTTTCGGCATCCGCATCGGATGTACCATTCCACTACCGAAGTCAAAGCCTTTATCTACAAATCCACTGCTGACTGCATAAATCTGTACGCCATCTGCAGCGGTGGTCTCGCGAACCAATTTCCAGAGTTCTCCGCCAAACTTTTGGTTGGAAGTCTTAAGGACAATAATGGCACCACGGTCAAATTTATTTCCATTGACTTCAAATGGTTGCTCAGCATAACGAAGCAGGATGCCTTTCTGTAAAAGATGACCGACTGTCTTCACGGTTTTAATTCCATTCCAGGGTATAACATATCCATATGTGGTTTCCGGGTTGGTTACGGTAGTCCGGAGATTGATTGCCCCGGTGGATAGAATTTTATCTTTCGTGGCATACGCGTTCAATCCATACACATAAGGCAATGCCCAGGCAGTGATATCATACGTAGCAGAATCAGATAATTTTGTCTTGGGTTCAAATAACACTTTCACCATCGCCGAACGTGGTTGCAGGGCAGAAATCACCAGGTCATTGGTTCCCGCGGTAAACGATTCTTCTTTACCGCTGAAATAACTGAGGCCTTTCGAAGCTGCGCCGGTACCGGCTGCATACTGAATGCCGTTTTTATCCAGCAGGCGGATCAGTTGTTCAAAGCGTTCCTGGTTGCGGGCCTCATATTTGATCACGTAACTTTTATGTTCTCCAAATCCGGAGGAAGTGGCCTCATTAAAAAATTTACGGTACTCCTTCACCAGTCTGCCCGCATTCAGGGATGCAATTTCAACGGTACTCAGCGAGGTGGTGAAATGATGCTGGGCCCTGTCTACCAGGGTCAGGGTATCCCCTTCTTCCACGATCACGCCCAGGCCGGCACCAATTCCTCCCTGCTCATAAGTCATACCAATACTGCCATTATAGGTAGGATAGGTATCGCCGTAAGAAGGATATAAAAGATCAAAACGCTCACGGGTAAAATAAAGCCAGCCATGCTGATCAAAATACTTGGCGTGATTCTTTCCGATGGCCACCTGAAACTCGCGTTGCCAGTTGGTGATCACTTCATGATAGGGCTCCGCTGCCGGGGCAAAATAATAGGGTTCATTGATCCCCTGCTCATGGAAGTCCACATGCACCTGGGGCATCCATTGGTTATAGAGACTGATTCGTTGCTGGCTTTCCACCTGTGTTTGCCAGGCCCAGTCACGGTTCAGGTCAAAATTATAGTGATTGGAACGGCCACCGGGCCAGGGCTCACGATGTTCGCGGGCCACCCGTTGCGGATTGAAATTTTTTCCGGCCACTGAAGTAAACCAGTTCACATAGCGGTCACGGCCATCCGGGTTCAGACAGGGATCCATCAGCACTACGGTATTTTTCAGCCACTGCTTGGTATTGGTTACGGCAGGGTTCACCAGTTCATAGATGGTCAGCATGGATGCTTCAGTGGATGAAGTCTCATTGCCATGTACATTATAACTCAGCCATACAAAAGCCGGGGCATTCTCTTCCTGCGGGGCCATCCGGTCTTTTGCCAGGTTGGCCAACCGGATATTGTTCATTCGAAGTTGTTCAATCTGCGACAGGTTTTCCGGAGAAGCAATAATGACAAACAGCAAGGGCCGTCCTTCATTGGTCTGGCCATAGGTCTGCAGCTTTACCATCGAGGGCATATTGGCAGCCACATGCTGGAAATAATTCACCATTTTAAAATGAGGGGTATAACGGGTTCCGACTTTATACCCCAGAAATTCCTCCGGTGATTTTAATTGCGCCGAACCGGCGAGAGAGGCAAACAGGAAAAAAACGAAGATCAACTTACGGTGCATAGCCAGTATTTTAGTGCAGCAAGTTAAGTAAGGAACGGTGGGTAAACAAAACATGCCCGGCTTTTTACGGCCGAATCTGCCCTTTTCAGTAGTTTTAAACATTCATAAAACAAATTCCATGGTCAAATATTCTCTTTTCATTGCCGGACTCATTTCCCTGCTCAGTGCCTGCAAGCCGCCGCAAAAAAATGCAACCGGACTTACCTTCGATCCTTTTCACTATACCGTAAATAAAAAAGTGGAAGCCGAAAACGGAGCCGTGGTATCTGCCCACCCGCTCGCTAGTAAAGTGGGGGTTTCGATCCTGAAATCTGGTGGGAATGCGGTGGATGCGGCGATCGCCACCCAACTGGCCCTGGCCGTTGTGTATCCGAATGCGGGAAACCTGGGCGGCGGCGGATTTATGGTAGCACGGCTTAGCAATGGGGAAACGGTATCACTGGACTACCGGGAAATGGCACCCGGCTCGGCCCACCGGGATATGTACCTGGACGCGGCTGGAAATGCCGATCTTGATAAGAGCCAGCTGGGCCATTTATCCTCCGGTGTTCCAGGCACCGTGGCTGGTTTATTCGCGTCGCACCAATATGCAAAACTCCCTTTTGAAAAACTGATTCAACCGGCAATTGAACTGGCAGAAAAAGGATTTATCATCAGTGCATCGGAAGCACGCAGCCTGAACAGTCTGCAGGCTGACCTGAAAAAGTACAATAGTGTATTGCCGGTATTTGTAAAAACAACTCCCTGGAAAGCCGGTGATACCCTGGTACAGAAGGACCTGGCCAGCACTTTGAGACGTATTCAAAAAAATGGGGCCGCCGGATTTTATGAGGGAGAAACCGCAAAGCTGATTGTGGACGAAATGAAAAGAGGAAAAGGCATCATCAGTCTCGAGGATCTCAAAAACTACAAAGCCATTTACAGGTCCCCGCACAGTTTCGATTATAAAGGCTATAAGATCGTAGGGATGCCAATGCCCAGCAGTGGTGGTTTATTAGTAAACCAGATGATGAAGATGATCGAAGACAAAAATATTGCAGCCATGGGATTTCATTCTGTACAGGCGATACAGCTGATGACGGAAGTGGAACGCAGGGCTTTTGCAGACCGGGCTGAATATATGGGCGATGCGGACTACTATAAAGTGCCGGTAAAAATGCTGAGCAATGAAGTTTACCTGCAAACTAGAATGAAAAATTATGATCCGGCAAAAGCCACCCCAAGTACCGTCATCAAACCAGGTGAATTACTCCGGGCGGAAAGTGAGGAAACCACACACCTGAGTGTGATCGATAAAGAAGGAAATGCAGTGGCCGTGACCACCACCCTGAATAATTCATACGGCAGTCGTACCGTTGTGGGCGGTGCCGGTTTTTTCATGAATGATGAAATGGATGATTTCAGTATCAAACCCGGAGTACCAAATATGTACGGTGCTGTTGGCGGCGAAGCCAATGCGATAAAAGCGGGAAAACGGATGTTGAGTTCCATGACCCCTACCCTTGTGTTGAAAGACGGAAAACCCTACATCGTGGTCGGCACACCCGGCGGTACTACTATTCCGACACAAGTGTTCCAGACCCTGGTGAATATCCTGGAGTTTAATATGAGTACAGAAGACGCCGTATATAAACCCAAATTCCATCACCAGTGGTTGCCGGATGAAGTCATGATTGAAAAAGGATTTCCCGTTGCAGTTAAAGAAGCCATGCAGAAAATGGGATACAGTTTCAGTCGCGAGAGAGGCGGCATCGGGCGTACCGAATGTATCCGTGTACTGCCCAATGGGAAATTCGAAGCTGTAGCGGATAACAGGGGGGATGATGCGGCAGAGGGTTACTAGAAACTAGTCGGGAGTTCGTAGTCGGGAGTCGGGAGTCAACAGCCCATACTATGTGAGATTTTATAAACCTTATAAACTTTTCTTTCAAACCCCTTCTTCTTTATTACTTTATAAACCTTTCAAATGAGTATTGGAAAAGATTATCTCGAAACGGCCATCCGCCGGTTGAAATATTATAAAGATCTTGGTGATAAAACATTCGCGCAACTGAATGAATGGGATTTTCATTATCAGCCCAATGACGAATCGAACAGTATCGCCACGATCATTCAGCACATGGCGGGCAATATGCTGAGCCGGTGGACGAATTTCCTAACGGAGGATGGAGAAAAAGAATGGCGCAAAAGGGATGAGGAATTTGAAATTCACCAGTACACAAAACAGGAACTGATTGAGTTATGGGAAAAGGGCTGGAACTGTTTTCTGGGGACAGTAAGCGCGTTGAAGAAAAAAGACCTGAAGAAAACCATTACTATCCGGCAGGAAGCACTGACCGTGATTGATGCTATCAACCGGCAACTGGCCCACTACCCTTATCATATCGGGCAGATTATTTTCCTCGCCAAGATCATTAAAAATAAGAACTGGCAAAACCTGTCGATTCCCAAAGGAAATTCACAGGCCTATAATCTATCCGGCGAAGTAAAGGATCCGGCGAAAAAATACTGAAATACAATTCTCCCGCAGATGGACGCAGATCTGTGACGCAAATCAACGCAGATGCCTCTGACAGAAACTATACTACAGGTTATTTACTTTACGATGAATCGAATCTGCAATTTTGTTCGTATTGAAATTCACGAGTATACCGAGTTTAACAGCAGAGAGGCGCAGATAAGTGATAATTTGTTTATGATGTACTTCTGCCAGTTTTTCAACAGACTTCACCTCAATAATCACTCTTTCATTCACCATCATATCAATGCGGAAGCCTGCTTCAAATCTGACTTCGTCGTATATTAAAGGCAGCGGCATTTCCACACTCACTGTCAATCCCAGTTTCTCAAGTTCATTTCGAAGAGCGGTAATATATACTGATTCATATAACCCCGGACCCAGGGTGTTATA
>DAORKK010000225.1:0-4916 GCA_035439525.1 Chitinophagaceae bacterium
TAAATGAAAATTGCAAAGCGCGATAGCGCGGGCAATATCAGTTTGGGTTGACGCCCCCTCCAAAGGATCAACGTTGTTAATCCCCCCTTTTTTAGTAACAGAAGAATCCTGTGAATATACCCTTCCCGGGGTATGAAAGAATCCGTTTTCAACCAATAACTTTATTTCTATGAAACAGGTATTACTTCTTTTCATACTCTGCGTTTATACGTCCACCTCATTTGCCCAGGATAAAATGGCCCTGCTGGTGGCTGTCGGCCAATACCCACCTGCCAGCAGGATCCGGCCGATTGCTTCCATTACGGATTTGAAATACATAAAGGCCGCACTGAATAAGCATGGGTTTGCGGATAAGAACATCCAGACACTGGTCAATGCCAAAGCCACCCGTCAGGGAATCCTGGCCAGCCTGTCAGCCATGGCCCGTAAGGCAAAGAAAAATGATGTAATAGTCATCAGTTTCGGGAGTCATGGTCAGCAGATACGCGACCAGCGTACGGTAGAACTGGGCAAGGATGAAGATGATGGGTATGACGAAGCCCTGCTTCCCTATGATGCGAAAGGGACGTATAGCCCCACAGGCTACCGTGGCGAGAAGCACCTGCGGGATGATGACCTTTTTCCCATACTGCAGGAGATTCGCCGCAAAATCGGTAAAGGAGGCAGTTTGCTGGTGCTCATTGATGCCTGTCATTCCGGTACCGGCACACGGGCCGACGATTTCCCGGCTTCCAGGGGCGAACCTGTTCCTTTTCCGGATCCGGAGAATCCCTATAATCCGGCCGATGTGTCAGATATCGATAAAAAGGAAGCCTTTCTCGACATACAGGCCGATAGTCTGTCCAATATGGTCGTGATCAGTGGTTCCGGTCCGCACCAGATCAATAAACAGGTCTTTGTAAATAATGAAGAAGTAGGCGCTCTGTCCTATGGTTTTTATAAAGCAATGACCGAAATGGCTGCGGGAAATGATTATGCGGTTTTGTATGAAAAAATTAAATCTACCATACAGGCGGTTATTCCGGATCAGTTACCCATGATAGAAGGCAATACTCACCAGGAAATTTTCAGTGGGCGCTATCTGCCCGTTCGCGAGCGGAATATCATCCGGGTCGGATTGAAAGAAGCGGCAGCCACTTCTTCTGACTCCGTATTTACGTTAAACCGGGGATTGATGGATCAGCTGGCGGTGGGCGTTACAGGAACCATTTATCCGCTGGGAAAGGAAACACCGGTTGCCACGGCCGTTATCCGGAAAACAAGCCCTTTCAGCAGTGTGGGGGTGGCTTCCGTCTTGTTAAAAAAATCGGAGACCTATGAATTGAGATTAAGTGAAGCCAGTTATGGGAACCTGTCTGCCTTGTTGCAATTTGACAAGCAGGATAAGTTGCCTTTAGTGGCAGAAAAGCAGGTGCGAAAAATTTTATCACCTTTTACCTATATATCGTTCAGTGAACAGCCCGCCGATTTCCAGCTCCGCCAGGCAACAACTGCTACAGGCCGCCAGCTGGAATTGATGGATCGGAATAATCAATTAGTCTGGTCGGCTCCGTTAACCACGGCCGATACGGTTGCCACGGCTGATCAGTCGCAACTGATCCGTGGTATCCGGAATGCCTTGCAGGTAAAATATCTCCGCACCATGCCCGACGGGGGTGAACTGGCGCAATGGGTAACTGCTGAAATACTGGCGGGGGAGAATAAGGGTGGAGAGAATCCTGTATTGAGGGAAGGAGACCGGTATTCATTAAAGCTGGTCAATAAAAGTGAACATAAATTATTCTTTACCGTGTTGGATATTTATCCGGACAATAAAGTAGAAGTACTGTATCCTTACAAAGGGAAAGAACCGGCGGATTACAGCATTGAGAAAAAAAGTTTTGTGGAACGTAAACTATCTGTGAGCAAGGACTCACCGGCCGGGGTGGAGTTTTTGAAAATCATAGTATCAAAAGGGCCCATGGATTTGCGGGGTGTGTTTGAACAAAAGATTCAGCGGGAGAATATGCAGTCATTCCAGGTGATGCTGGATGATCTGTTCAGCCAGTCAGGAGCCGGCGAAAAAGTAAGGGCAGATGTCTCAGGAGTCAAAATGGAAGAGATTGGTGTAATTACAGTTAATTTCACAATAAAAAAATAATCCCGGGCTACACATGTTGAAAAGAATAGTTTTTGTTTTATTTTTTCTTTTTACCGCAGCAAACGCGATCGCACAGGATTTGCCAAGGACAGAAGCCAGGGTTGTATGGCTGCCCATCGACCGGTCTTATCAGGAAAAAGATTCACTGATTGCCTTCCTGTCGGGAGTAAGCAACATCGGGTTGCAGAACCGGCAACTACTGAAAGGGTATCAGTCATCAGTTGATGAAATACCCGGTATTCGGCCAAAGAAAGATTTCCTGGAGACAGGTGCGGGATTCATTTATTCTGCAGACAGTATCCAGGTCGCATTCATCCGGATGTATAACCCGGCTGATACCTTAGGCAGGGGCGACATGATCAGTCTGCAAATGCAGGTGCCTCAATTACCTTACCGGGGTGTTTTTTCTGAACTGGCATTTAATGGGATCATCTTTACAGATGCGAAAAAAAATCCATTGTATACACTGGATTACCTCTTTCATCATGACAGCCGGGAGCTGGAGGATTCGCTTTTCGGCGTCATTATAGAAAGTTTGCATAGCACTTATGAACTGGTTAAGGACCGTCCGGAATTACCGGCTTCGCTGCTTGCTAAGGTTACAGCCGGTCGGTTTAAAAACAGGATTCCCCTGGAGATTATACGGGACGTAACCCGGAAGGACCTGGAAGCATTCTTCATGTATACGAAAGCCTACCCGGTCGGGTACATGGGAAAATATTACCGGGCCAGTGAAAGTTTTGCCGGATGGCTGATCAGCAACAGTCCCTATAGTGTGGGTGAAGTAAAACAGGGGCTGTTTCCCTTTTATAAAAATCCGGTGGAGTTCAGGGAAAGATTACCGGAATATAAAGCAGATGTCCTGAAAGAACATACCGCCAGCACCCTGGCCACGGATGTAATCGGACTCTCCGATGCCTTTAAGTTTGAAGAAGCACATCAGCTTGCTGATTTTACCATCGCCTTGGCTGAAGGGGTGAATGATACGATGGCAAAACCCATGGTCTATATCTGCAAGGCCCAGGTATATCTCGACCAGGAAAAATATATGGAGTCGGTCGCCTGGTGTGATAAAGCGATCAAAGCGGCCCTGCTGGCCGGTGACCGGGATATTGAAATTCAGGCCATCATCAAGAAAGGATATTGTTATTTCAAAGTATCAAAGTATCCGCAAACGGAATCGGTGCTGAACAATGCCGTAGAAAAACTAAATCAGTACCGGACCGTATTAGGCGAGCGTGTTTATAATAATAATCACCGGAAAATACTGGAGTACCGGTCTTCGATCCGCTATAAAGCGGGCCGCTACGATGAAGCCTTACAATTACTGGATTCCGCCATCAGTTTTAACAACCGGATCAACAGTTATGATGCCCAGATTTCCAATGCGGGGTATTATGGATTTATAGGAAAGGTATATAACGATCAGGGTAAACCGGGTGAGGCCCTCGTCGCTTTACAAAAGGCGGTGACGATTTACCGTAATAACAGTGATCTCCTGAATAGTGCAATTACGGTGAATGATATAGCCTACAGCTATTATAAGCAGGGCAATTACCGGCAGAGCATTGAACAGGCCGGAAAGGCTTTGAATAATTTACTGGAGCAGCAGGATTTCAATAATGCCGGCTATTCCATGTCCCTGACCGGTTCCTGTTACTGGCAAATGGGCATGTATGATTCGGCGTTGTCGGCCCATCATGCTTCCGTAGCATTACGTGAAAAGAGCGGCAATAAAAGCGGGCAGGCCTATTCCTGGACCAGGCTGGGGGACTTATATAAAGAGAGTGGATCGAAAAAATTGTCAATGCAGGCTTATGCCAAAGCCGCCGAATTATACCGGTCGCTGGCCGATAGTGCGGGCATGGCCGAAGTGTATACTGCCAGGGGGCAGGTGTACCTGGATGATGAAAATTTTAAGAATGCCGCCATAGAATTTGAAAAGGCCAATGGGATCAGTCATAAGTCTACGGTAGAAGCATTGTATAAACTCGGTATTTCCTGGTCCTCGATTGATAGTGTGAAGGCCAGAAAATATCACCAGGAGGCCCGGTTGAATAGTATCAGCGACGGAAATACCGAATACCAGTTCTATGCCAGCGGCGCATTGGCCCGTTTGGCGTATAGCAAACAGGATAGGACAACCGGAGATTTTTATTATGACGAATGTAAGCGGTTGAGTAAACAAATGAATACCGCCCTTGCAGAGGCCCAGTGTCTCTCCTTATTGGCGTATAAATATGAATCAGATACACAGCTGGACAGCGCTTTGTTGTATTACCGTAAGGCCATGGCGATTACGGACACGGTAAACCGGAGTAGTTCGGTGGATCACATGAATAGTATCGCTTCCATTTATATTGCCATGGGCGATTTCCGGGAAGCAGAGGATGTGCTGAACCTGGCTATCCGTGTGGCCAGGGAAATTTCCGACAGCCTTTCACTAGGGAGTACGCTGCAGTTTAGCTCTTTTCTCTATTCAAGAACAGCCGAATTTGCAAAAGGCCTGGCCAATAACGACAGTGCCCTGGCTATTTTCACCAAGTCCGGTCACCTGATCCGCCTGGCAGGTACGTATGCAACAAGGGCAACTCTGTATAGCAGTATGGGTGATAATAAAGAATCCATCCTGGCCAATCTTTACGCCGACAGTCTCTACAATGAAGAGTTGCAGAAGAAACAGCAGGGGATTCTCTATAATAATATCGGTATAGTCTATATGAGCCAGGGAGATTATCCCACCGCCCTGAAATACCTGCAAAAATCGCTGGCTACA
>DAORKK010000226.1:0-4863 GCA_035439525.1 Chitinophagaceae bacterium
TTAGGTTGCTAAGCGGATGCTATATTAGACTGATTTGAATCATCGGGCTATGACGCCTATCAGACCCCAATATGATAAGCTTTCCATGAACTGGTCCAGATTGTCAGCGGATTGTCAGTTTGCCGCCAGCATAAAAGACCTGCTGATCCTGTAAGTAACAGATTGCTAAACAACAGTATAATATATGACGGAAATCATATCCGACCGTAAAAGGCGGGTATAGCTTCGCATTGTCTCAAATAGTACAAGGCATTATGATCTGTCCGCCACGTACAATAACGATTGCCCTTCTTACTCATTTTTATTCAACTATAAAAATCCGGGAGAACTATTTATGAAAAGCGCTACCGCTGTTCCGGCAAAGGAATTGGCTAAAACGGATCCCCGTGTAAAACTGATCGCTGCCAAACTCAAAAAAGAGAATTACCAGCCCGATGCATTGATTGAAATACTGCACACCGCCCAGAATGCCTATGGCTATTTACCAAAAGAAGTCCTGACCTATATCACCAAAGCCCTTCACCTGCCACCTTCCCGGGTATACTCCACCGTTACCTTCTACCATTTCTTTTCCCTGAAATCAAAAGGAGAACATACCTGTCTGGTTTGTACCGGTACCGCCTGTTATGTTAAAGGCGCCCAGCAGATTTTGCAGGCCATCGAAAAACATACTGGAATCGGTGCAGGTAAAGTAAGTGCCGATAATAAACTTGGTGTACAGGTGGCCCGGTGTATCGGTGCCTGCGGACTGGCCCCGGCCGTGATCATTGATGAGGAAGTGCAGGCCAAAGCTATCCCCGAAGAGGTTATCCAGAAAATCAACGCTAAAATCGGAAAGATATGAACCGGCAAGAATTAAAGACGATCATCCAGACGGAAAAGAACCGGGAAGAAATGAATCAAACCAGGCAAAAGATCTGTGTGTGTTGCGGAGCTGGTTGTCTTTCATCCGGTGCGGAAGAAGTGATGAAGAAACTGCAGGAAGAAATTAAGGCCCGCGGACTGGAAAATGAAGTGGAAGTAATTCCCACAGGCTGTATGGGCCCCTGCAACCAGGGACCACTGCTGAAATGCCTGCCCGGTCACAGCATGTATCAGAAAGTGGATTGTACCAATATTGAAAAAATCGTGCAAAGCCAGCTGGTGGACAAGAAACCATTGGAAGACCTCTTACTCTTTGCAGATTTAAGAGAAAAGCCGTTTATCGATTCCCGGGAAGATCCCTATTTCAAAAAGCAATTCAAGATTGCGCTGAAAGACTGTGGACAATTGAATCCTGAACGAATCGAAGAATATCTCGCCCACGATGGCTACCTCGCCCTCGATAAAGCACTCTTTGAACTGAGTCCGGAAGAAGTGATCGCCGAAGTAAAACAAAGCCGGATCCGCGGACGTGGTGGTGCAGGATATCCCACAGGTTTAAAATGGGAAAGTGTATATAAATATGTCAATGACCAGAAATATGTGATCTGTAACGGCGACGAGGGCGACCCGGGTGCATTTATGGACCGCAGTGTGCTGGAAGGCAATCCGCACCGGGTTCTCGAAGGCATGGCCATTGCCGGTTATGCCATTGGTGCCAATAAAGGATATGCCTATATCCGCGGTGAATATCCGCTCGCGATCAAACGGTTTGAACAGGCGATCAAACAGGCTAAGAAAATGGGACTGCTGGGAAATAATATTCTGGGCACTGCATTTTCGTTTGAGGTGGAAGTACGGATTGGTGCCGGTGCCTTTGTCTGCGGAGAAGAAACCGCCCTCATAGCCTCTATTGAAGGAAAGCGCGGCACACCCAAACCCCGTCCTCCCTTCCCGGCCGAATCCGGTCTCTGGGGCAAACCCACTTTAATTAATAATGTAGAAACCTATGCCGCCATTGCCCCGATCATCCGCAACGGCGGGGAGTGGTACAGCGAGATCGGTACGGCAAAAAGTGCGGGAACCAAAGTATTTGCATTGGCTGGCAAGATCAATAACGCCGGACTGATTGAAGTACCCATGGGTACCACTCTGCGTGAAATTGTTTTCGAAATCGGTGGTGGTATACAGAACGGTGAAGAATTCAAAGCGGCCCAGACCGGTGGACCTTCCGGTGGATGTATACCTGCCGAACACCTCGATGTAAAGATGGATTACGAATCGCTGGTCAACCTGGGATCCATAATGGGTTCCGGCGGACTGATCATCATGGATAAAAGTTCAGACATGGTGGATGTGGCCCGCTTCTTTATGGAATTCTGTATGGATGAAAGCTGCGGTAAATGTGTACCCTGCCGGGTTGGTACCCGCATGATGCATGACCTGCTGCAGAAGATCTGTGACAACAAAGCCACCCAGATCGACCTGGACCGGCTGGAAGAACTGGCCGTGTATGTGAAGGAAACCAGTTTATGCGGACTGGGTGGTTCCGCCCCCAATCCATTGCTGAGTACCCTTCGGCATTTCCGGTCCGAATATGAAAGCCGGATCCTGCATCATGATTAACCTGAACGATTCAACGAGCTTATATGAACACGATACCAATTATAATAGATGATAAAAAAATCGAGGCCGATCCGGGCAAGACCATCCTGGAGATCTGCCGCGAAAATGAGATCGACATACTCACCATGTGTCACCTGAAAGGCATTCTGGATATCGGTGCCTGCCGGCTTTGCCTGGTGGAAATTGAAGGCGTGAACAAACTCCTCAGTGCCTGTACCACCAAAGTGGCCCCGAACATGATTATCCGTACGAATACCGAACGCATTCGTAAATATCAACGGATCACCACTGAACTGCTTTTTGCAGAACGCAATCACGTATGTGCGGTTTGTGTGGCCAATGGCAAGTGTGAACTGCAGGACCTGGGTTATCACGTTGGACTGGACCATATCCGTTACCCGCACCTCTTCCCGCAATGTGAAGTAGACACTTCCCATCCCTGGTATGTACTCGATCACAACCGCTGCATCATGTGCACCCGGTGTGTACGTGTATGTAACGAAGTGGAAGGCGCGCATAACTGGGATATCAAGAACCGCGGTCACCAGGTGCGGATCATCTCCGACTTCGATACCCCCTGGGGTGAATCGATCACTTGCACCTCCTGTGGTAAATGCCTGCATGCCTGTCCCACCGGTGCCATCTGGCCCAAAGCGATTGTACAGGGACAGCTGGTTAAGAATCCTGGGATGGTGACGGAGCTGGTGGAGAAGCGTAAGATGCATTTGTAAGGAAGAGTATGATTATAAAGAAACAGCATTAAAGAACGATGAGTAATGAGTAATCAGTAATGAGTAGCTAGCGGGAGAGAACTAAAGTAGGGAGAATCATCAAAGAAGGATGAGTAATGAGTAATGAATAATGAGTAGCTAGCAGGGCAGTATTAAAGAATTGAACATAATATAAATTGAAAAAGAATGAATACAGTAACAGAAATGATATAATGTGGCATAGTTTAAACCACTTTCTACTTTAGGACACCACTCATTATTCATTACTGATTACTCATTCTGCATAAAAATTCAACCAATGACCAAAAAGAAACTCGCCACCATCTGGCTCGGCGGCTGCTCCGGCTGCCATATGTCCTTGCTGGATATTGATGAACGCATCCTTGATGTGGTCAAGCTCGCTGACATCGTAAAAAGCCCCGTGGTGGATGGCAAAGAACTGCCCGAAGTGGATATTGCCCTGGTGGAAGGTTCCATTACCAGCGATGAACATTATAAGGAAATACTGCATATCCGCAAACAGGCCAAAACCCTGATTGCGCTTGGCGACTGTGCCGTGATGACCAATGTAACCGGGATGCGCAATTATTTTCCCCTGAAAGAAGTGGTGGATGCGGCCTATGTGAATGCGGTGAGCAATGACGGAGAGGGCGAGCTACCCAACCACCCCTGTCTGTTACGACTGAATGATAAAGTGGTCCCCCTGCAGGAAGTGGTCAAAGTGGATTTTGTGATCCCCGGTTGCCCGCCTGATGCAGATACCATCTTTTATGTACTGGCTGAATTCCTCAATGACCGTCTGCCTGACCTGGGCAAGACCAAAAAACTGAAATATGGATAAGCGTAAAATATTTATCTCGCCCGTAACCCGGATCGAAGGACATGCCAATATCACGCTTGAAATGAATGATGATGGCACGGTGCATGACGCGCAGTTTCATGTAAACGAATTCCGCGGCTTTGAAAAATTCTGCGAAGGCCGTATGTATACCGAAATGCCGACTATCACCCCGAGAATCTGCGGGATCTGTCCTACCAGTCATACCCTCGCCAGTGTAAAAGCCTGCGAAATGATCCAGGGGATCAAACCCACGTATACGGCCAACCTGTTAAGAAGGTTGATGCATATCGGGCAGAATCTCTCTTCCCATGCCTTGTCCTTTTTCCATTTATCCGCCCCTGATTTTTTATTGGGGTATGACAGTGACCCGGCCAAACGGAACATTATCGGTATTGCCGAAAAGTTTCCGGATATCGCTTTACGGGGTATCCGCCTGCGGAAGTTCGGACAGGAGATCAGTGAACGGATCACGGGAAAGAAAATACATATCATGGGCATAGTACCCGGTGGTATGGCCTATCCTTTAACTGAAGACAACCGTAAAGCCCTGCTGGATTGGATACCGGAAGCCAAACAAACCGTACAGCTCGGACTCAATATCATTAAGAAATTCCATGAAGAGAACGGGGAGATGGTACAGTCCTTTGCCAGTTCGCCAACCTTGTACCTTGGAACCGTAGGACCGGGTGGTGAACATGAACTCTATGACGGCAAGCTGCGCTTTATGGATGAGGAAGGTGTGATCCTCAATGACCAGGTTAGTCCGGAACGGTATCTTGAATTTATTGCCGAACGTTCCGTGAA
>DAORKK010000227.1:0-4737 GCA_035439525.1 Chitinophagaceae bacterium
ATCGGCGTGGATGTGATCGTTGGATTTCCAGGTGAAACGGAAGATGATTTCAGGGAAACTTATGACTTTCTTCATGCACTTGATGTCTCTTATCTTCATGTATTTACTTATTCAGAACGCGATAATACACAGGCACTGGAGATCCATCCGGTGGTACCCATGTCTGTCCGGAATGAACGAAATAAATCACTGCGCAATCTTTCCTATATGAAGATGCAGTATTTTACGGAGCAGCATCTCGGCCAGACCCGCCAGGTGTTGTTTGAGCACCAGGATAAAAATGGCATGATGGAAGGATATACGGATAATTATATCCGGATCAACACCCCCTGGCGGAAAGAATGGGTCAATAATATTGTGGCATGGAAAATTTAAGTAAAGCACTTATTTTTACAGCCCCGTTTTAAATGGGAGTTTATCAGGAACGTTAGCTCAGTTGGTTCAGAGCATTACTTTGACAGAGTAGGGGTCACTGGTTCGAGTCCAGTACGTTCCACATATTTCTCCGAAGCCTTTCCACCTTCGTTAAAACTTCGGTGGATGAAAAGCGAAGGAGAACTTAGCCCTGAAGAATAATCATCTTCAGGGCTTTTTTTTACCCCAGATCATTCAGGAAGTCAAAAATAAAAAGTAAAAAGTAAAAACCCTTCAGTAGCAAATTTACCAAACTTCTCACAGCAGGGGCTGTTAGCTGCCAACTGCCTACTGCTACCTGCCAACTGCCTACTGCCTACTGCCTACTGCAAACTGCCCACTGCTACCTGCATAACTTTCTTTTCCAGCCCGCTGCAACTTTCCTACATTTAAGTTGTCTTATAATGAGTATGCAGAAATACCAGGTTACCATACAGTTTGAAATGAGCGAGGCATTTATGGAACAGGTGCCCCCGCATCGTACTTATATTAATTTCCTGATAAACAAAGGAACCATCGATCACTATGCAGTAAGTATGGAAACCCATCGCTCCTGGATTACCCTGAATGCAGAAAGTAAATCTGAAGTGGAAAAAATTCTGAAAAAATCACCCCTCTGCCCGTTCTGGACGTACGAGATAGATGAATTATTTGTACTGGACGGCCAACATTATCGTTTGCCGGAAGTCAATCCGAATTAACGCTTGCCATTTTTCAGTTGTGACCATTTAGGCTTTTGTTTCATCACTTTTTTATAAACCGGACAAGTCGCTGCATGGGCGCCCGGCAGGTAACCGGTACTCATCAGAAATTCGTTTACAATCTCTCCACCGGTAAACCGGAATCTGGTCTTGAACAATTTTACCCATTCTTCCTTTGTCAACGGATGGTGCAGATCCAGCCATTGGAGAAATGACCCATGTTCTTTTTGTATCAGCAACAACTGACCGGCATTATATATGGCCGCTTCCACTTTCAGCCGGTTACGGATGATACCCGGATCCTGTAACAACGCCGCTTTCTTCTTTTCGGAATACTTCGCCACTTTAGCAATGACAAATCCATCATAGGCTTTGAAAAAATGATCCTTTTTTTTCAGAATGGTTTCCCAGCTCAATCCGGCCTGATTTATTTCCAAAACCAGCCGTGCAAAAAGCAGGTTATCGTCATGGATCGGGAACCCGTATTCCAGGTCATGGTAGGCCTGGTGTACGGAACCTTTGCCCTTGTTTGCTACAAAATCACAATAAGTAGTGGCCATGATTTTTTTTGTTGAACTTACAAAATAAAGTATTCCCGGTTTATGGAGGAACGCTTGTGCAATAATGGGGATTGAATAACAGTTGTGGTTAAAAAAAAAGTCCGCCATTTTCAGGCGAACTTTTTGTGGGAGTTGACGGGTTCGAACCGCCGACCCTCTGCTTGTAAGGCAGATGCTCTGAACCAGCTGAGCTAAACTCCCTTATTTGGGAGTGCAAAGATAAGGTTGTGATTATTTTTGCCAAATTTTTTTTTATGAAACAGGTGGTTCCCATAATTCAATTTTATTCCCTTCCGGATCAAGAATCCACCCGAATTTTCCATAGGATTCCGCAATCGGTTCGCCCACCACGTTTACGCCTTCTTCACGCAAAGTGGCTATCAGTCCAAACAGGTCTTTTACGATAAAGTTGATCATGGTCGTCTTCGAGGATGGTTGAAAATAGTCAGCCTGTTCAGGGAACAGGGAGAAAATGGTACAACCGGCAGCACCTGGCTCCGGTGTATTCCACATCGCATAGGTCCCGCCATTAAACGGCACCCCCAGGTGTTTTTCATACCAGGCGGCCAATTCCTTAGGATTCACCGCTTTAATAAAGGGACCTCCCAAGCCGATTACTCTTTCCATACTCGTTTATTTACTTAAATATACAAAGTTCAGCCGCTCTGATTATTAAAATTCCCAATAGTTTCTATTTTTGCACTCATGCTGAATGTCAAAAGTGATATCGAAACGGAAAGTCTGGATGATGTGGACCTGCTGACCGACACAGAAGACCCCTGTCACCTGGTGGTCTGGAATGATGAAGTAAACACATTCGAATGGGTGATAGAGACCCTTATGTCGGTTTGCGGGCATAGTCACGAACAAGCCGAACAATGTTCATATATTATTCATTTCCGGGGTAAGTATGCGGTCAAAAACGGCACCTATGATGATCTGAAACCCCTTTGTGATGCCATCACCGAACGAGGCATCAATGCCACAGTGGAAGTGGTGGCCGGATAAGCCTGCCAATGTCCCTGTTTATACTCGATAAAGACATTCATTTTCCCCCTGTACACCTGGCTGAACCGGATGGTTTACTTGCGATTGGCGGAGACCTCTCCCCTGCCCGCTTGCTGGAAGCTTACCGTCATGGCATATTTCCCTGGTATGAAGGCGATCATATTCTCTGGTGGTGTCCCGATCCCCGGTTTGTGCTTTTCCCGGAAGAATTAAAAATTGCCCGGAGTATGAAACCCCTGCTCAACCGGCAGGCATTCCGCTTTACAACCAACACTGCTTTTGCTGAAGTGATCCATCATTGTAAAATCAGTCAACGCCCCGGACAGGATGGTACCTGGATCACGGATGAGGTGGAAAAAGCTTATATAAAAATGCATGAACTAGGCTATGCCCATAGTGCTGAAGTGTGGAAAGACGGATCACTTGCCGGGGGGCTATATGGAATAAGATTGGGGAATGTATTTTTCGGGGAAAGTATGTTCAGCAATGTGAGTAACGCTTCCCGCTACGCTTTTATCCTATACACTGAACAATTAATGCAGGAAGGCGTTTCCCTGATAGATTGCCAGGTACACACCGATTACCTGGAAAGTATGGGCGCCCGTATGATACCTGGAATGGAATTTGACCGGTTGCTTCAGAACCTGGTGGAGAGATAATGTGGCAACATGGCCTTCCAGGTATTCCAGTCGTGCGGCCACTCCTGCCCCCAGATATCCAGTTCATAATGGATGCCTTTATCATAGAGAATTTTGGCAAAACGACCGCTGCTGGATGGATCTTCATACGGACCACTTCCGGTTAAAATATGAAGATGATGACTGCGGCGGATCTGTTCCAGCACAGCATGATCCGTCAGGTTAGGCATATAATGCATCGGGCTGTTGAAATAAACATCTTCATCAAAATGCCCCTTGCTGTATTCAGTCAGGTCATACACCCCGCTCATGGCAATCACGCCATTGATAAGATCCGGCCTTTTTAAAAATAAATTCATGCTATGCAGTGCGCCAAAGGAAGCCCCACAAGTGATAATGGGTGTATCCGCACTGGTATTATGCCGGATAAAAGGCACTACTTCATTATATACATAATTATTCCATTGCTGGTGACGATAGGTTTTGTGCCGGGGATCCACGTGATTATTCATCCAGCTTTCATTATTGATACTGTCTATTGAAAACACTTTCACTTTCCCCTCATTGACAGGTCCGGCAATATGCTCCATCAGCTGGAAACGCTCATACTCCAGGTAATCGGCTGCAGCTGTCGGGATAAGCAATAAAGCAAACCCATAATCACCATAGGTAGCAATGGGCATTTCTTTATTCAGGGACGGACTAAACCAGGAATTAAGCGTTCTTTTCATATTTACCGTTTTGAAGACCGGAACCGGCCAAAAAATTTCAAGCGAAGGTAATCGTTAAAACAACTGGAAATGGGTTTGTTTTGGGTGAAACTGATTCTCCTGTTAAAAGAAAACCGTATTTTTTCTTGGTAAATTAACAAAGTAATACTACTTTTATTTTACAGTATTTTTACTGACCATGATACTACGTAATTATACTTATTTCTTCTAAATGATTGATTATTAATAGTCGATTGAGATTTTCCTTTCTTAAGAAAGACCAGTTCCGGGAAAACAATTCCTTCTATGTCAAAAACCATATTAAACCCGAAAGGGCTGGGTCTTAAAGCTGGTTAGTATATGAAAGATGAATCGATCCGTATCATGTTGGTGGATGACCACCCGCTGGTTAGGGAATCATGGAAATTATTACTGGAAAACAATCCCCGTTTTCAGATTGTGGCCGATTTCTCAAATGGAACAGACGCCCTTGAACAGATTCCTTTAATTAAACCGGATATCCTGCTGGTGGATATTAATATGTCACCCCTGGATGGATTTGCAGTGACCAAAACTGTTTCCACCATGCTGCCGGAAATTAAAATTATCGGACTCTCCGTACATAATCAGCCCAAATATGCCACCCGTTTGTTGCAGATGGGCGCCCATGGCTTCCTTACAAAAACGTCCTCACTGGAAGAGATCA
>DAORKK010000228.1:0-3509 GCA_035439525.1 Chitinophagaceae bacterium
AGCAATGAACGTTACAACAACAAATAAACAGTGGTGGTGGCATACAACTCTTAAGGGGCTGTAGTGTCATGACTGCATTTGTATATCATTCAGGAGCCCCGGTATTCGGGGCTCCTGTTTTTTTTACCTGCCACAGGCAGCAAGCGTAAGAACCTTTATGAAGAAAATAACGATCAATACCCGGAGTAAACGGATGCTGGCGGATGTATATACCCCGGTGGGAATCTACCTCCGCCTTCGGGATAAATTCCGGGATACGATCCTGCTGGAAAGCACGGATCATCATTCTTCGGAGAACAGCTATTCCTTTATCTGTATCAATGCCATTGGCGGAATGGAAGTGTCTTCCAAAGAATCAATCGAGTTCAAATATCCAGGCCGTAACCCGGAAAAAGCATCCCTGAAAAACACCGCTGAAGTGCCAGGTCTGCTCTGGAACTATATGCAGCAGTTTGATGTCAGAAAACCGGAACAAAAAGAATCCGCCTTCGCCCAGGGCCTTTTTGGCTATACCACCTACGACGCAGTTCAATTCTTCGACTCAATAGAATTATCTTCAAAGAACGAAGGACTCCCGACTCCCGACTCCCGACTCCCGACTGAATTCCCCCCAATCACCACTCACCACTCACCACTCACCATTCCCCTGATGCGCTACCGTCTCTATCAGTATGTGATCGTGATCAATCATTTTAAGGATGAGTTGTTTGTCTGCGAAAATGAAATCAACGGAATTGAAGGGGATGTTTCAGCCGTGGAATCGCTGATCCGGAGTAAGGATGTGCCGGTCTATCCGTTTGCCGTTAAAGGAGAGGAACTGTCTAATATGACCGATGAGGACTACCGGGAGATGGTGCGGAAAGGGATCGCCAGTTGCCAGCGCGGGGATGTATTTCAGATCGTATTAAGCCGCCGTTTTCAGCAGGCTTTTACCGGGGATGAATTCAATGTATACCGGGCGCTCAGAAGTATTAATCCTTCCCCATATCTTTTCTTTTTTGATTATGGCGATTACAAACTGATGGGCTCCTCACCGGAGGCACAGTTACTGATCCGCAATCACAAAGCAGTAGTGCATCCTATTGCCGGCACATTCAAACGCACCGGGGATGATGAAGCCGATAAAGCCGCCACGGAACGCTTATTGGCAGATGCCAAGGAAAATGCCGAACATGTGATGCTGGTTGATCTGGCCCGCAATGACCTCAGCCGGGTCTGTGAGCAGGTGGAAGTAACCCATTACCGCCAGGTGCAGTATTTCTCGCATGTGATCCACCTGGTCAGTGAAGTAACCGGACAGGTGAAGGAGGACACGAATCCGTTTGAGTTATTGGCGAAGACATTTCCGGCCGGAACTCTCAGCGGGGCCCCGAAGTTTAAAGCGATGGAACTCATCGATGCGTATGAGCCTACCTCGCGCAGTTATTATGGCGGTGCGATTGGTTTTGCCGGATTTGATGGCAGTTTCAATCATGCCATCATGATCCGAACTTTCATAAGCCGGGGTAATACGCTTACTTACCAGGCCGGTGCCGGTGTGGTGGTGGCCAGTAACCCGGAAAGTGAATTACAGGAAGTGAATAATAAGCTGGGGGCATTGAAGAAGGCGTTGGTGGAAGCTGAACGGTTAACAAGTTGATAGGTTAATAGGTTGACAAGTTGATAGGTTTACAAGTTTACAAGGTGGTCTTTGGTGTGTATTTCCTTTTCAACCTGTCAACCTGTTAACATGTCAACTAACAAATAAATAAATAATCTAACTCATGAACATACTGGTATTCGATAACTACGATTCTTTTACCTACAACCTCGTCCACCTGGTCGAAAAGATCACGCGGGTGAAAGTGGAAGTCTGGCGCAATGACCAGATTCCATTGGAGAAAGTGAAGGAGTATGATAAAATAATTTTATCACCCGGACCTGGTATACCGGTAGAGGCAGGATTGCTGTTGCCACTGATTAAGGAATATGCGTCTGCGAAATCCATATTGGGTGTTTGTCTGGGGCACCAGGCGATCGGGGAGGCTTTTGGGGGAACGTTGGTGAATCTGACAAAAGTATATCATGGTGTGTCAACATCTATCGAAGTAAAAATTAAAAATTCAAAAGTAAAAAGTCCTTTATTCGACGGATTGCCTGACAGGATAGAAGTGGGTAGATATCATAGCTGGGTGGTGAGTGATCAGGATTTTCCGGAGGAACTGGAGATTACAGCCGTTGATGATAATGGGTATATCATGGGATTGCAACATAAAACCTTTGATGTCCAGGGGGTACAGTTTCATCCTGAAAGTGTATTGACGCCGGACGGGGAGAAGATACTCAGGAATTGGCTGGGAAAGTAAAAGTTGTCAGGTGTCGGGTGTCAGTTGTCAGGAAACAGCCCCTTGAAATCAGTCGGGAGTTAGAAGTTAGTAGTCGGGAGTCAACAGCCCATCCTAAGAAAGCAAGTTGGAAACTAAACCATTCTTTAATACTATTTCCTCTAAAAGACCCTATAAACGAAATAAACTTTTCTAATGAAGCGGATTTTACAATACCTATTTGAACACAAGACTCTCTCCCGCGAAGCGGCAATGGAGGCCCTGGTGAATATTGGCAAAGGGTTATACAATGAACATGAAGTGACCGCTTTCATGACCGTGTACCTGATGCGCAGTATCACCATTGATGAGCTGCAGGGATTCCGGGATGCACTGCTGGAACTTTGTGTAAAAGCAGATCTCGGTTCCCAGGAGACGATTGATATCGTGGGTACAGGAGGTGACGGCAAAAACACGTTTAATATTTCCACGCTGGCTTGTTTTATCGTGGCGGGTACGGGGCAGAAAGTAGCCAAGCATGGTAACTATGGTGCATCTTCGGTCAGCGGTGCCTCCAATGTGATGGAGCAGATGGGGTATGTTTTCTCCAATGATTCAACTAAACTGCGGAAGGAACTGGAAGCCGCCAATATTTGTTTTTTGCACGCGCCCTTGTTTCATCCGGCCCTGAAATCGGTTGGTCCGATCCGGAAGAACCTGGCGATGCGAACATTTTTCAATATGCTCGGCCCGATGGCTAATCCGGCCAATCCGGCTTATCAGCTCGTAGGCGTGTATAACCTGGAAATGGCCCGGATCTACAACTACCTGTTGCAACTGGGAGGCAAGCCGTTTACCATTATTCATAGTCTCGACGGGTATGATGAAATATCCCTTACCAGTGACACCAAGGTAATTACCCACGAAGGGGAGCGGGTCATGACCCCGGAACAATTAGGCAAACGAATGGTGATGGCCGAAGATATCAGTGGTGGGAATTCTGTGGAAGAAGCCGCTGCCATTTTCCGGAAAATTCTGAATGGCGAGGGCAGCTGGGCGCAAAATGCCGTGGTATTGGCCAATGCGGCGATGGCCTTACATTGCACCGGAAAGTATCAGTCCTATGATGAAGCATACAATGCCGCTGTACAGAGTCTGGAAAGCGGTAAGGCATGGAGGGGACTGGAACTACTGATCGGAGTGCAG
>DAORKK010000228.1:3609-4725 GCA_035439525.1 Chitinophagaceae bacterium
AAAGAACATTAATTGTTTTACAACGAATTGTTTTAACATGGATATTTTAGAAAAAATCGTTGCCCACAAAAAAGCCGAAATCGAGCCCTTTAAGAAACTCAGCCCGGTATCCCGGTTTGAACGAGAAGGGTTTTTCCGGGATGTCAGTACCCGTTCACTGGTGCATCATCTCCTGCTGCCCCGGAGTACCGGGATTATAGCGGAGTTCAAGCGCAAGAGTCCGAGCAAGGGCTGGTTCAAAACAAAGGAACTGGAAGTGGAACCCGTAGTGACCGCTTATAATAAATCGGCAGCGGGTATTTCCGTGTTGACCGATAATGAATTTTTTGGGGGTGACCTGGACGACCTGATCCAGACCAAGGTGGTGACTGATATTCCGGTACTCCGCAAGGATTTTATTGTGGATCCATGGCAGATCGCCGAAGCCCGGGCCTTTGGTGCGGATGTGATTCTCCTGATCGCCGCCTGTCTGACCCCTGCCCAGGTAAAAGAATATGCAGCCTATGCCGCAAGCATCGGACTTGAATCTATACTCGAAATTCATAATCAGGAGGAACTCGGGCATATCTGCGAAGAAGTCAGTATGGTGGGGATCAACAACCGGAACCTCAAGACTTTTGAAGTGGATATTAATACCTCCCTGCAACTGCGGAAATTTATCCCGGCCGGTAAGCCGGTCATTGCGGAGAGCGGGATTACAAATGTGGAAACTATCGTATCTTTAAGACAAGCCGGTTTCCTGGGTTTTCTGATTGGGGAGAACTTCATGAAAGCGGATACGCCAGCGATTGCTTTTGCTGATTTTATTGACCAATTAAACGCAAAAGCACATGAAACTGAAAGTATGCGGCAACATTCTGCCGGAACAGGTGAAAGCCTATGATGACCTGGGTGTGGATATGGCCGGGTTTAACTTCTATCCAGCTTCCCCCCGTTACATGCGGCAGAAGATAAGCCCGGAAAAGATGAAACAACTGAAGGGGAAGTTTGCCCGGGTGGGTATTTTTGTAAATGCCCGCTATGATGAGCTGGTCAGGACCGTGGAAGAGTACCGGCTGGATATGGTGCAACTGAGCGGGGATGAAACCCCGGAATATTGCAGTAAGATTGCCGATT
>DAORKK010000229.1:0-4718 GCA_035439525.1 Chitinophagaceae bacterium
TCTACCTGAACCGCGCTAAGATTGAAGGTACCAAGATCGTTACCAACCTCAGCGAAAACGGAAACATCAAATTTACCGTACAGGTGGTGGGGGGTAAAGTAACGCATCCGAACGGACGCGGTTACAAATACGATGGCATCAAGTATGTAAAACAGATCGAAGGTGGTGCCACCCGTCAGCTGCGGGATGATGTGTACAGCCTGGAAGTACGTTCCAAAACAGAATTCAATAATGGCCTGACCATTAACCTGAATACCGAATCGCCCCTGATCAAAAAAATGATCTGTCCCTGGATCAGTAACGGTACCCTGAAAATTAAGATCAACAGCCGTATCCTGTTCCTGAACTATGGAGCACCCAGCAACGGGGATTGTGATAACAAAGCCCTGCTGACCTGGAACAACGGCAATAACCATCGCCTGATTACCCTGCCTTAATCCTTATGAATTGTTGATGAAAACTCCTCCCGTATTCCGGGAGGAGTTTTATTTTTGTGACATGCGCTACATAACCGCCTTTCTGCTTATCCCCTTTTTATTTTTCTCCTGTAAATCTGCCGATAGTGATAACCCGGAAGACATTTTACCGGGCAACTGGTTTGTCCTGTATCCGGAAGAGGAATTGCAGACCCGTAAACAGGAGGAAGTATATGCGGCTACCCAGGACTCCCTCACTGACCTGAAATGCCTGAAGCTGGTCCGGTTTTCAGAAAAGGGAAAGTTTAACCAGCAAGACAGTATCTCCATCACAGGTACCTGGAATATGAAAGAAGCCAATGTGGTGCAGGTAGCTGGGGGCGGAGAAGGATTTGACCGGTTTCATACCCGGTTTACAAGTTATAAAGACGGTGTGTTAAAGCTGACTGAACTGGCAGATGCCCGGGGCGAAAAATTAAAACTCGTCTGGCACTTACTGCGGATAGAGAAGGGAGGTGCGACTGCTCTCTTTGATGAAACGAAAAACAAATGGCGGAATAAAGCCGTCAAAGAAGAGTCGGATAATGAAATCAGGGAACGCCTGATTCAAATGCTGGAATATTATGCCGTGTACTTTCAGCTGATCGCCGACGAGTCATCTTATTTCATGCCTTCCAGGGTGATATTGCCCTTTAAATTTTACCAGCACGGAATCGGGTTAAAAACATTTGATCGGGAGAGTAAATTTGCCCAACTTTTTTATTCCACTGAACAGGCCCAATTTGCCGGTTTTGTGCTAAAGGGTGCCATTGAACGGGCCAGTTTTGACTACAAAGACAACAGCAGTTACAGTAAGGAATATGTGAAAATGCTGGAGGAACTGGCGAGGGAAGTGAGGAAACAGTTAGTAGTCGGGAGTTAGTAGTTAGTAGTCAACAGCCCGTGCTAAGAACTTAAGCTTCAAGGCACGTCAGTCGTACTTCGTACTTCGTACCTCGTACTTTTTATTCTATATGAAAATTCACCAGCGTCGACACCTGCTGCAGTTTCACCACCGGACTACCCATGGCTGCTTTTTCATGACGGTATTTGATGACACCCACACCCGGCATAAAATAAACCTGGTCTTTCCGGAAATTCCGCGCATTTTTTTCAACGAAAAGATAGTTTGTGAATTCACCAGCCGGGGTGGATAAAGTGGTGGCTATTTTAAGGGAACGACCAATAGCCGCAGCGTCTTCAAAAGCAGTAAGGTAACGCAGGGAATCGCCTTCAAACAATCCATACTCTTTCTTTACATCAATGACTCCGGACGTAAACATCCGGTCCTCCATTTTAAAAATGGCTGAATCACTGGCATACATTTTTTCGGGAAGCCCGATATTTAAAGAGGACTCCCACCAGATCAAGCCATCATTCAGCGAATGATAAGTACTGGTAAATCGCAGGGTATCATACTTCACCTGTTTAAACACCCCATCTGCAAATATGGAATCTTCATAGATCCAGTAATTTTTACTGTTCATGGGCATCAGTCCGCAATAACTCCCGGTACAACTGTATTTGATCACGGAGTCGGTACTGTAACTGCGGCCAGACGGATTGATTGTCTGAACGGAACATGCGGCTTTAATTTCAGGAACAGTAAGTGCTTCTTTTTTGCACGCAGCCAGGAACAGGATCCCGGCAAACAGGAGGGTAAACGTTTTCTTCAAAGGGTTGTTTTTAAAAGGTACGGGCCGCTAAAGTAATAGCCGGTTTTTATAACTCATAATTTTACTACGTATTTTTTCAGCTTCATTTTTAATACCTGACACATGGGTTTGAAAATGAACGCATTGTTATTCCTTTCTGTGAAATAAAAAACCCGGAAACATTCCGGGTTTTAAAAAAATCTATCGTATTTCTACTAGTTGAAAATGGTTCCGAAGAAGCTTTTCATATCATTCCAGGAAGCCGTATCCGCAGCCGCATTGTAAGAAATCGGTATCTTGAATTTTTCGCCCGTGGCCGTTGCATCCGGATTACTGAACGCATGTGTGGCGCCATCGTAAACGTTGAAAGTGTACTTCGCTCCTATAGAATCCATTTGTTTCCGGAACTGCGCTACCTGTTCGGCCGGAACAAAAGGATCGGCTCCGCCATGACAAACCAATACCTGCGCTTTCAGTTTGGCTTTATCGGGAGTAACCACTTGCAGGCCGCCATGGAAACTCACCACACCTACCAGATCTTCACCCAGGTTTGCCATATTCAGGACCTGTGTACCACCAAAACAATAACCGATCGCGGCGATCTTACTGGTATCCGCCATTTCATATTTACGGACCACATTCAGGGCCGCATCAAAACGGGCCTTGGCCATCTGTGGGTCTTTATAAAAAGGTCCGGCCAGATTGCCGGCATCAGTAGGATTATCCGCTCTTTTATTATTGCCGTAAAAGTCAACAGCCATCGCCAGGTAACCCAATCCGGCCAACTCACGCACCCGGCGTTTGATATAATCATTCATCCCCCACCACTCATGTACCACCAATACCACAGGCCGCTTGCCGGTTATACTGCTGTCCCAGGCAATATAGCCATCCATTACCAGGCTGTCCATGCTGTTTTCAGAAGAATAGGTGAGGGCTTCGGTTTTAATGACGGGCTCTTTCATGGCGGTTTCGTTTTTGTCTTCCGTGTTATTGTTACAGGAAGTACTGACCAGCGCCAGGCTGCTCAATAGGAGGAAAAAATAATGCTTCATAATTATTGGTTTGTGTTACTGCGATAAAGTTCGGAAAATATCAGGTATCGGAAAACATTAATGAGGCGTTGTCCCTACTGTTTAAAATAAAGGCAAACAGCAGCATTTCCCCTATATTTGCCCTATGACAATCGAAAAATTACAGGATATGCGGTCCCGCATTGCCGGGATAAGGAGGTTTCTTTGACGTCGCTAACCGACAATATAAGATAGCCGAAGACAAACAACTGTCGCTGAGCCCGGGCTTCTGGGACGACAACAAGCGTGCGACAGAAATTCTCAAAAGCATCAAATTAAACGAGTACTGGGTGAAGCTGTATGAAACAGCGGAGGCCGGGGTGGAAGACTTTGCCGTCTTGTTTGAGTTCTGGAAAGGGGGCGATGCCACCGAGGAGGAAACCAAAGAGGCGTACGAGCAGGCCATTGCCTTACTCGATGATGCGGAATTCAAAGCCACCCTCAATGAACCGGAGGATGAACTGCCGGCCGTATTGCAAATCAATTCCGGTGCTGGCGGTACCGAAAGCCAGGACTGGGCCGAAATGCTCGCCCGGATGTACCGCATGTACGGGGAAAAGCAGGGTTGGAAAGTCACCGAAATGGACTGGCAATGGGGCGATGGCGCCGGGATCAAAACCTGCACCCTGCAGTTTGAAGGTCCCTTTGCTTACGGATTCCTCAAAGCCGAAAGCGGCGTACACCGCCTGGTCCGTATTTCACCATTCGACAGCAATGCCCGCCGCCATACGTCCTTCGTGAGTGTGTACGTCTATCCCATGGTAGATGATACGATCAATATCGAAATCAACCCGGCAGATGTGAAAATGGAGACTTCCCGAAGCGGGGGCGCGGGCGGACAGAATGTAAACAAAGTGGAGACCAAGGTACAGCTCACCCACATTCCTACGGGGATCGTGGTGGTATGTCAGCAGGACCGGAGTCAGCTGGGTAACCGTGAACTGGCCATGCAGATGCTTCGCAGCCGCTTGTATGAAATGGAATTGCAGAAACGGAATGCGCTGAAAGATGCCACCAATGCCAAAAAGAAAAAGATCGAATGGGGCAGCCAGATCCGCAGCTATGTATTCCATCCCTATAAAATGATCAAAGACCACCGTACCGATTACGAAGTGGGCAATGTGCAGCCGGTGATGGACGGAGAACTGGATGGATTTATCAAGGC
Source organism: Chitinophagaceae bacterium (assembly GCA_035439525.1). Lineage (GTDB taxonomy): Bacteria > Bacteroidota > Bacteroidia > Chitinophagales > Chitinophagaceae > JJ008. The sequence goes on from DAORKK010000229.1 coordinate 4,349, forward strand.
TTACCTGATGAGTGAGAAGGAAACCGGTGAATAACCGGCCGTGCGTTTCCATAACAAACTATCTACCTTTACTTAATAAATCAGTACTATGAGTTTTGGAACTTTTTCATACCCGATGCCGGTCAATGAACCGGTGCTGAATTACGGACCCGGATCTCCTGAAAAGAAACGATTAAAGGAAGTATTGGCGGAACTGAAAAGCCAGGAGGCCGATGTGCCGATGTATATCGGAAGTAAAGAAGTACGTACGAATAAAAAAGTGGCGATGCATCCGCCCCATGAAAAAGCCCATACTCTCGGTTATTTCCATGCCGGTGAAGAGAAGCATGTACACCTGAAAATCGAAGCCGATAAGGGTGACAGAAAAAGC
>DAORKK010000230.1:0-4678 GCA_035439525.1 Chitinophagaceae bacterium
AGATTGTAAAACATGCCCAGCCAGTAGAGCCGGGTATTGTCACGTAGGCTGATTGGGAGCCGGATGTTGCTGAAATATACCTGTAACCGGATGGCGGAGACCAGTTTGGAAAGAACGAACAAGAGCAGTGCCGGCAAGCCGTAAAACCAATCTGCCTGCGTGAGCAATTTCCGGGCCTGGCCAATATCAACTTTTCCTGAAATATACCAGATACAGGCTCCGGACACCACTATTTTAAGTGCTAACTTGAGCCAGCGGAAACGGGATGTTACCTGATGCATAATGGTTGATATGATTGCAAGTAAACTTAAAAAGATGACAAAACGAATTCTGAGCGGTTTGCTGATTTTATGTACAACAACGATTTCAGCCCAGGAGATTACGCTGAAGGCCGGATTACGCATCACCCATAGTCAGAAAATCAAAAAAGGGACCTATCAACTGGATGCGCCTGCTGATACCAGTCTTTCATTAATTCTCATTGAAGGGAATAACCTGATCATTGATTTTAACCAGGCAGAACTGAAAGGAAGCAATGGGAAAATGCCGGATGCTTTTTTTGGCGTTGCGCTGCTGATCCGGAATGCTAAAAAAGTCACTATCCGCAATCTGAAAGCCAATGGCTACAAAGTGGCTTTGCTGGCGCGGAATGTGGAACAGCTCACCCTGGAAAATTGTGACTTCAGTTATAATTACCGGCAACACCTCAACAGTACCCAGGAGAAAGAAGATATCTCCGACTGGATGAGCTATCATCATAATGAAAAAGATGAATGGCTGCGGTATGGAGCGGCGATGTACCTGCGGAATTGTGATAAAGCGGTTGTGAAGGGTTGCAGGGTTACCGGCGGACAAAACGCACTTATGATGACCGGTTGTGACAGTGCGTTTATTGCAGGAAATGATTTTTCGTTTAACTCAGGTATTGGTATTGGAATGTATCGTAGCAGTGATTGCAATGTGGTGAATAACCGGCTCATCTTTAACGTGCGTGGATATAGTCATGGGGTATATAATCGCGGACAGGACAGTGCCGGTATCCTGGTATTTGAACAATGCAACAACAACCTGTTTTTATACAACACGGTAACACATGGGGGCGATGGTTTTTTTCTGTGGGCCGGTCAAACCACCATGGACAGCGGAGAAGGCGGATGTAATGATAACTGGCTGTTTGGGAATGATTTTTCTTATGCGCCAACGAATGGTATAGAGGTCACGTTCAGCAGAAATAAAATCCATCATAATATTATCAGGGAATGTGATCATGGTATCTGGGGCGGCTATAGTTACCGTTCACTTATACAGAATAACCTGTTTGACAATAACCGAATTGGTATTGCCATTGAGCATGGACAGGAAAATATAATTATGGGAAATGAATTCAGCAATAATAAAGAAGCGATAAAAATATGGGCCAGGAAATCACAGCCTGCTGATTGGGTATATGCGCAAAAGAGGGATACCCGGAGTCATGGGTTTTATATCGGGCATAATTATTTCCGGAAGAACCGTAAGGCCTGGAATTTCACGTTGTCTGATAGTATTACCATTACAGATAATTACATCGATAATGATAATCCCAACTGGATTTTAACGGATAGCTCAATACGTAATTGGGGGGACTATTATAACAACGATACAGCTTCCAGGCCAATTATCAGGGAAGTGCATGTATTGTGGCCGGACAGATTTCTCCAGGTTAAAAAGCCCTCCGGGCGAATCCCAGACAGTGCACTGTCTGGACGAAAAAATATTCTCATTACAGAATGGGGCCCCTACGATTTCCGCAGTCCCATTATCTGGAATACCAATCCCACGGATACATCCGGGCTGATGCAATTTGATATTCTGGGTCCTTCCGGAAAATGGAAGATCAGAAAATATTACGGTGTGGTGGGGGTATCCGCTGTAAACGGGGAGGTCCCAGCAAAAATTACTGCCCGGAAAGGGAGCGGTGAGCGGACAGATATCCTGATCGAACTGGAATATACCGGTCAGGAGGTTCAGACGCCTTTCGGGGAAAGGGTGATAGCTGGAAAGCCTTATCGTTTTCAGTTCCGCCGGTTTTTCCAGCCTATCCGTTGGGAGGTAAACTGGTTCACTTATGATTCGCTGACCAATCCGGTCAGGTTTCCCGAACGATTGATGCGGCTGGATCAGCAAACACCTGTAAAGTCCGAAATTGCCGATAAACTGGACTATGCCTGGTGGGGTGGTATCAGGGCGGGGGAGAAGCAGTTTCAGCAATTCATCACCCTGGCAAACGGGCAGGCAAATATCCCGGATGGGGAGTATGAGCTGTCAGTAACCTGGGATGACGCTGTAAGAGTGTACCTGGATGGCAAAATAATCCTGGACGAATGGGAGCCTTCCCGGTACAGTTTTGATGAGTCGCCCAATCGAAAAATAAAATTGCATCTATCTGGAAATCATAATTTTAAGGTCGAGCATGTTGAGTTAAACGGCTTTGCCACCCTGGCGATAAAGCTCCGGAAACTGGATTAATCCACAGCTGGGGAAAAGAGTTTCTCCACAGGGCCTAAAATTCTTTCATAAGTATTTGGAAGGTATAGCCTTCGCCCTTACCTTTGCACTCCCAAAAGAAAATTGGGTTTTTACACATGTCTCAGCGAATCAGAATCAAATTACAGTCGTACGATCACAACCTGGTAGATAAATCTGCAGAAAAGATCGTCAAAACGGTACGTAGTACCGGAGCCGTGGTAACAGGTCCAATTCCCCTGCCTACCCGCCGGAAGATTTTTACGGTATTGCGTTCCCCGCACGTAAATAAAAAGAGTCGTGAGCAGTTCCAGCTGGCTACGCATAAGCGTCTGCTGGATATTTATACTTCATCCAGCCGTACGGTGGATGCCCTGAGCAAGCTTGACCTGCCCAGTGGTGTGGAAGTAGAGATCAAAGCGTAGTACCCTGTGTTCTGTACAGATCCAACTTAGTTCTTATAATTTGTATTTAAGTAATTGCTATTCTCTCAACTGGAATTCCGCATGCTAACCGAAGGGCCCTCCTTCGCTGAAGCTTTGGAAGGCAAGGAAAAGAGCTCTGGCTTATAAACATAAAACAAGCCATTCAGGGTTTGTTTACCGCTGGTACTTCCCCATAAAGGAAAAGGTCGGTGGCGAACGGGGATTGACCCTTCGAAAAGTCAGGTGACACGCCGTCTCCTGATACTCCGAAGAATGTCCCAATAACCTTGAGGCATAAAATCACAAACATGAAAGGTATTATTGGGAAAAAAATTGGGATGACCAGCATCTTCGATCCCTCAGGTAAACAGACGGCCTGTACGATCATTGAGGCCGGTCCCTGTGTAGTGACCCAGGTTAAGACGATTGAGTCTGACGGTTACAACTCGCTCCAGCTTTCTTTTGGCGACAAAAAAGAAAAGCACTCCACTAAATCAGAAGTGAACCACTTCGCAAAAGCGCAAACTGCTCCAAAGCGCTTTACAAAAGAATTCAGAAATTTTTCGATTGAAAAAAATATCGGTGAAACCGTAACCCTCGACATTTTCGCAGAAGGCGATAAAGTTGAAGTGGTTGGTACCACAAAAGGTAAAGGTTTCCAGGGTGTGGTTAAACGTCATGGTTTCCATGGTGTGGGACAGCAGTCACACGGTCAGCATGACCGTCAGCGTGCTCCGGGTTCACTTGGTAACTCCTCAGATGCGAGCCGTGTAATGAAAGGAGTGCGTATGGCCGGCCGTATGGGTAATGACCGCGTGAAAATGAAAGGGCTGAAAGTGGTGAAAATCTTTGCTGAAAAGAATTACATCCTTGTCAGTGGTTCCGTACCGGGTCATATCGGTTCAATTGTATTAATTCAGAAATAATTCATTACCCGCCGGGGGTGATTATCCCGGGTGAGTCAATAAATACCAGAAAATGAAAGTCGAAGTTTTAAATACGAAAGGTACAGCAACAGGCAGATCAGTGGAACTGCCGGAGGAGATCTTCGGAGCAGAGCCTAACAATCACGTAATCTACCTGGCTGTTAAACAATACCTCGCCGCTCAGCGTCAGGGTACACACAAAGTAAAGACCCGTGCTGAGGTGAAAGGTGCCAGCCGTAAACTGCACCGTCAGAAAGGTACCGGTGGAAGCCGTAAAGGTAATATCCGTAACCCTTTATATAAGGGTGGTGGTACGATCTTCGGTCCTAAGCCGCACGCGTATGATTTCAAACTGAACCGTAAGGTAAAAGACCTGGCCAAGATCTCTGCGCTGAGTTATAAAGCAAAAGAGAACGCGATCATGGTTGTTGAAGATATCAATATGGATGCCCCGAAGACCAAGAGCTTTATGGACATCATGAGCAGCCTGAAAGTAGCCGATAAGAAAGTCATGTTTGTGCAGCCGGAATACAATGACAATGTGGAATTGTCCCTGCGCAATGTACCTTCTGTACTCGGAATGCTGCTGAGTGATATCAACACCTACGATATTGTAAATTCAGAAGTGCTGATCCTGACAGAAAGTGCGGCAAAGATTTTCGCCGATGATGAGAAAGCAGAAGCTTAATCATACTCCGGCAAACATCCTTCGGCAAGCCTGCCTACCGGACAGGCAGACTCAGGATGACAAGAAAAAGAGATTTTAGAAACAAATAAATTGAATTCAGATGAAACTTTCTGAAGTACTGATAAAACCGATTT
>DAORKK010000231.1:0-4671 GCA_035439525.1 Chitinophagaceae bacterium
GATGAACCATCTATCGGATTGCATCAGCGGGATAATCACCGGCTGATCGAGGCATTGAAAAATCTTCGGGATATCGGAAACAGTGTACTCGTGGTGGAGCATGATAAGGATATTATGCTCGCAGCGGATCACCTGATCGATATTGGTCCCAAAGCCGGTTTTCATGGTGGAAGGATTGTGGCACAGGGCGACCCCAAAGCCTTATTGAAACTGGATACCCTGACTTCCGGTTACCTGAATGGTCATCATCGGATTGAAGTGCCGGCAGCGCGACGGAAAGGCACGGGAAAATTCCTTGAACTGAAGGGGGCATCGGGAAATAATCTGCGGAAAGTGGATGTGAAATTTCCATTGGGAAAATTTATCTGTGTAACCGGGGTAAGTGGAAGCGGCAAATCAACATTGATCAATGAAACCTTATACCCGATTCTGTCCAAACATGCATTCGGTTCGAAGATGACCCCGCTGGAATACAAATCCATCAAGGGACTTGAACTGATTGATAAGGTAATTGAGATTGACCAGTCGCCGATCGGACGTACCCCGCGAAGTAATCCTGCCACGTATTGTGGATTCTTTACCGAGATCAGGACCTTGTTTGCTTCCCTGCCGGAATCAAAGATCCGGGGATATAATGCGGGCCGTTTCTCCTTTAATGTAAAGGTCGGGCGTTGTGACGTGTGTGAAGGAGGGGGTATGCGGGTCATTGAAATGAATTTTCTGCCCGATGTATATGTTCATTGTGAAAAATGCAATGGCAAACGGTATAACCGCGAAACACTGGAAATCCGTTACAAAGGGAAATCCATTGCGGATGTGCTGGCGATGACGGTGGAAGAAGCGGTGGAATTTTTCCAACCGGTGCCTTATCTGTACCGGAAGATCAAAGTCCTGGAAGAAGTAGGGCTGGGCTATATCACACTCGGTCAGTCGGCAGTGACCCTTAGCGGAGGTGAAGCGCAGCGGGTGAAATTATCTACAGAACTGGCCAAGCGGGATACGGGAAAAACTTTTTATATCCTGGATGAGCCCACAACCGGGCTTCACTTTGAGGATATACGGCATTTGCTGGTGGTACTGAACAAACTGGTGGACCGCGGCAATACCGTGTTGGTGATTGAGCATAATATGGATGTGATCAAAGTGGCCGATCATGTGATTGATATCGGTCCGGAAGGCGGCGATGGGGGAGGTAAAGTGTTGTTCGAAGGAACACCCGAGGAGTTGGTAAAGAATAAGGAAAGCTATACGGCACAATATCTGAAAATGGAATTATAAAAAAAAAGACCAGCTGTATGCTGGTCTTTTTTTTATAATTTATAAATGACTTACATGCCGATATTAAATCTGCCTGTACCGTAAGAAAGTCCGAAAGCGGGCATCAGCAGCCTGCTCATAATTACACCAATAATAATAAATACAAAAAAGATTGTAAGTAATGAAACTACATAGTACATCACTTTCTTATCTTCCGGTGTTTTCTTCAATACAGGTAACCCAACATAAAGCAGGTAAAATCCATATAATGCGGCAAGACTTCCAATAATTGCAATAGCCGGAAGAATTGAAAACAGGCCACCGACCCATGCTGGTGTCCAGGTATATGCCACCAGCTGAACAGATTTTCCGAAATTCTTTTCAGAGCCGAAACTCGGTGCAAGTGCATCAATTATCAGGGCACTCACAAATACAGCGATTAAAGCTCCGGCAAGGACACTTATAGCCTGGTATATACCCCAGTCAATACCTCTGACTGTAATTCCAAAGTAGCTTACACCAACAAATCCGTATCCAATAAATGCAGCTGCTGCTGCAGCCCCGGCAAGAGGCAGCACATAGCCGGTAACGATAGCCGGAACATTTGCTTCTTCTCCATTAATGACATCCCATTCTGTTTTAGGAGTCATCAAAATGTTTTTTGCTCTTTCAATTAAGTTCATAATTGCATGATTTTGGTTGAAGGCCTACTCGTCTGGCTTTTCGGCATTCGCCCCCGGTTCAGGCTCCGGGACGCCTTACTGCTTATAGTGACTAATTTAAGCTAGTTTTTTTAAAAACGTATACGAAACAAAGTTATATGTTGATTATCAGTGAAAATATCCCTGATTTAGGGGAATCTGGAGAAAAGGTACGAGGGAAGAGGCATGAGTTTCGAGCCAGATTTCGTAAAACGAGATTCATACCAATCTTCAGGATCAAATTTCTTAGGAGGGGCTGTTTGCTCGCAACTCGCAACTCGTAGCTCTCAGCTTTTTATAAACCGACTAAAAACAACAAAAGCCACTAAACAGCGGCTTCCCGTACTTCGTACCTCGTACTTCGTACTTTTTTTTCCCAGAAGGTAAAGGCAGGAAGTGATTGTAAAAATTTACAGCTTAGGGGTTCCTGGTTTTGCAGGATACTGGATTTAGACAATTTCCCTGCCTGGTTACCTGAATTAAAAATAATCCGGATAATACCTTTCGGGTTTCTTAGTTATGACAATTAAAAGAGCTCAGGGTTGATAAATTCCCGAAAGCAGGGCAGAGAGTAACTTAATAAAATTGTATACAAATGAGAGTACCAATAGAGAACGGATTAGGTTTATTCAACCAGGTATCAGATTTTATTAATCTCCCTGCCGCTTTTCGGGACGGCATTCGGTTTTAGCGTATTTCAAATTTCCCGGAGGCGGTTTCCGCATCTCCCTGGAAAACACTGAATGAATATTTTCCTTTTCGCAGGCCACTCAGCTTATAATGGCTTTTCGGCTTCATTTTATAATGCTGGATAATGGTGCCCTGCAGGTCAAACACAAAGAAGTCTACTTCAACACCGTCATTTTCTTTGGCTACCACGTGCATTTCACGCTTTACGGCAGCCGGATGAATTTTGACAGCTGAATTGTTCAGGGAAGTAAAATTTCTGGATTTGCCTTTTTCTTTTTTGGCCGGTATTTCCTCTTCCGGGCTATTGCTTACTGTTATTGGTTTACGGTAAGGTTTGCCGGAGGCGAAAGCCGGTTCAGCAATGAGGAGTCCGGTGAGTATCACCATTCCCGCCAGGCTGCGGACAGTTAAAAAGGGTTTCATAGTGGTTCGGTATTAAGCGGTACGATCAGTAAAACACCGGGCATTTCAGGTGCTTCAGGTTACTGTTGCCACCCAGTCGCCAGCCAAGACGGAAGATGCTGGAGAAGAAAGCGTCGTTTTGTTTGGGATCGCCTCTTTCTGCAAATTCTTCGTATGGTCGGGTAGACGGGAAACTGTAAGTACCCCTGTAGTACAACCTTCTTGCTTTCACCGCATCAGCGGCGGGAAGATACTGGTCAAAATGAATCGGATCGATATAGTAGTCGTTGCTGACATCATCTACATAATCGGTAAATAATTTACGGTGCAGGATCTCGAATCCGAGATACATGTTTTCTTTTACATAATATTTTATACCAAATCCGCCCAACACATTTTTCTGGGTCAGCTTATAAGGTTTGCTGTCCGGATATTCGGCAAATCCCTGTCCTTCTAAACGAAGGGGTGCTGTTTTAACCCAGCTGCCATCCACATCCTTGGTTTCCGGATTGAAATGATAGACACCTACACCCGCCAGTAAATAGGGGCGGAGTTTGCCGGCAAGGCCATCATATTTTTCAAGGAAATAAGTCGGATAAATTTCAGCAGCCACATAAGCTTCGCTGATTTTGGAGCGGAAATTAAGATTCCGTTCCCGGCGATCCATTTCTGCACCTCCTTTTGAAGGGGCCTGGGCATCATCGCCTGAAACATAACCGAGGTTACCGGCCAGACGTAAACCAAACCACTCAGCAGGGTAGTAGTTAAGGTACAGCCCTTTGTTCAATTTGGTCAGTGGTAAATCAAGGTCTTTAATAAATGTCTTACCCACACCTGCACTGCCACCCAGGTCGCCAAGGAAGAACATCGGGCCTATGCCAAGACCGATTTCAACTTTGCCATTACCTGTTGTGATAGATTGTGCCTGTGAGGAAAAAGAAAAGACTGCAAGGAAGCAGACTAGCGCGGACAGCCGCACTTTGAGTAAACTTGTTCTCATTGGTATCAGATTTCTGGTTTTCTACTATTGGATTTCGAGAACTAAGGTAGATGAATAGTAAAGTACTCGGCTAATTTTTTAACCGGTTTTTTTGATTTTGACCAGAATTAAAGCGGTTCTACTTCGTGTTTTTACGAAGACTCAGGGTAAATACATAATGATATGTTGGATATTATCCTCAAGATAAATTTCACCTTCCGGCAGGAATCCAAGCGAAGAATAGAATGTTTTTAAATACAACTGGGCGCCGATACGGATAGGACCGGTACCATATAATGTATATATATACTCAATCGATTTCTGCATGAGTTCACGACCAATCCCTTTTCCTCTTACGGAGGGAGAACTCACGACCCGTCCGATCGAAGACTCAGTATAGGATATGCCCGGTGGTAATAACCGGGTATGCGCCAGCAATTTCCGGCCAGGTGTATTACTGTCCCAACCCATCAGGTGCCAGGCGTATAGATCTTTATTGTCCATATCCTGGTACACACAGTTCTGCTCCACTACAAATACTTCACTTCTTAATTGAAGGATCGAGTAAAGTTCATGTGGAGTGAGTTCGTCGAATTTCTTGAGTGTCCAGGTGGTCATGTAACAGCTGTTTTGACAAAGATA